>NZ_JBGMEL010000007.1:0-225922 GCF_041447225.1 Microbulbifer echini | reverse complement strand
GCTCAAGGTAGAAAACGGCACAGAGCAATTCCAGCAGGTTATTCACTACCAATACGACCCCTTAGGGCGTCGTATTGGTAAAGCGAGTGAAAGCGAGTAAACCGATTTTCTCTGGGATGGTCATGTCCTCCTGCAGGAAAATAAAGTCGATACCCAGACCAAGCAGGATCTCAATACTCGTACTTACTACTTCGAGCCGGGCACTTTCAAACCTGTTGGGTTAAAAGAAGGTGATCAGGTTTATCACTACCATCTGGATCACCTAGGAACCCCTGATACCCTCACCAACCAAGATGGTGAAGTGGTGTGGAGTGTTGCTTATAAGGGCTACGGTAATATTGCTTTAGCCCATGAAAATCAGATAGACCAACCGATTCGTTTTCAGGGGCAGTACTTTGATGAAGAGACTGGGCTGCACTACAACCGGTTTAGGTACTATGATCCGCAGGTTGGGGAGTTTACTCAGCAGGATCCGATAGGACTCCATGGTGGAGTAAATAACTATCAATATGCCCTTAATCCAATTAGGTGGATTGATCCATATGGTTTAAAAAGTAAAGATTGTCCACCCGAGAAAGATCATCAACTAGTTATTGGTGCTTACTCAAGTTCTTTAACTGGACATGCAGTTGTGGCTGTAATTGATCCAAGTGGAAATGAAATTTTAGCTGGTTTATCTATGGAGAATTATACTGGCCCTAAAGATTTATTTAATGCTTTGAAGGGGTCGCCAGGATATATTCATTCTGGTACTTTGGCTGAAATATCTGCAAGAAACCCAGATTTTGCGACATTATCTACTCCAATTACAAGAGAAAAGGCTGATAAGACACTTGAGAGAATTTATGAATATACGGATAAAACAGAATCAGGGGAATTCAAATACAATCTACTCAACCGACAGTGTGCAATTTTTTCTTGTGAGGTTAGTGAGGCTGCAGGAGTGACTCCTCCTGATGCAGGTAAGATAGTTCGTAGACCGAAAAAACTACACTCCTCAATTAAAAAGCTAGTTAGTTCAAGTGAGAAGAATGATGGATAAAGCTTATGGATCTGACTTTTATGTTGAAATTTTTTCTGAAGGCTATTTGTGGTTGAAAAAGCCTTCAGATGTTAATGAGGTTGTGTGCACAATAAGTAGTAAAGAAATTCAGCTGTCAAGGGGGAAGGGAGTGCTCCCAATGAAAAATATAAGGAAAATCCTTGCCAAAGAGCGGCCGGAGAGGAAGGCTGAATTTCGAATTTATATGAAAGAAAATAAAGCTAGGAATGAAAATATGAAAAAAAACATCCTATTCGATGGCGGCTAGGTTTGATAACTAAAAGTAAACCTAGAGAAATTATGCTTGGGGTGACTAAATCTGTGAAAGATAAAGATATTTTAATTAATTTTTTTCGTGATGCAGGTGTTTGTGTCGAGTCAGTTTCATAATATTTCTTATTGTGATCAGTGTTCGAGCAGTGTTTAGAATGTTTGGTGGAAGTTGAGGGCGAAAGAAAGTGTTGGTAATTTAAAATTACTTTATGAAGTGTGTGATTTTTAAGAGCGTTGGTACCCCTTTCTTTTAAGCTGTTAACAATTGCCCTTCCTGTCATATTCAGTCTTGATCGTTATTGCTGTTTAAGATAGGTTCCATATGTCTTGGTCGAATTATTAATTCTAAATGTGGAATCTTCGATTATATCCATTCGGAAGTTACCCTGGGTTGTGGTTCTTTTAAATATTTCCATAACGATTAAATTCTTAAAGTTGCAATAAATGGGGTCAGAGTAAGCTATTGTCGTTTAATTAACCTTTAACCAGGTTTCTGATCACTGGCTACGAATACGATGCTCAGGATCGTATCCATGCGGTGACCACTCCAGATGGCGCCGCACCCAATACAGCTACAACCCTCCGGGGTTACTGGCCGAAGTCACCGACTCCGAAGGTCGCAGTACCTGTTACTCCTACGACGGCCTCAGTCAGGTTAAGCCCCACACCAACCCGACGGCAGCCGCCTGGAATACCACTACGACGGCGAGCGCAATTTAATTGGCCTTACTAACGAAAACGGTGAGTGCTACTGGGAGTACGATGCCAACGGCCGTGTTGTAGCCGACTGGCAGGGCAAAGACAAACTGAGCCACCAATACGATGCCGCCGGCAATCGTATTGCCACAACATTACCCGATGGTGAAGTACTGAACTTCGCCTTCAACCCCGCCGGCCAATTCCAAAGCCTGCACCGCCGCCCAGTAGGTGACGACACCGATCATCTGATCACCAGCGTCAGTCACGATGAACAGGGCAGGGAAAGCCAGCGTCAACACGGCAATGGGCTGGAAAGCCAGAGAGACTACGATCCTCAGGGCCGCCTGCAAAAACTGCGCCTGGGCAAGGCCAATGGTCCGGTATCCGATCCGACTCGGTCAAACTCCATCCTTGAGCGCAGCTACCAGTACAACAAAGCCGGCCAGATCGCCCAAATTGAGGACAGCCTGCGCGGCACCCGCAGCTACCACTACGACGCCCTCGATCGCCTCACCCAGGTAGACGGCCCCAACCCTGAATACTTTGTGCACGACCCCGCACACAATATTCTTGCCGCCGCTAACTCGAAAGAGGAAGCCATACAACAGGCCAACGCTACTCAGGTCAAAGGCAATCGCCTAGCTTTTCGTGGTGATACCCACTACCGCTACGATATCCACGGCAACCGTATCGCCGAGCTACGCGGTAAAGGACAAAAACTGCAAACCCGCTACCACTACAACAGCCGGCAACAGCTGGTACGTGTAGAAAAGCTTCAAGGTAGAGAAGGGCACAGAACAGTTCCAGCAGGTGATCCACTACCAATACGACCCCCTGGGGCGCCGTGTTGGTAAAGCAACAGATAGTGAACAAACCCATTTCCTCTGGGATGGCGACGTACTCCTGCAGGAAAATAAAGTCGATACCCAGACCCAGCAGGATCTCAATACCCGTACCTACTACTTTGAACCGGGCACTTTCAAACCGGTTGCACTAAGAGAAGATAATCAGGTTTATCACTACCATCTGGATCACCTGGGAACCCCAGATACTCTCACCAATCAAGAAGGCGAAGTGGTATGGAGTGTTGCCTATAAGAGCTATGGCAATATTGCCCTGGCCTATGAAAATCAGGTGGAGCAACCGATCCGCTTCCAAGGGCAGTACTTCGATGAAGAGACTGGACTACATTACAACCGGTTTAGGTACTATGATCCGCAGGTTGGGGAGTTTACTCAGCAGGATCCGATTGGGTTGTTGGGGGGATCTAACAATTATATGTATACCCCTAATCCTCTGGGCTGGACTGATCCTCTTGGCTTAAAGTGCGAAGAGCAAAAAGCACAGATTCATGTTGCTTATCGGCCCAATAAACCAGTAGGGCATAATTACATTGGCATCACTTTACCAGGGGAAGAGACACAATGGTTTGATTTAGTGATGACTGAGTCTGCAGGAGGTGTATTGGGCTTGATTCGTGGCGGGCAAGACACAGCTTTAAGGCATGGTGCGAAAATCTCTAAGAGCACCAAAATATCCACTAGGGAGATAGATATTGATCAAGCTAGGGCTGCTCTTTATAAAGCAGATGAAATGAGTTTTCAGGCTAGTACTGGTCCATATAATTTACTTAATAATAGTTGTACGTCTGCTGTTTGTGACATATTAAAAGCAGGAGGAATAAACCCTCCATGGTGGGCAAAAACTCCTTCACTAATCCATAAGTGGTTTTAATAATGGCTTTATGCAGAGAATCTTATAAGTTAAGAGAAGACTTAGTCGATCTGAGTTCTTTAAAATCTATTTTTGAGACTAATACGGGCTTGGAGATTGATTTGGAGGTGTGTGATAAAGTTACCACTTTTGTACACTGTGATAAGTTTAATTCATCAATTGAGATTGAGTTCAACTTTCTGGAAAAAGAAGTTTTTATCTATACCTCACCCAAGAAAAAAGGTTACTTTGAATATGCCCTTTTATATAGCTTGTCCCCCTTCTTACTACAGAAAATCGACGTTCCAGAGTATGCAAAAAGAAAGTGGAAAGATTTGGGGTTTTTTGAAAAATTTTTTAAGAAGTGATACATATGAAGCTAATGGCAGATTCAAAACCGAATTTTAGTTTAGACTTTGGAATAAATGGGGTCAGAATAAACTATTGTCGTTTAATTAACCTTTAAGCAGTTTTCTGATCACTGGCTACGAATACGATGCTCAGGATTGCATCCATTTATTGCTCACTCGTAGAGTCCCAAATAAGAGCAAGAAAACAGTGGGTCGGGCAATAAAGCAGATGCTGAAGCCATATCAGGCCATCTGTAAAACCATCACCTTCGATAATGGCGGAGAATTCGCAGGTCATCAATCGATCGCGCAGAAGCTAGGATGCAGAATATATTTTGCGAAACCTTACCACTCCTGGGAGCGTGGGCTGAACGAAAACACTAATGGTCTCTTGAGACGCTTCTTCCCGAAAGGAGTGGAAATTGGCAAGATACCAAAAAGCCGTATTGATGATGCAGTGTTTCGAATCAATACTCGCCCCAGGAAGGTGTTAAATTACTTGAGCCCACTGGAATTTTTGGTGGGTAAACGTGTGTCACTTATGTTGGCAATCTAGGTTTCACTTGTTGAATGAACTTAACTATAATGTGGCTGATGCCTATGAAAAGGCAGATAAGCCCCAGATTTTTTTTCAATGAAAGGAGAAAGATAGACACCGTAAACTGTGCTGGGACTACGGTGTCATCGGCCGTGTGACTGCGGATTAGCAAGGCAAAGATAAACTTACCCATAAGTACGATCGCTGGTGGCCGTATCCTCACTACCTTGTCCTCTCAGCTTAGCCTTCAACCCCGCCGGAAAACTTTAAAGTATGCACTGCCGTTTAGCAGACGGTGATATCGATCGACTGATCTTCTGAATCATCCACGACAAGCAGGGCAGGGAAATTGAACGTCTTCACGGCGATGGACTGGGAGGTCGCTGGGATTAGGGTCCCCAAGGACAGCTGCAATAACTTCGGCTGGACAAAGCTAATAGTGGGAGCCAGAGCCCGGTCCAAGCCATGGTAAAGGAGGAGGTTAGTTGGTGGAACCTGACCCCTGGCTGGGTAATTTTTTAGAAGCGACAGCTGCCAGGCTAAGGGTGATTTTTAAAGTTGTTTTGGTTAGTCACTTTTTGTTCTATTATCTAAATCTGAAGCATACTCAAATTCCATTCTGGATAGTGCTTCGTTTGCATATTTATTAGCTGCCTCTATATTGCCGATTTTTTCCTCATCCAGTCCTAAATTATAGTATGGCCATGCAAAATTTGGATCAATGGTTATCGCTTGCCTGTAATAAAAAATTGCTTTTTTGGTCTGACCTAACATGGATAGCGTCACACCCGTATGATTTACCAGAAAGGCTTTTCTATTTTTGGGACAGTTATCACTTGCTTTCACCAAGTGTAATTCAACTTGTGTAGGATCATCATTTACCGAGGCAATCATGCCTCTTGCAAAACTTGCTCTCCAATTCTGTATGTTATCTAATAAGTGTGCCGCTTGTCGCGGCCCTTTTAGGTAGAGCAGGAACAGGGCCTGTAGGGATCTGGCATCTTCATTTTTTGGGTTTATCGAAAGTGTCTTTAGGATCCAAATGTAACCTTTTAGTAGGATGGTTTTCTTATAAGACAGCCCACCTAGGTAAGCATCTTGAAAGTATGCTTCTGCTATACATATTAAAGCTCTTTCGTCTTCCGAATTTTTCGTTAATAAGTAGTATGAAATTTTCTTAGAGTTCTCCAGAAGATATTTCTCACCTTGGAATTGGTTTAAATTTTCTTCAGACTCTTCAATGTTTCCTTTTGATATCTTCTTTTTGCTTGTATCAAGCAGGTTCGCTATTTTTGATAGTATGTATATAAAGTTCAATGTGGAATCTCTTTTCTATAGTTCCAATAAGGTTGTGTGTTGGGTTGTTATTGTGTGTGAGATTGTGGTTTCTTATGTATGGTGTTGAAAGACTATTTACCTGTAAGTGTTTGTTGTTATTAGATTCTATATGAATGATATTTATAAGGGTAGTGAGTATTGGTTACATAATATTTCACGTCAGGATTCTATCTCTTAATATGCCACGAAATATGCAGACCTTAATGAGGTCATATGAGCTGTTTGATTGATGAGCGGGTGACCTCCGAAGTCTTTTCATAGATTTATCTTTTATATTGTGCTGGGCTGCCGGAAGCAGTTACATAGGTGGTTGTGGAGATGAACATTGCAAGGAGGGAAATGATTTAGGCGGAGAAATTTCAAGCTCTAGGGCATTGGTGTTAAGCGACATTTAGAATGAATTTTAGTTGGTGGTCTTAAATAATCATGTGAAGGTTCTAACTTGCCAGTTTTCATAACGTGTAGTATTACCTAAAAATCATTCTGTTATTGCTTGCTCAACTATTTTGTCATGCACGATAGTGACGCTTTATAGGTAGAATATTAAATAATCCAACTGATAGTTAAATGGCTTGCTATTCCATACATGGCTAAAAGGCTAAGGGTCATGAAAATGCTTCGAAAATTAGTACTTCCTATAAGATAGGAAATAGTATGACCGAATCTGCAGAGGGCGAACCCCATAAGCCAAAGAAAGGTAGCCGCTATAGATGGAGTAGTCAGTATAAATGGAAGTGCAAGCGCTATGAAAAAGCAAGTATTTTCCGTCAAATTACGATGAGCGTTATGGTTTCGTTTTAACTCTTGGATTCCAGATTTAGAAATGTCTTTCCCGCTGAAGTCACGTTCATGCAACTCTTCTGGAGTGGCGTACATCCTAAATTTAACTCTCGTTATCTCTGTGGTTGTCATTAATAAGCTGTGATTAATTGTTAAGAGTAAGGCTGTAAGTATTGAGATATGTAGATGCCATTCTGTGGGTAGGCTGATTTGGAGACTGTCAATATTAATGAAGGTTAGATTTATCAATGTGGAAAAGATGAGTATAGCGAAAGGGTAGACAATAATGATATTAATGTATTTCTTTTGTTTTGTGTCCAGTTTCATCGATTGAGAAGTTCCATGTTCACATTGTATTGTTGATAGTTTGGGCATGGCATGTATATCCAGTTACTTAGCTGTGTAAGATTGATGTGTACTTTTGGTCTTAGATGTTGTGCGCGCTGATGTTTACATTTATGGGTGTCTTGTGGGACCCTTTCAGGGTTGACTTCAGTTTAGTAGTTGCTGCGACTAATAGTTCTTTCAAAATAATCTAATGGTTAGAGTTTCTGATATAACCATAATTCGGTAGATCTGTGTTAATGGTTTATTTGTTATTGTCTTGAAGTGATTTCTCTTGTAACTAATTTTCACGTCAGTAATTTATTTTTTGATGCATTATTTCTTAGTGCGAAAAGTATTTTTTTAATTCTATCGTTGTCTTGTTGTTGAACCTCCCGCCCAACAAAAGAAACTGATGTCATTATCTCAACTTTGGGAATTGGTACTGTTGACATAAGTCATGCTTAGCGTGGAAGGTTGATGCGGTTTTATGGGGTGTTCAATTTAATAATAAAGTTAAGGTTCAGGTTATGAGAAAGGCTGCTCGATCGATTTCAATAAAGGCTACTTTATCACTATGTCTACTGACATCCTCTGCTATTGGGGTTGCACAAAGTATTATTGACACAGAGAATACTGCAAAGTTTAAGCACTGCGGCACTAAGCATCCTACCATTCAAGAAGCGGCACTAAAGGAGCAGCATTTTACTTCACTGCGTAGTAAATCAGCCAGTATTGATGGTGGTCACAGACTACGTCCAGCTGGCTCAGTCACTGTTGATGTTTACTTTCATGTAATTACTGATACCTCTAATAATGGTGCGCTCTCTAATAGTGAAATAAATGCACAAATGGCGGTATTAAATTCTGCCTATGCAAATACTCCATTCACTTTTAATTTGGCCTCTACATCGGTTACTGCCAATAATGCTTGGTACAACGTGGGGTATGACTCTTCTGCCGAGCAGGCTATGAAGAATTCCTTGCGTGTTGGTGGTGCTGGAGATCTTAATATTTATGTGGCGAATATCAGTGATGGTCTACTGGGGTGGGCTACTTTTCCAAGTAGCTATTCCTCCGATCCACTGGATGATGGGGTCGTAATATTGACCGGTTCCGTGCCCGGCGGAGATGCCGCACCTTACAATGAAGGCGATACCTTGACTCATGAGGTTGGTCACTGGCTGGGTCTGTACCATACTTTCCAAGGCGGTTGTTTTGGTAGAGGCGACTATGTAGCCGATACGCCGGCGGAAAGATCGCCGGCCTATGGATGCCCTGTAGGTCGAGATTCCTGTACCTGGGGTAGGAATGCGGAAGGACAAGACCCGGTTACTAACTTTATGGATTATACCGACGATAGCTGCATGTATGAATTCTCTGACGGGCAGGCTACCCGTGCAGATGAACAAAGCAGTACTTATCGCGGTTTATAAAGATTGCTTGGGGGGCTTGCCCCCCAACATGACATAGTATGACTTATGAAAATAATCCTCTATTCTACTCTCTTCTATGTTTTGAGTTTCGCGAGTGCGACCGAGTTAACTGCACAGCGACTGGCTGTTCCAGACTTTGTGACCTGCGATAGAAATAAATTGACTTCTTGGCAGGGGGAAGTAACGAAACTAAGGCAATCAGATAATGGGATTGAATTGGGTATTGCTACTGATTACGGTACGAGTGAATCTTTGAAACTCACTATGCCTAGTTGGCAAGATACTCTTGGGCAGTTTCGTTTGCAGGGGCAAGTGTTCCAGGCTGGTGACTGGGAAAAAATAGTGGATCCGCGAGGTAGTCTCAAGCCTAGGGTGCGTGCCGTAATTTGGTTGTGCGAGATTGAAGGGTATCCGCCAATTATTAATTGGCAGCCCCCGCTCTAGTGTTGGGTAATATGTCTTATAAAAAATCAGCATACTCTTAGTCTGAAATTTTTATTAATTTGGAACTTTCCTTGGCGCCTGATTCTTTAGTGAAAGGTTGCCCTGAGAGTTTTATGTGAGTTCAAAGTCTGTGCCTGGATCTTTCGCTTTTGGCTGGGGTTTTATCTCTTGTTTTTTTGTTTGAAATAAATGGAAAGAAGATAGATCTTATGTCTATATGTTGCCATTTTTTTCAGAGGATTGCTTAACTTGTTGATGTGGTGGCCAATTGATATCTTTCTTCTGGCGCTGCTTTGGGGTTTTTAAGCTTTCCCCCAAAAAAATTATTAGGGTTGAGAGTTTTTGTTTCTGGGCTTTACGTTAGTGTTTTCATCTGTTGAGGCTTATAATTTAGGTGATTAGTTTCTGTTGTATTTAAATAATTGCCTACATGGTGTGGCATTCAATGTTGAATCCAAGTTTTTCCGGTTTGCTATCCGTCTTTTTTGGGGGGGTGTGACATGATCTTGAATATTAACTTCACGGAAGCACCATGAAGTTATCTGGAAAGTTTGCTGTGGTCATTTGTGCTGGTGCTGGTGAAGCAATGGCTGTTGAGCTGGCCAATAAGAATATAGTTGGTACTGTCTGGATATAATTGTGATTATCTTGAGGCTACTGAATAATTAATTTTAGATCGCGTGACTAAGTGTGTTTGTGTTCAAGTGGGTGTGTCCAAGTTTGTGGGCGTTCAATATATTTTCAGAGATTGCTGTTGAGTGCTTTGGTTGAGTGCACTTGTTGTGTAATGCGCTGGTGTTGCATTAATCTTAACCATATAGAGGGCACCTAAAATGAAGATTGGCAATGGATATTGTCATTTAATTTATAGGGGGGTGATCTGCGGAGTTCATATTTTTTTACCAGGTATGGAAAAGTAGGTAGAGGGTTATATCTTACCTGTGGCATCGGAATCCGGTCTATATAGGATGGATTTTTAGGTGCTTACAACGTTTCTAAATTTGGTGGTGTAGGTCTTATGCAGAGCTTGGGACGTGAGTTCGTTTGAGAGGGGCACCTGTAACAATCTCGGTATTCTGCCCCGGAGCGATCAAAACCAATAGGCTCGATGCTACTCGTGATCAGCCGATTGAGATACGAAGAAAAGATACAAAGAACGAGACAATCCGTGATGTAAAGAAAAAAATGCGGAAGCTGTTATTTAGGGTGTGGCCCCTAACGAAGCGGTGAAGATAATGATTGAAGGGATTGAAAAAACCAGTTCTGGATCTTTTCTCACCCTTATGTTCCTAAAACTGCTCTTCGTCAGACGGAGGTCATGGTGAAGAGTTGTTCGCTTATTGAACTTTAAGATGTTAGGAAAAATATTTAATTTTCCAGGGGTCAGTCCTTTGGTATCCCCTGATCTAAAAATCCAGAATCCACTCCAAACCAAAAGCTACCATCTTTGTTGTCAAAATACATATGCCGAATATTTCCCCCACTGGGAACGGGTGTCTGACTAATGAATTTTTCTGTTTTTATATCAAAGGCGAAGATGATATTGGGAATTTTTCCGGTGTCTGCGATCCAGAGTCGCCCTCTGTTGTCCAGTGCGGTTCCATAGGGGCGAGGGTTTTCTGTGGGGAGTTTCCATTCTTTGAAATCTTTTGTAGAGGGCGTATATCTGCCGAGATAACCTTCCGGATAGTCTACATACCAGATATTGTTCGATGGATCGATTTCCAGCCTGCGAGGACGGGCGTTTGGCCGGGGAATCGAGATTTCATTTACCACCATTGTTTTGGGGTCTACCCAAGCTAGTTTGTTCGTGCCAAATAGGGCCACCCAAGGGCGATTTTGCGAGTCTACCTTGATGCCATAAGGGCGCGAGTTGGCCGTTTGTGGTGTGGCAATTTTGACCTGACCGCTGTGTACATCCAAAAGGCCTATGCGGTTGCTTTGCTGGGCTGTAAACCAGATATTATCCTGGCGATTGAAGACGAGTGTATGTGGATCGTTGACGCCTTTGGGCATTGGGTACTGGTGTATCTTTCCGGTTTCTGGGTCCAAGCGCCCAATATGGGCGTTGCGATTTCCCGCATACCAAACCTGCCCCTGCTTACTCACTATAAGATTGTGAGGGTGGGTCCCCTCGGGCACTTCAAACTGTTTAAACTGTTCCGCAGTTGGGGTAAACCTAGCTATATAGTTGCCGGCCTGGCCGCAAAACCAGACTCGTTGTTTGTTATCCACGTAGGGATCTCTGGGCAACCCCTGCCAAGGTACTTTCCATTCTCTTAGAGTGAGTTTGTTTGGCAAGCCGCCTTCTTGGGCCGCAGTGTATATCGGTGCTGATAAGTAGAAAATAGTGCAAATAATGGATTGGAACGTCAAGCTGAGCAGTTTTGAGTGGATACGCATTTACCGACTCCGGTAGCTAGGTTTGTCCACAATTGGGAAGAATTTTATGCCACAGCATAGAATATTGTGTGGCCTATGCCTCGATTAGAGCATAGATAATAAAAGCAAGGTTAACTATTGACTGGCTTCGGCATCAGGATATCGATTGAATACGTCTAAATTTCCGTGTAACTAAGAGGCGCCAGGTACCTGGCTAGTGATACGGTGTCAAATCAATAGAACACTCGTTCTGAATCTCTAGAAGAGCCTGAAATCTTTGGCCTGTGGGTATTCTATTTTGTAAAGAAATTTTAGTTCTCAACAACCTCATGAGGTGATTACTTAATAGTACTTCACTATCAAAGTGCACTAAATCTACACCTCAATGTGGTTTAGCGTATGTGGTATGGCGTATATTGTCGCTCTCTATGTAGGAGTCCCGCTATGTTAGAACGTTTCCGCCGGCCAGAGATTCTGCTGTTGGTTCTTGCAGCTTCAATGCCGCTCTCCTTTTCCGTTTGGAATACCCTATTAAATAATTTTGTGGTAGCCAAGGCCTCATTTACCGGGGCGGATATTGGTCTGTTGCAGAGTGTGCGGGAAATCCCCGGTTTCCTCGCCTTTACGGTGATATTTGTCTTGTTATTAATTCGTGAACAGCGATTGGCGCTTCTCTCATTAGTGGCGACTGGGGTGGGTGTAATGCTGACTGGGTTCTTTCCGTCACTTACGGGGCTGTTACTTACTACGCTGTTAATGTCCATAGGCTTTCATTTCTATGAAACCCTGCAAACATCACTCGCTTTACAATGGTTCCCTAAAAAAAACTCCGCTATTTGGATGGGGCGTATGGCTGCAGCAGGGTCCTTTACTGCTTTATTGGCTTACGGGTTGGTTTGGGGGTTGATGAATTTGGCTAATCTGGACTATACCTGGGTTTATCTCATTGGTGGTGGCACTACGGTGGTCATTGCTCTTATAGCTTGGATTTTATTTCCCCAGTTTCCCCAACCCCATAGCCAGCGCAAGCAATTGATACTGCGTAAGCGCTATTGGCTTTATTACGCATTGACAATGATGAGTGGTGCACGCCGACAAATTTTTATTGTCTTTGCCGGTTTTCTGATGGTAGAAAAGTTTGGCTATAGCGTGGGGGAAATTGCTGCGCTCTATACTGCTAACCACCTGCTCAATTTATACATAGCACCTAAGATTGGACAATTTATTGTGCGCTTTGGGGAGCGTCGCATTCTAACCTTGGAATATGTCGGTTTGGTTCTGGTTTTTACTGGTTATGCTCTGGTAGAAAGCGCGATGCTGGCGGCGGTGCTCTATATTATTGATCACCTGTTCTTCTCTATGGCAATTGCTATCAAAACCTATTTCCAGAAGATTGTCGATGATCGAGATATTGCCTCATCCGCTGGGGTCAGCTTTACCATTAATCATATCGCAGCGGTAGTTATACCGGTTCTGTTCGGTCTGCTTTGGCTCACATCTCCAGCCATGGTGTTCTTTGCAGGATCTTTGATGGCTTTGGTCTCCCTTGGCTTGGCCCAATTAGTGCCGGAGCAACCTGGACCAGGCAATGAATCGCGCCTGGGGCAGGGGATGGCTGCAATTTAGCCGCGCCCTAATAATTCTTGATCAGGACTTTTAATAATAAATAGGAATTCTATATGCGTGTAGCTCTCTTGATAATGATATTTACTTTGCCGCTAAGTGCATTAGTGAATTCAGAGGCAATTTCTGTTGGTGAATATCATATTGAATATGAGGTCAAAGGTTCTGGTGAGGCCACTTTGTTTCTCGAAGCAGGTGGTTCGGCCGGGATGCAAGATTGGGGCTCTATTTATGATGACTTGGTGAAGTATGCACGAGTAATACGTTATTCTCGTGTCGGCAATGGAAAATCAACGGCCATTAAGAAACATTTTAGCTCTGAGGATTATGCTCAAGGGGCCAAGGCTTTATTGGAGGTTTTGGGGGTTAAAGGGAAAGTTACTTATATTGCGCATTCCTATGGTGCTCATGTAGCCCGAACTTTTGCCGCGCAATACCCTGAAAAAATCGCAGCTTTAATGCTGATAGAGCCGTCTTCTGAGCATGATGTGGATATTATGCGATCACTGAATTTGGAGTTGGCCGAAAAGCAGATTGCTCAGGTAAAACTGGATGATATGAAGAACGGTATGTCGAATCAGTATCTGGATTTTTGGTCTAAACGCCCGTTGCCTGACTACCCAAAAATTCCCGATATCCCCGTTACGGTAAATGCCTCAATTAAAAAGTATGACAATCCTCCTCTTCTTTTCTTTACTGATGAAGCCCGGGATATGTGGGGGGAGTTACATTCAAATTGGGCCAAAGCGTTTCCGCGAGGTAAAGCTGTTTTAACTGAGAAAAGCTATCACTATCCTCAAAATGATGAGCCCGAGATGATAGTGAAAGAGGTACTAGCGCTGATTTCCAGAGGTTACAAATAGCGGATAAGGACAAATAGGGAGCAAACAAGGACATTTCATGCTTCTGGTTTCGACAAATAGTCGCTTTGTAAAGATAGTCTACATTGACCATTTTTTCTAAATGCATATGATGGAAGCCCTAACAAACATAGGGTTTTTGTTGTGCTTAAAAAGATTGTATTGGCCTTTGCAATTTCTGCTTCCTCCATCAGCTCTGTATATGCAGATAATGTAGGTGAGGTATCAGAAAATTTATCGGATGCAGAAAAGTTATATGGTTTATCCCTCTATTGGAAAGAGGTTAGCTATAACTTCGCTTTCTTCGATCAGGTTCCTGAACTTGATTTTAATGCAAAGTACCAGGAGTTTATCCCGCGGGTTTTGGCTACAGAAAATACGTATGAATATTATCGTGAACTAAAGCGGCTAAATGCATTTCTGCAGGATGGTCACACCAGCATTTATTACCCTAAGGGGCTCTCAGCCCAGTACTTGGATTGGCCAGCTGTTCACCTGGCTGAGGCTGGGCATCAAGCGATAGTCACAGGGGTTGAGAAGGGGTTGGAGCTAGAAATCCCACCGGGCTCAATTATTGTTGCGGTAAATGGACAGGATTTACAGGCTTATTTAAAGGAGCGGGTAATCCCCTATATCGCCAGCTCGACCCAGCATATTCTTTGGGATACAGCGGTTCGGGATGCTCTAGATGGCAAGCCGGATACCATGGCGGAATTCACTATTGAGACTCCGGATGGCAAGATGAAAGAGGTTCAGGTTAATCGGGATGCCCGTAGCAGGGAGATCGAATATACCTCTATTAAGCAGCCTGCTTCCAATGGAGAACTGCTCGAATTTAAGTGGTTAGGTGGCGATATCGCCTATGTGGCTTTAAATGGCTTCCATGATAAAGAGATCGTTAAGCATTTTCAGTCTCACTATGGTGAGATCAGCAAATCCAAAGGCCTGATTATTGATCTGCGTTTTAATGGGGGCGGCAGTACTACTAATGCTGGAGAAATTATCTCCTACCTGGCCAACCGGAACTTGCCAGGCTCTATCTGGAAATCGCCCAAGCATGTGGCTGCCTACAAGGCCTTGGGGGCAATTGCTGATCAATTCGAAGAATTTGAGGAGTATCGACCCTATGCAGAGGGTACTTCCTGGGAATTCAGCGAAGATTCTTCAGATGTACTTAAGGCCAAACTGGAAAGCAACCATATAGTACCCACTTATGTGCTTATTGGCCGAAATACGGCTTCCGCAGCTGAAGATTTTTTGGTGTATGCAGATTCTCTCGAGCACTTTACAACCGTTGGTGAGCCGACATATGGCAGCACCGGCCAGCCAATTTTTGTAGATCTCCCTGGGGGGGGGACTTTCAGGGTGTGCACCAAGCGGGATACATACCCCGATGGGCTGGAGTTCGTCGGCTATGGTATTAAGCCGGATATCTTGGTCGAAAGTACCCTGGCTACTGTGCGTTCTAATGAGGATGAGGTGCTCGACAGGGCGCTGAGAGAGCTTCAGGCCAAGCTTTGACTCACCTCCGGTATGAGCTGGCTGGTGGCTATTGATACGGTTAGCCGGCTGAGTTCTTTCTATGTTTATGGGGAGTTACTTTGCTGTTATTGGGGATTGGGGTTCTTGGGTTGAGTGCTCAGATTTAGTGTGCTTCAGAGGTTGTGCATGCACTCGTAGCAGGAGTTTTGTACAGAAATTGCCAGCTATTTGGTTATTTCCCGTTTCGGTACGATACCTGAGATCATAACCGGTACTATTGTCTTGAAAGTTATCTTTATAATCGACGAGTTTTTGCATTAAGGTGCTTACAACAGGCTTTGTTTGCCTGTTGGCTCGCTTCGCTGTTTAATGCGGGCTTTGGTTTTCGGCGGCTAGAGGAAAGCGCTTGTCATCGTGTATAAGCCAATAAAGTGGTACGTTAGGGTATCTCTGAAAATTAAGTAACTATAAAAGTAGCTAGGAGTTGTACTTATGGCACAGATCAAAGCTTTGGATAAAAAGGCACATGCCAACCTGAAACTCACCCAGGACATCACCTTTGACCATGTAAGCGGCAACCACATTTTGCCGTTGGTGGTTCAGGAGATTGTACAGGCGGCCCAGAGCTATCCGATCCTGTTCGTCAAAGACCAGAACACCGATCAATTCAAAGTGGTTGCCCTCACAGGCCTGCGTCCCGGCGAAAACCTGTTCTCGGGTGCTGAGGGCTGGAACGGCAGCTACGTACCTCTGCAGGTTCGTACCTACCCATTCGTACTGGTTAAGAACCCGGAAAATACTGATCAAGCGGTACTTTGCGTCGATGAAGATTCCAAGATGCTGAGTGAATCTGAAGGTGAGGCGCTGTTCGATGGAGAGGGTGAGCAGACCGATTACCTGAAAAATCGTGCTCAGGCTGTAGTGGAAACCGCCCAACGCGTGTCTGTTACCGAGCAGTTTATCGAGTTCCTGGTTTCTAAGGATCTGTTGGTTCAGAAGAAGCTGACGCTTCGCGTAAACGAAGATGACAAGCCCTACGACCTGACGGGTTTCTTTGTGATTGACGAAGAAAAGCTCAACAACCTGCCCGATGAAGATTTCCTGGAGCTGCGTAAACGCGGAGCCCTGCCGGCTATCTACGCCTCTATGATGTCTTCTATGCAGGTTCAAAATCTGATCCGTAGAAAGCGCCTGAACTGATCTTGTAGTGCCCGGTAACTGCGGTTGCCGGGCCATCCGCCCACACTCTTTTTCGCGATGTAGTTATCAGCAGTCATTGTTCCGCCTTGATCCCACCTTACACTCGTACCACTATTAGCTCCTCTGACGTTTTAGTTCGCGAATAATAAGATGAAATACCTAGCGCAGCGTTCTCTCCGTTACTGGTTTGCCTGGTTGTTACTGTTTTACGGGGTTTGGCTGTTCATTGTCTTACAGGGTAATAACTTGGCCCTGGCACTGGAACATTGGTCCATGGCGCTGGCTATGGCCATCGGCAGTTACGCTGCGGGCTCCACCCCGATGGGGGGCGGTACCGTTGGATTTCCCGTATTGGTCCTCCTGTTTGATATGCCGGCCAGTCTCGGCCGTGATTTTAGTTTTGCGGTGCAGTCCATCGGCATGGTCAGTGCCAGCTTGTTTATCCTTGGTCGCCGGCAAGCCCTGGCTTGGTCGATGTTGCGGGGCGCATTACTGGGCTCTCTACTGGCTATCCCTGCGGGCATATTGTTATTCGCGCCGCTGATTGCAGAGCTCTGGGTGAAATTATCCTTCGCGGTACTCTGGGGCAGTTTTGGTATTTTTCATTTGTACCGGCTTACAGAGATCACCGATTGTGCGCACAAAGGCGATCCCCAGTGCCCGACAGATTTTCGTGTGGGGCTGTTACTCGGCGCCTTTGCCGGGTTTTGTGTGGTTTCTGTCACTGGGGTTGGTGTGGATATGCTGGTATATGCAGCGCTGGTCCTGTTGAGCCGTGTGGACTTAAAGGTAGCCATTCCCACCTCGGTGGTGATTATGGCCTTTTGCTCGGTACTCGGTGTGCTCGTGAAGTCACTGGCAGGGGACTGGCAGCCGGGGGTCTTCGGCAACTGGTTGGCGGCAGCACCGGTGGTGGCCCTGGGCGCACCGCTGGGCGTTTTTGTGGTGAGTCTGCTGGGCCGCAAGCCCACACTGCTGATCGTGGCTCTTTTGTGCGTTGTACAGCTTGTGTGGACTTGTGTGTCAGAGCGGCAGGCGCTGGGCGGTATAGGTGGCCCCCTGGTGCTATCTGCGCTGGTGCTGTGTTTATTAGGGTTTGAGTGGTTGCGTGCGTTGGGTTTGCGCCGTGAGCGCCGTCGAGGAGAGCATCTGCAGCAGACGGACGTGCTGCGATCAAACCGGGACGGTAAAGCGGTTGCAGGAGACATGGTGATGGCGCAGGGCGTCGAATAGGTGCGCTGGATAGCTGGCGTTGTGCGATAGAGCGCTGCGCTTGCTTGTGGGCGAATAAACAAGATAATTTTTTGAGTGCTGCCCTGAATCGGGCCTGCGGGATAAATTCTGGAAAATGGCTGGGGCGGAAGGATTCGAACCTTCGCATGACGGGATCAAAACCCGCTGCCTTACCGCTTGGCTACGCCCCATTTTCAAGATTCACAAAGAATAGTCTCTGTGATCAGAAATGGTAGCAAGGGGGAGACTCGAACTCCCGACCTCAGCATTATGAGTGCTGCGCTCTAACCGGCTGAGCTACCTTGCCATTTCTTTTGTTACCTCGGCCTTACCGAGGGCGCGCATTATTAATCGATGGGCCGGGTGTGTCAACACCTTTTCTGTATTCTTTTCAGTTAGTTAGCGATTTTTTCATCTGGACCCAGGGCGTGCTTGGAGCGGCGCCCGGAGCGAATAGCGGCAAGAGCTGAACCCAGGACTACGGCGCCCGCGCCGGTCCAGCTGATCCAGTTGAGTGGCTCTGCGGCAATATAGTCTGGCCAGATGTTGCTGATCAAGGCACCGAACAGCAGGGTGATCACTGGCACCAGTGACAGTGTGGCGCTGACACTGGATGCCTCCCAATGCGCAAGGGCTTTGCTGAAGGCGCCATAGGCGATAAGGGTGTTGGCGGTAAGAAACGCCAGTAGAGCCCACTCTAGCCAGCCCAGGTGGGCAACGTCCAGTGGATCGGCCATGGGCAGGAAGCACAGTGTGCCGGCGATATAAATCAATACCAGCAGGTCCTGAGGCGTGGCGCGGGCGAGAATTTTTTTCTGAAAGAAACCGTAGACCGCCCAGGAAACGGCGGCTATGAGGATAAAGCCGAGCCCAAGCAGGTAGTCGCTGTCCACGCCGCTAACCAGTTCATCCAGGCGCTGGTTAAAAAACAACAGCAGGCCGATCACCACGAGCGCTACACCGCTCCACTGGCGTGGCGAAAAGCGCTCTCCCAACCACAGCACGCTCGAGGTTAACAACAGTAAAGGAGCCAGTTGGATAACAATCTGTGCGGCGCCAGGGGTTATGTAGTTGAGACCGCTGGCGTAGGTGAGATAGTTAAGTAGCAGCCCGGCCACAGCGAGCAGAGTGAACAGTAGCAATCCGCGACTGAACAGCGCTCTGAGCTTTAGCTGTCGAGCCTGGCCGTAGTAGAGCCCCGCAAGCAGTGCTGCGCCAGCAAAGCGATACCAAGTGGCGGTTTCCGGGCTGATATGCTTCAGAAGCCCTTTGAGGGCAATGGGCAGGGCTGCCCACATAAAGACTGTTATCAGTGCCAGAGGCAGTCCGATCTTCCAGTTTGATTGCGCCATAAGTTTTGCGTCGCAGGGAGCACCTCCCCGGGGTGGGGAGGTGCAATGTCGGGGAGGGGGCTTAGAGGTCTTAGACGTTGAAGCGGAAGTGAATTACATCGCCATCGGCGACAATGTAGTCCTTGCCTTCCAGGCGCCATTTTCCGGCCTCTTTGGCCCCGGCTTCACCATTGTTGCTGACGAAATCGTTGTAGCTAACCACTTCGGCGCGAATAAAGCCTTTTTCAAAGTCGGTGTGGATTTTACCGGCTGCATTCGGGGCGGTTGCACCCAGAGGAATCGTCCAGGCGCGCACCTCTTTGACTCCGGCGGTGAAGTAGGTGTGCAGGCCCAGCAACTGATAGCCGGCACGGATTACCCGGTTCAGGCCCGGCTCTTCCATGCCCAATTCTTCCAGAAATTCCTGTTTTTCGTCGTCATCCAGCTCTGCGATCTCGGCTTCGAGCTTGTTACAGATGGGCACCAGTACCGCGTTTTCTTCGGCGGCGATAGCGGCGACGGCATCCAGGTGCGGGTTGTTCTCAAAGCCGTCTTCATCCACGTTGGCGATGTACATGGTGGGCTTGATAGTAAGCAGGCTCAGTTCACGCAGATCCGCAAGCTCATCTTCTGAAAGGTCGAGGGAGCGCAGCGGCTTGGCTTCGTCGAGATGCGGCTGGATTTTCTCCAGGAGCGCCTTCATCTTGATGGCGTGTTTATCCTGCCCCTTGGCGGCGCGAGTAAAGCGCTGTAGGGCCTTTTCCACGGTGTCCAGGTCGGCCAGGGCCAGCTCGGTGTTGATCACCTCGATATCGGCCACCGGGTGAACCTGGTTGGCGACATGGATGACGTTGTCGTCTTCGAAGCAGCGCACTACGTGAGCGATGGCATCAGTTTCGCGGATATTGGCGAGAAATTTGTTGCCCAGGCCCTCACCCTTGGAGGCGCCCGCAACCAGCCCGGCGATATCGGTGAATTCCATGGTGGTTGGAATCACTTTTTGAGGCTGAACGATCTCCGTCAGCTTGTCGAGGCGGGGGTCCGGCACTGGCACTACGCCGGCATTGGGTTCGATGGTGCAGAAGGGGAAGTTCTCTGCGTCGATTCCCGCCTTGGTCAGCGCGTTGAAAAGGGTGGATTTGCCCACGTTAGGCAGGCCGACAATACCGCAAGTAAAACCCATGGTGATAATTTTCCGTTTGCCTGAGGCGCGAAGAGCGCGCTCTGCTAATTGCGTTTGAGGTCCGGTAGCGATTGCGCTGGCGGGAGTCTGGGCGGGCTGGATAGCGCGGCCACCGAATAATCCGGGCCAGCCGAAAAAATACCGGCAATTTGGCGCAGCACACTATCAGTATTTCCGGGCCAAAAGGCAAGCCGGCCGGGGGGATCTACTTGTTGGTGTGCAGCGTTTTCATGGCTGAGCTCCAGTCGCCGCCGGCGGCGCTGGGCAGTACGTCGATCGCGCGATCGATCGCGTCAGCCAGTGTTTCCTGTTCCGCTCTGGGAGCCCGCTGTAGAACAAAGCGGGAGACTTCACTGGCGCTGCCGGGGTGGCCAATGCCAAGTCGCAGGCGCATAAAGTCGCGGTTGTTGCCCAGGGCAGCAATGATGTCCCGCAGGCCGTTGTGCCCGCCGTGTCCGCCGCCAGCTTTCAGGCGCGCGATACCTGGGGCCAGGTCCAGCTCATCGTGAGCGACCAGGATAGCTTGCGGTGGGATCTTGAAGAAGTTCGCCAGTGGGCCGACAGATTGGCCACTGCGATTCATATAAGTGGTGGGGATCAGCAGCCGTATATCCTGGCTGCCGATCCGCACACGGCCAGTAAGGCCGTGATATTTGCTGTCTAGGCTGAGCTGGGTGCCGTGTTGGCGGGCCAGCTCGACAACAAAGTCGGCACCGGCGTTGTGCCGCGTCCGGTCGTACTCCGGCCCAGGGTTTCCCAGGCCGACGATCAACTGAATCGGGGTATCCGGTGCCGCAGCCAAGGCGATTACTCTTCGCCTTCGCCAGCTTCGGCTTCAGCTTCCACGGCGCCGCGAGGCTTGTGGATAGAAGCTACAACCAGGTTGTGGTCTTCACCGTGGCTCAGGTCCGCAGATTCAACACCTTCCGGCAGTTTCAGGTCGGAGATGTGCAGGATCGCGTCCAATTCCAGGTCGGCCAGGTCCACTTCGATGAACTCGGGCAGCTTGCCGGCAGGAGCGTTAACTTCCAGCTCGGTCAGGGTGTGGGAAACGATGCCGCCGGCCTTAACGCCTTTGCAGTTTTCTTCGTTGAGGAAGTGCAGCGGCACTTTCACGTGGACCTTGGTGGTGGCGGATACACGCTGGAAATCGATGTGCAGCAGCTGTTGCTTGGCGGGGTGACGCTGTAGGTCGCGCAGGATCACTTTCTCTTCTTTGCCGTCAACATCGACAGTCAGCATGGAGGAGAAGAAAGCTTCGTTTTCCAGGGTTTTGAACAGGTCTTTCTGCAGAACAGAGATAGAAGTTGGCTCTGCTTCACCACCGTAGATGATGCCGGGTACACGGCCTTCCAGGCGACGCAGGCGGCGGCTCGCACCTTTCCCTTCATCGCTGCGGGCAATGGCGTTCAGTTTGATATCAGACATAGGTTAAACCTCGGGTTGTCTGTCCAGAGAGACCTGCGACCGGACCGCTCTGGCGTTTCAGTAAATTGGGCTTTTGGCCCAAAAGTAATTGCCCGGCAGTACCGGGCGGGCGCGTATTCTACGGGAATCGGACCTAAACGCAAAGCGCCCCGGCGGAGCGGGGCACTTTTGATCGCTGCTAGGGAGCGCCTCCGGTGAGGCTCTAGCGGAACATTGCGGAGAGGGATTCCTCGTTGCTGATACGACGCATGGATTCGGCCAGCATCGCAGCTAGGGTTAGCTGGCGAATTTTCGGGGCTTTTTCCATTTTGTCGAGCAGCGGGATGGAGTCGGTGACGACCAGCTCATCCAGTACGGAGTTATTCAGGTTGCTGATCGCATTGCCCGACAGAACCGGGTGGGTACAGTAGGCCACTACTTTCTCGGCGCCGTGCTCTTTTAGGGCGTTGGCGGCGTTGCACAGGGTGCCGGCGGTGTCGACCATATCGTCTACCAGCAGGCAGGTGCGGCCGCTAACTTCACCGATGATGTTCATCACTTCGGCGACATTGGCCGCGGGGCGGCGTTTGTCAATGATGGCCAGGTCGCAGTCGAGGCTCTTGGCCACGGCACGGGCGCGCACAACACCACCGATATCCGGGGATACCACCACCATGTTCTGGTACTTCTGGCGCTCGATATCGTCGAGCAGTACGGAAGAGCCGTAAACGTTATCCACAGGCACGTCGAAGAAGCCCTGGATCTGCTCCGCGTGCAGGTCGACGGTCAGTACGCGGTCGATACCCACGCTTACCATCATGTCGGCCACCACCTTCGCGGAGATCGGCACGCGCTGGGATCTTACTCGACGGTCCTGGCGGGCGTAGCCAAAGTAGGGTACCACTGCGGTAACGCGGCCGGCGGAGGCGCGGCGCAGGGCATCTACCAATAGAATTAGCTCCATCAGGTTGCGGTTGGTGGGCTGGCAGGTGGATTGCACGACGAACACGTCGCGGCCGCGTACGTTATCGGTAATTTCAACTGCAATCTCGCCGTCGGAGAAGCGCTTGACCGTGGCTTCGCCCATGGGGATCGCCATATGGTCGACAACCTTCTGCGCCAGTTCCGGGTTTGCGTTGCCGGTAAAGACCATTAAGTCAGCCACTGCGAGTTCCTTTAATTCTGTCTTGAAGTGATTTGAAGTGTAGATGCCGGCAATATTTGCTAGCAGTTAGGATGCGATAGCACCACTTTTATAGTGGGGGACAAAGTGGGTGGCGAAGCGTAAAAATACGCAGGCCGTCCCAGGTCACCCAGGTGGTGGTTACTTTGGCGTTCGCAGAGCCTCCGGGTCGCAGACAAGCGCTTGTAAGCAAGACTGCCTTCGACATTGTTTTTGTGGATTCGGGGATAGGCTTTTTGCAGCCCGTTACGAATGGCCATGGCCGGCTGGGTCAGTGTCGACTGAAACATGTCGGAACCGGTTTTTTTGCTGGTGCCACTGCGTAAAAAGAAAATGGCTGGGGCGGAAGGATTCGAACCTTCGCATGACGGGATCAAAACCCGCTGCCTTACCGCTTGGCTACGCCCCAGTATCTTTCCTCAATCGCTTGAGGTTAATTTCGCGAGCTGCCGATGTACGGGTGAAACCTGCACGCCGGCGGCAATAAAACCCTGCCATTTTCGCGGTAGTTTGGCAAGTGCCGATCGGGCCGCTTGCGCACTCGGGAAGGCTGTAAAAACGCAACTTCCTGTGCCGGTGAGGTGTGAAGGAGCAAACTGCTGCAGCCACTCTCTGGCATCGCGAACTTCAGGGTAGAGACTCTCAACTAATGCCTGGCAGTCATTACCAGAAAATGTTTCCAGTATATCGCTGCCGAGTGGCTTTTCAGTGGGGTGCCCCTCGCGAAGGGCCGCTAATGTAATTGCGACGGAATCTCTTGTCAAACGTGAATCGGAAAAAATTTTTGCCGTGCTCACTTGGCAGTCTGGGGCCACCACTAAATAGTGACGATTTTCGATGCTCAGCGGTGTGAGTTCTTCGCCCACGCCCTCCGCCCAGGCGGTGCGCCCGCGTACAAAAACCGGAATGTCCGCTCCGAGCCCTCTGCCCAATTCTGCGAGGGTTTCGATGGGCAAGTTACATTGCCACAGGTGGTTGAGGCCCAGCAGTGTTGTGGCCGCATCACTGCTGCCACCGCCGATGCCGCCTCCGTGTGGTAGTTTTTTACTCAAGCGAATATGTACACCGGGAAGACTGCCGGCTTGCCACTGGATACTCTGACGCAGCCGTTGCGCGGCGCGATAGACCAGATTGTCTTCCTCGGGTATATCCAGCGCACCGGCCTCCACGCTGATAATGCCATCGCTGCGCGGCGAGAAATCTAAGCTGTCACCGTAGTCGAGTATTTGGAAGAGGGTTTGCAGCTCGTGGTAGCCGTCAGGGCGACGGCCGAGAATGCGCAGGATCAGATTGAGTTTTGCGGGGGCGGGTAACGTCAGCATGCAGGGGGGCCGGGCCGATTAATTCAAGTGGGCCTATCATACCTGCACGCTGGCGCTTGGGCATTTAAAAACCCCACTCCTTAATGACCAGGGTTACCTGTACCGGGCCGGCGGCAGCATTAGTTTGTGCTTTTATACGGGTCGGTAGGAGGTAGGGGCCGTTTTGGCGATAGTTGCTGAAATACAAAGACCAACCTGACTGCTGCAAACTCTGCAGTTCGCCGTGGCCATTGTGTTTTTCTGCCCCCCTGGGACCGGGTGCTGGGAGCCCGCGAACCCAGTAGAACATTTCTTTGGCGGGCAGAGGCCAACCCAACGTCTGTTGGGTGAGTTGGGCGGCGTCGCGGGCAACCACCGGTGGCTCGTTACCGCGCACCAGGCTGACGCCGCCAGCAGAACCTGAAATTACCGTGGTGCCGGCACCTAGGGGGCCACTTAGATGGATACGAAAATTTTGTGCGCCGCTCTGTTGCCAGGTCAGGTTAGCGCTGCCGTTATCCGCCGGTGAGCGCACCCCGAGTTTGCCTTTGATAGTCCAATGCTTGAGCTGGGCTACCGAGGTGGGAGCGCCGGTTTCCGAGGGCGCCTCCGCTGCGCGCGGCTCTTTGGTTTTCTGGCCGGCACAGGCGGAGACCAATACGGCCAGGGCTGTCACCAGTAAAAAGTAAAGCTTGCGGGTAGCGGCGTTAGTTTTCGGATGCATGTTGTTCCAGTGTTTCTTTGATTTGCAGTCGTTTCATCGCGGCTGGAATAATCTTGCTCTTAGGGTTAGCGGTCAAGCCATCGTTCCAGACTTTGAGCGCGGCTTCGCGCTCCCCTTGAACCCAGAGCACCTCCCCTAAGTGGGCGGCAATTTCGTGATCCGGCAGCTTTTCTAAGGCCTGGCGTAAGTATTTTTCCGCAACGCGGTAATTCCCCAAGCGGTACTGTACCCAACCCATGCTGTCGATAATAGCCGGGTCCTCAGGCTCCAGCTCCAGTGCCCGGCTGATCAGCTGCAGGGCCTCTTCCCGGCGGGTCTCATCGTCGATCAGCTTGTAACCCAGGGCATTCATCACCGTGGCGTTATCCGGGTCGCGCTCCAACAGTGTGCGCAGGTCTGTTTCAAAAGCGGCCGCATTGCCGAGTTGGTCGTTGAGGAGGGCGCGGGTATAAATCAGGCGGCCACTGTCGCTCAGAGCGGTGAGAGCACGATCCGTCAATTGCAGGGCCATTTGTGGTTCGCCACTTTTGCGCAGCAATTCGACCTCCATCAGGAAAAAATGTTCTGCCTGCCCGGGGTGTCGCTCGCGCAGTCTGGCAAACCACGCTTGGTTTTCACGATGTTTGCCACTGGCTGCAAGCAGTTTGGTGCCTTTGGTGATGGCTTCCACATAATCGTTGCCGGGCTTTACCTGCTGAAAATGTGCCGCGGCGGTTTCGGTTTTATCCTGCTTCTGGGCGAGGCCGCCGAGATAAAAGTGTGCCGCCGATTCGTGCTGTTCCAACTCCAGGAGGCGGTTAAGCAGTGGCTTGGCCGCATCGATCTGGTTGGTTTCATAGTGGATCAAGGCGAGGGACAAGATCAGGTTGCCATCATTGGGACGCTGTTTGACTAATTCGGCAAATTGCTGGCGGGCCAGAGTGAGATCCTCGCGAATGAGCAGGCGCGCGTACTGCAGGCGCAGCCGGGTTTCCTCTGGATGAATTCGGACCATTTTCTCCAGCAATTCGATGGCTTCATCGCGCCTGTCGAGATCGACCAGCAGATGGCTTTGCAGTAGCGGTGCATCGAGTTGGTCGGGGTGCTGTTGCTGGATTCGGCGCACCAGGGAGAGCGCGCGCCTGGATTGTTTGGCGTTGCGCAGGACCATGGCGTAGGCCATGGATGCCTCGTCGCTTTGGGGGTATGTCTCAGCTAACCGGGCGAACTCCGCACGGATTTCCTCGTTGAGTTGCTCCTGGCCGATGGCGGTGGCGGCGATGGATTGCATCGGGGCCTTGCCGCCGAGCGAGAGGGCTTTCTCCGCGTGCACCAGAGCTTCTGAAAGTTTTCCCGCGAGGGTCAGCTCGGCGGTGAGAGCCAGTTGGGCATCGGCGTTGTCCGGTTCCAGCTCAGTCCACAGCTGCGCCGAGCGCAGCGCGGCGTGGCGGACGTTAAGAAAGCGCGCAATACGGGTTGCGCGCGCCGCAACGCCCGCGTCCTGAGTGACTTCAGCCTGGTGATAGTAGTTGGCCAAAGCTACGTCGTACTGTTCGCGAATACCGGCGACTTCGGCAACCAGTAGTGTGTAGAACGTTTCGATGGGGAAGCTGCGGGCCTCACGCTCTTCCGCTTTGGGGGCTGTTTTCTGCGCGCTGGGTTGCTGCTGCGCCTGCGCCTCGGGGGAGGTATCCCCGTTGGTTACACGATGAGACGCGACCTGGGTACAGGCACTCAGAAATGAGGCGCTGAGCAAGCAGAGCACACAGAGCAGTGCGGGTGTTGCGTATCGGGAGTCTGGGTGGCGGGGTGGGAGCATAGATCGTATCCATACATTGCTGCTGCGGGAAGCGGTGTAAGAGTGGCGTGTTTTAAACGATTATCGCCATATAATTCTAGCCGTGATTCTGCTTTTGGAGCGTGGGCCCTGGGCCGGCGGCTCAAATCAGCGCACAATTAAACCGCCTCACCAGCTTGCAAGCTAAGCGGCGGCCCGTGAAAATGCGCCCCCAATGCGGATGCCGCGCCTCTAGATTTAGCCGACGGAACTCTATGCCAATTGTTACCCTGGGGATCAACCACGACAGTGCGCCTATTGAGGTGCGCGAGCGGGTCGCTTTTGCGCCCGAGGTGATGCCCGGTGCCCTGGGGGATGCGCGCAAGGCGCTCGAATGCCGGGAACTCGCCATCCTCTCTACCTGTAACCGCACCGAGATCTATGCCAATGCGGAAGCGGAGCCGCTGCTGCAGTGGCTCGCGCACTACCACCAGGTTCCGCTGGATCAGCTCAGAGGTTGCAGCTATATCCTCAGCGAAGAGGAGGCAGTGCGCCATATGATGCATGTGGCCTGCGGCCTTGACTCGCTGGTTCTGGGCGAGCCGCAGATTCTCGGCCAAATTAAGTCGGCCTACGCAGTGGCACGGGAATGTGGCAGTGTGGGGAGCGAATTGCACCGGGTCTTCCAGCGGGTGTTTACCGTGGCGAAAAAGGTGCGTACCGAGACGGCGATTGGTGAAAATCCGGTATCCGTCGCTTATGCGGCAGTATCTCTAGCCTCGCGGATTTTTACCGACCTGAAGCAGCAAACGGCGCTGCTGATCGGTGCCGGTGAGACGGTGGAGTTGGTGGCGCGCCACTTATTGGACCAGGGTATTAAGCAGCTGATCGTGGCCAACCGCACTCTGAGTCGTGCGCAATTACTGGCGCAGAATTTCGGTGCCGAAGCGATTTTGTTGGCGGATATTCCCGAACACTTGGCCCGCGCCGATATTGTGATCAGCTCCACCGCCAGTCAGCTGCCAATCCTGGGCAAGGGCGCGGTGGAATCCGCCCTGCGCAAGCGCCGCCACAGCCCTATGTTTATGGTGGATATCGCCGTGCCGCGGGATATCGAAACCGAAGTGGGCGAGCTCGATGACGTCTACCTCTACAGCGTGGATGACCTGCGCGGTGTGATCGACGAAGGCATGCGCTCCCGCGAGCGGGCCGCGGAGGCCGCCAGGGAAATTGTGGATAGTGCCGCGGCGGAATTTACCAAAGAGAGCCGCGCCCTCGGTGCGGTGGATACCATCCGCAGTTACCGTCAACGCGCTCAACAAATCAGTGGTGCCGAGTTAGAGCGGGTGCTGCTGCAGCTGGATAAAGGTGAAGACCCCAGACGCCTGATGGAACAACTGACCCGCGCCCTCACCAACAAATTGATTCATGCGCCCACCATCAGCCTCAAGAAGGCCACTGCGGAGGGCGATTTGGAGCGACTGCGCATCGCCCGCGAAGTGGTGGGGTTAGACGATCCCGCCGATACCGAATTAGAGAAAAAACACAAATGAAAGAATCCCTACTGAACAAGCTAGATAATCTGCAGGAACGCCACGAAGAGGTATCAGCCCTGCTCGGCGACGCCAGTGTAATTTCCGATCAAGATCAGTTTCGCGAACTGTCGCGGGAGTACTCGGAACTGGAAGAAGTGGTCAAGTGCTACGGCCGCTTCAAGCAGTTGCAGGAGGACATGAGCGCGGCGCGGGAAATGCTAGGTGAGAGCGATCCGGAAATGCGTGAAATGGCGCAGGAAGAGCTGCGCGAAGCGGAGGCCCAGGTGGAGCCTTTAGAGCGTGAATTACAAGCGCTGTTATTGCCCCGCGATCCCAATGACCGCAAGAATGTCTTCCTGGAAGTTCGCGCCGGCACCGGCGGTGACGAGGCGGCAATTTTCTCTGGCGACCTGTTTCGCATGTATTCTCGCTATGCCGAAAAGCAGGGCTGGCGCATTGAAATTGTCAGCGAAAACGCCGGTGAACACGGCGGTTATAAAGAGATCATCAGCCGTGTGGCCGGTGAGGATGTCTATGCCAGGTTGAAATTTGAATCCGGTGCGCACCGCGTGCAGCGGGTGCCGGAAACCGAGTCCCAAGGGCGTATCCACACCTCCGCCTGCACCGTAGCGGTGATGCCGGAGCCGGATGAGCGCGATGCCATCGAGATCAGTAAGGCCGACCTGCGTGTGGATACCTACCGCGCCTCTGGCGCCGGTGGTCAGCACGTCAACAAAACCGATTCAGCGGTGCGCTTAACCCATATCCCGACGGGTATTGTGGTGGAGTGTCAGGACGAGCGCTCTCAGCATAAAAATAAAGCCAAGGCCATGGCCCTGCTGCAAGCCAAGCTCAATAACGCACAGGAAACCGCAGCGGCCCAGGAAATTTCCGATGCCCGTCGCAGCCTGGTAGGTAGTGGTGACCGCTCAGAGCGCATTCGCACGTATAACTTCCCGCAGGGACGGGTGACCGACCATCGCATCGGCCTGACGCTGTACAAGCTGGATGAGGTGATGCAGGGCGGCTTGGAAGAGGTCATCGAGCCATTGCGCACCGAGCACCAGGCGGACCAACTGGCAGCGATGGGACAGTAATTGTGAATCCATGCGTCGCAACCGGGAGCGCTGTGAGAGGCTGCTTGTCCCGATGAGCAGTGTTAAGGACAATGTCGCCCGCAATGTGGAACTCACTGGCAGTGAATCGGCGCGTCTGGATACCGAAGTGCTGCTCGGTCATATCCTCGGCCGCGAGCGCACCTGGCTCTACACCTGGCCGGAGTACGAGCTCTCTGCGGCCGAGCAGGAAGCGTTTGATGCCCTGTTGATGCGGCGTAAAAATGGTGAGCCGGTGGCGCATCTGACTGGCGAGCGGGAGTTCTGGTCGCTCAGTTTAAAAGTGGCCCCCTCCACATTGATTCCCCGTCCGGATACGGAGTTGCTGGTGGAAACGGCCCTGGCGCTCTGCCCGCAAAGGGCGCTGCGCGCCCTCGACCTGGGTACTGGCACCGGTGCCATTGCCCTGGCGTTGGCCTCGGAGCAGCCGGGCTGGCAGATTGTTGCCGTGGAAAAATCCCCCGCGGCTCTGGCGCTGGCGGAGGAAAACCGCTTGCACCTGGGCTTTGCCAATGTGCAGGTTCTCGCAAGCGACTGGTTTTCGCAGTTGCCGTCTCAGCGCTTTTCACTGATCGTCAGTAATCCCCCTTATATCGATGCGGCCGATCCGCACCTGGCTCAGGGCGATGTGCGCTTTGAGCCCCGCTCCGCGCTGGTGGCACAGCGTCAGGGGTTGGCGGATATCGCAAAGATCGCCCTAGAAGCGGATGAGTTTCTGGAGGAGGGGGGCTGGTTACTGGTGGAGCACGGTTGGCAACAGGCCGAGGCTGTGCGCGAAATTTTTAATGCCGCCGGTTACCGTGCGGTGGAGAGTCGCAGGGACTACTCCGGCTGGGAGAGAATTACCTTGGGGCGCAAACAATCGGTTTAGCGGCCGAGTATTCCGAGGGTTGAAAGGGAGGGAATCTATGCACGATCACGTTCACCACCGCAATGGCAACGGTGCCCTGCGTCCGCTGCTGATTGCTCTGATTCTGACGCTGGGGTTCTCCTTTGTGGAGGCTATCGGCGGTTGGCTGTCTGGCTCCCTGGCACTGCTCAGTGATGCCGGCCATATGCTCACGGATTCTTTCGCCCTGGCACTCGGGGCTGTTGCCGCGGTGCTGGCCAAAAAGCCGGCGGACCGGGAGTTGTCTTTTGGTTGGGGTCGCGCCGAAGTATTGGCGGCGGTCACTAATGGCCTGATCATGTTGTTGATCGTGGTGGGTATAGCCATTGCCGCAATCGACCGTCTGCGCAATCCCCAGCCGGTTCACGGCAGCACGGTGATGCTGATCGCTTTTATCGGGTTGCTGATCAATATTATTGCAGCTTGGGTACTCTATCGGGGCGAGCGCACGCTCAATATACGCGGTGCGCTTTTGCACGTGATGGGAGATATGTTGGGCTCGGTGGCGGCGCTAATATCTGGCGCGGTGATTTATTTTACCGGCTGGGTGCCCATCGACCCACTGTTGTCGCTGCTGATCTGCCTGTTGATACTGTTCTCTTGCGTGCGCCTATTACGCGATGCGGTGGATGTATTGATGGAGCGGGTGCCGCGGGAGTTGAGCCTGCCGGTGGTGGGGGAGACGTTGGCGGGCGTGATTGGTGTGCGCTCGGTGCACGATCTGCATATCTGGCGCCTGGACTCCAGCACCATCTCTCTGTCGGCGCATATTGTTGTGGATGATCTGTCAGCCTGGCCGGCAGTGTTGGAGCGCTTGCGGGAAACCCTGATCAAGCGCTTCGATATCGAACATATCACCCTGCAGCCTGAGCCTATTGAGCAGCCCAGCCCCAGGATTATCGATAAGGTGACTAGCCCGCAATAGCGGATTAGTCCTCGTCGCCCTCCAAGTCGGCGGTGTTATCGCTGGATTTGGCAGCCGATTTACTCGCCTGGGACTGGGGCTTTTGCGCTGGAGTATCCTCGGCGACCACCTCCTCAGGTTGGCTGATCTGCTCCTGCGGGGCTTGAATGCCGATATGGTAGGCGGCGAAACCCGGTTGTACCACCTGGTCTAGGGCCATACCGAGGATGCGCCCGTTGTGTTCCGAGCGAATTTCCGTGCGCACATTGGTAATCGGATTGGTCACGGTGCCCAGCAGAGCCCCCTTGCTGACAAATTCACCGAGTTGCACCTCGCTGAAGATGATGCCGCCGGTGGAGGCCCGCTGCCAGGTGGAGTTGTAGTACACCGGCTCCGGGTCACCCCACAGACGAAATTTGCTCACCATACCGAGCTGGTTCAGCAGGGTGCGAATCCCTTTTACACTGTGGCTGACTGAGCGTTCGTCCAGTACCATAGGAGCGCCCGCCTCCAGGGTTACTGTGGGAATGCCCGCCTCCGCGGCGGCGCGTCGCAGTGTGCCCTTGGCCCCGGCGCTGTGCAGAACCACCGTGGAGCCGAAGCCTTTGGTCATTTTTACAATCCGCGGGTTACTCAGGTCGCCGCGCAGCTGTGGCAGGTTGGTGCGGTAAAAAGAGCCGGTGTGCAGATCCACCACGGCATTGCAGTGGCTGATCACCTCATGGAAAAAAGAGTTGGCAATCCGCGAGGCGGAAGAGCCGTTGGGGTCTCCGGGAAAGTGTCGGTTCAGGTCGCGGCGGTCGGTAAGGTAGCGGGAACTGCGATGGAAACCTTGCAGGTTGACGATGGGTACGCCGATCACGGCGCCGCTGAGCTGCTCTGCATCGAGATCGTACATCACCCTGCGCACGGTCTCCACGCCGTTCAATTCATCCCCGTGCACGGCGGCGGTCAGGCAGAGCACAGGCCCCGGCTTGGCGCCGTTGACGACTAATACCGCGGTGGGGCTGTAGACCCCCTCGAAGTGCTGGCGGGGAGACCAGGCCAAACGGGTGGAGGTCGCGGGGGCTACCTCGGCGCCGAGCAGACGTAGAGGCTTGGCTTTCTCCATCTCCAGAGAAACAGTGCCTGCCGCAGGGGGCTTTGGCTGAATTGGCGAATTGACCGCGGTTTTGGATGGCGCCTCTTTGCTTGAAGGCTCTAGCTCGCCGATGGGTTGGTCCAGCTGCAGGTTTTCCGCCCGGGGCAGGGGGGGCTCTTGGGTGTTGGCCGGGGTGTTCTGCTGTTTATCTGCGGCGTCGGTGGGCGGACCGAGCTCGGTGATTACCGGGTGGTCGAGTTTTAAATTTTCCGCCTTGGCAACTGCTGACGTTTGCTCCTCTTCCTGTGCCTTCTCCTGCGCTATATCTCGGGTTTTTCCCCGCACCTCGCCGGTATTATTTAAGGCCCAGGCCTGGGAAGCGGTCAAAAGTAGGGCGAGGCTCAGCAAGCGGCGATGCCTGCTGGGGGAAAGGCGCGGGATCATTCGGTAACTCCGGTTAACTACTGGTGCGGGCGCTGCCGGTTATTGTTGTTGCCCGGCACGCTTGGGGACTTGGAGCGCCAGTATAGTCAAAGCGTTCCCTGAGAATGTGATCCAGATCGCCCCCAGGTTTTGGCAATGGCCTTGCGGCTGGTGCGGCGCAGGCGCAGAGCCAGTAGGATAGAGGCGGTTCCCAGGCCGATACAGACGCCGGTCCAATAGCCGTAGACCCCCCAGAAATTTTCCCCCAGCCAATAGGCGCTGGTGAGCCCTACCAGCCAGTAGGAAAACAGCTGTATATACATAGGGACGCGGGTGTCCTTATAGCCCCGAAGTGCGCCCCAGGCCATTGCCTGGGCGGCGTCCACCAGCTGATAGGCGGCGCAGAGCAACAGCAGGTTAGAGGCCACAGCGATGATCTCTGTATTGTTGGTGTAGGCCTGGACAAATACGTGACGGAAGGTGATCAACAAAACACCGGTGCCGAGAGCGTAAACTACCCCTCCACCAATGCCCACCTTGCCGGCGAATAGCGCCCTTTTGGGGCGGCCCTGGCCGAGCAGATGTGCCGTGCGGATACTCAGGGCCTGGGCCAGGGCCAGGGCCACCAGATAAAAAATAGAGCCGATACTCATGCCGATCTGGTGCGCTGCCACAATTGCAGCGCCATAGGGTGCAAGCAAGATCGTCAGGCTGGCAAAAAAGGTGACCTCGCTGCCGGCGCCGACACAGACAGGTAGCCCTACTGCCAGCAGATGTTTAAGGGTGGGCCAGTCGGGCTTGGAGAGCTTCCATTTGAGTTTGAGGTGGTGGTAAACCGGATCTGTAGCGGCATGCCAGAATAGGGCTACTGCGATAAGACTGCTGACCGCAGCGGTAGCCCAGCCGCAGCCGGCCCCTCCCATAGCGGGTATGGGGCCAGCACCAAAGACAAAAAGAATGTCGAGGGGGATATTGAGTAGGGCGGCAGCCAAGTAGATACGCATCACTGGTCGAACTTGGCCCATTCCCTCGCAATACCCGCGCAGTGCGGTGCCCAGGGCGAAAGGTAGGGTGCCTACGGTGAGCGCCAGGATGTACCCCTGCAGAACCTGCCGAACAGGCTCCTCGGTATCGATCCACTGGCTCCATAGCGGAACGGCGAGCAGGGCGAGAAGTACCAGTAGGCCGCCCACCAATCCAATCCACAAGGCTTGGTGTAATTGGGCCGCACAACCCTCTTCGTTGCGTCCGCCACGCAGGTGGGCCACTACCGGAGACACCGCGGCGAGCAGGCCGATTAAAGTGACGGCGCACACCGCCCAGATGCTGGAGCCCAATGCCAAACCGGCCAGATCTACCTCTCCCGCATTGCCGGCGACAATGGTATCCACAACTCCCATGCTCACAACCGCTAGATTGCTGACCACCAGAGGGCCGCCCAGTTTGGTCAGATGGGAGAGTTCGGTGGAGATGGCGCGTCGGTAAATCTTGAGCAAGGGAAAAACCAGGTTTGTTCAGGCTGTGCCTGTCGATGATTGTGGTATATCAGCCAATTTCAGCCAAAAACTGGGCTTTAAAAGTTGGTGAAGCAATGGTTGGTTAAAGGGTCTTCCAAGCAGAGCGGGAGGCTGGATGGGAATGTACAGCACGGATATCCCGTTGCCAAAAAGGCAGGATATTCTACGTTTAAATCGTTTTTTCGCCCAGCGGCTACAGGGGGATTTCCTGTAATAATTTCGCAACTATATGCGGGGTAAGAAAGATACAGCCATGGCTTGCGGCAATTTCCCGGTAGTGCCATCCCGGAATTTTTTGTGCGCGCTCTCCACTGGCATTCGCCGGGGGATAATAGGGATTGGCACAGCGGATAAAAGTGCAGGTTGGCCCCTGTTCCGGCGCCCGCCGCAATTGAATCGGATCGAGATAAGTTTTCACCGGGTGCGGGGTCATGTGTCTGCGCAACCAGTTTAGGGTTTCCTGGTTACTGATTCCCAGTTGAGCCGGGTCTATCGGTAAAAAGCAGCGGGTGCCGTTAATTTCTTTTGCCGCGGCCAGGCGTTTTGTTCGGATATTCTCTGGTAGCTGTTCGGCAAAAGCGTGGCCTGGGCTGGGGATGGCCCCATCCAGATAAACGAGATGGCGAATGCGCTTGGGGAGGGCGTCGGCAGTACCGGCGGCCGCCATACCGCCAAAGCTGTGGCCCACCAAAATGACCCGATCTAATTCCTCGAATTCAATGACGTTCATCAGGTCTTGGATAAAGGTGTCTATGCCGACAGAGGGGGAGAGTAAATGATGTCGCTCCCCGAGGCCTGTCTGAGTGGGGGTGAATACACGGTGCCCTCTGGCAGACAGTAACCTGGCCACAGGTGCCCAGCACCAGCCCCCGAGGAATAAACCGTGCACCAGCAAATAGGTATTCAACACCGCCTAGCTCGTTCCAGTATCCGGAGAGATAAGAATCGGAGAAACAAGCTTGGGCCTGTGTAACAGATGCCTTGATCGCTCGACTAAAGTGAACAAATACACCAAATAGAGAGCGGAAAGGATAAATTTCCTATGAATACCCTGGGTCGTTGGTATGGCTGCTTTGTGCACTTTGTACAAAAAATTGACTGGCTGGGGCCTTTGGCTCTGCGTATTTATCTGGCGCCAATTTTTATTTTGGCTGGCCTTAATAAAATGGGGGATATTGACAGTGTGGCCGCCTGGTTTGGCAACCCCGACTGGGGGCTGGGGCTGCCAGCACCGTTGTTTATGGCCTGGGCGGCCGCGTTAACAGAGTTTCTCGGCGGTATTGCCATCCTTTTCGGTTTCGCTACCCGATTGGTGGCCATTCCCCTGATGTTTGTAATGGCTGTGGCGGCGGCCACCGCCCATTGGGAGAATGGCTGGTCAGCCCTGCCGGATAAAACCCTGGTGGCTCCCTGGGAGTGGCGCGAGGATCTGATTGATCAGGCGCTGACTCGCAAGGAAAAGGCCATTGAGCTGCTTAAAGAACACGGCGACTATGAATGGTTGTCTGAAACAGGCGGATTCACCGTAGTGAAGAACGGCATAGAGTTTTCTGCAACCTACTTCATTATGCTGTTGGCGCTGCTGTGCAGCGGAGCGGGACGCTTCTTTAGCGTTGATTATTGGCTCTGCCGCCACTGTAGTGGGCGAGAATCCACATAGAGTGGTAGTATACTCGTCGATTATTTGAACATTTGAGCGAGTATTTCACTTGATAGGAAAGTTGTTCCGCCGTGCCTCCTCCTCCGAGGACAAGGATCCCCGCCAGGGAGACGAGCGCTCCCAGCAGCGCAAGAGTGGCCAAGGTCCCGCTAACAGGTCTCAAAAGGGCCAAAAAGCCGAGGGAAAATCTGGCCAGGGTGAGGGGAATTCACGCCGGAGCGGCGGCAAAGGCCCCCATAGGGGCCGCCAGCGCAACCGCACGCCTAAAGTGGAAGCGGCGGTAACGCCCTGGGCCCTGGAAGATTTCCAGGTTCCTGTAGAGGAGGGAAAGGTTCGATTCCATGACCTGGACCTGCCCGAGGAATTGATGCGCGGCATCCATGACCTGGGTTTCCAATACTGCTCGCCAATCCAGGGGCGTTCACTGCCTCACACGCTGAACGGCCACGATCTGGTGGGTAAGGCCCAAACCGGCACCGGTAAGACAGCGGCGTTCCTGGTTACTGTTATCGACGACTTACTGCGTAACCCCTTTGATGGAGAGCGCTACGCCGGTGAAGCCCGCTCCCTGATTATCGCTCCAACTCGCGAACTGGTAATGCAGATCGCCGATGATGCCAAGGCCCTGTGTAAATATACCGATCTAGAAATTCATACCCTGGTGGGGGGAATGGATTACGAAAAGCAGCAGCGCAATCTCAATGAACGCCTGGTGGATATTCTGGTGGCCACGCCGGGACGCCTATTGGACTTTGTTGGCAACCGCGATTGCTTCCTCGATCAGATAGAAGTGTTAGTGATCGATGAGGCCGATCGCATGTTGGACATGGGCTTTATTCCCCAGGTTCGCCGCATCGTACGCCAAACTCCCCGCAAGACACATCGCCAGACCATGTTTTTCTCGGCTACTTTCACCCCAGAAGTCGATAATCTGGTGGAACAGTGGACCGAAGAGCCTGTGGTTGTGGAGATCGAGCCGGAGCGAGTGGCCACCGATAGTGTGGAACAGCATGTCTACCTGGCTGCCAGCGAGGAGAAGTACACACTGCTGTATAACATTTTGCGGCGGGATGAAGTAGACAGCCTGATTGTCTTTGCCAACCGCCGCGATCAGTGCCGCCGTCTGCATGAACATCTGCTCGCCCACGGTATCTCTGCCGGCCTGCTGTCGGGTGAGGTGGCACAGAACAAGCGGGTGCGTACTCTCGATGATTTTAAGTCGGGTAAAACCAAGGTATTGGTAGCCACAGATGTTGCCGGCCGTGGTATCCATATCGACGGTATCAGTCATGTGGTGAACTTCACCCTGCCGGAAGAGCCCGAGGACTATGTACACCGTATCGGCCGCACGGGCCGCGCCGGTAAGACCGGTACCTCTATCAGCTTTGCCTGTGAAGATGATGCCATGCGATTGGAACCGATCGAGCAGTTGCTGGGGCAGAAGCTGAAGTGTGAAGTTCCCCCCGAGGCGCTTTTGCAGGAGCCGCCCAAAGTTGATGTCCGCCACAGTGGCGGTGACAGAAATCAGCGCGGAGGCCGCAGTGGTCATAACCGCAGTGGAGGCCGTGGGCGTTCACGTTACTGATCTAATCATTGCCGGTAGGCCGCAAGGGCCTATCGGCTTTCCACGCTACAAAAAATAAAATTCGGGATCGGTATCTGCGATAACTGGCACGGTTACCAAGGTGTGCTGGTGTTACTTAGGCCTGTGTCGGCGATACGTCCTTGTACTTACCCATTGTTAAAGCGCGTTTATTTTCCTATCTGCCCTATCGCATAATCTTATGGAATGGGGTTTAAGATTGCGGCTTGAGAAGGTCTTGATAAGCCTCGATGGTTTGGCTGATCATACTCTCCATGCTGAGGTGCTTTTTGGCCCATGTGAATGTGCTTGAAAAATCCTGGTTCCACTTTTCCAAATTTGTTGTTGCCTGGGAAAGCTTCTCGTGCATGATTTTTTCACTCCCGATGGGCACTAGCGCAAACTTGGGCAGGACATCCAGGGGGCCAAACACCTCAGTGGCTATCACAGGTTTTTTATCTATTAAGGCCTCGGCTAAAACGTAACTAAAACCTTCGGAATGTGAGGAGATGGCAACCATGTCTACCGAGGGGATTAATCGGGAGGCATTGTGGATGGGGCCACATAAATGAGCGTTAGTTACATTGAGTTCTTTAAGTAAGTTATCCAGGTCTTTGCGTAATGGGCCATCTCCTACAATAAGCAGGTTAGCGTCCACCCCTTGCCACGCACGAATAAGTAGGTCAAATCCTTTGCCTTTAACTAGGCGTCCAATAGCTAGGCAAATGGGCTTATCGTGAGAGAGGTCGTAGTCGGAAAGGAGCTGATTACGGTGGTCCTTAGAATTTTCTGCTGGGGTTATCCCCAAATAAATAATTCGTTGATTGGGGTTTTTGATGTCACTCAGTACACCACTACTTATACCAATTACGCTGTCGAGCTTTTCATAACCTTTTCTATTTTTCTTTCTTTTTAGATTCCAGTGGATGGTACCGATGGTTTTTATCTTCGAGAAAAATTTTGCTTTTGCAGCAAAATTAACAGCAGAATTTCCATGCGCGTGAATGATTTCTGGCTGTGCTTTCTTAATCGCTTGCCAAAATTTATATAGGTTCAGGGGATTGTTGCTTGAAACACTGGGCTCAAATTCAATATGTATAATATTGCTATTGAATTCCGCTTTGAATTTTGCCGGGCAGATAACAACAATATCGTGTATCTGGCTGAGTGCGTTTGAAAGCTCTATGAAGTGCTTGGCAAGGCCGCCTGAGCTATTGGAGGCAAGTAATTGACAGATTCTCATAAACTCTACTTCCGTCAGGGCCCTCCAGAGTTACAGAAGGCTGAGCACTCTGCCTTCCTTCTCAAGTGGTAGCCCCAAAATATATTGAGTGGCTGCTTACCCTTAGAGCCACTACTGATCTTTGCTGGTATGTTCTCCGCAAAAGTCCCTTTTTCGCGGCTGGCTTAAGCATACGTGTACACTAATTATGTGGATTTGCTGAACTTGCCATTGCCCAGCATGGTTGTAACAGAAAATTTAGCTTTTGGTCGGATAGGAGTTAGTGGAGGCTGTTCCTGGGTCCCCCTCCCTGCGCAGCCGTTCTATCCACAGTGCGGTACCACCGGCGACTGCAGCGGGCATCACAAAGATATTTAAGATCGGCACCATCTTGGCGAGCATGACCGTTCCGCCAAAAGCAAGGCTAGTCAATTTGCGACGGCGCAGCACACTTTTTAATTCATCAAAAGGGCGCTGATGGTTGTCGATAGGGTAGTCTACGTACTGTATGGCCATGCACCAAGAACCCCATAAAGCAGCCAATACGGCGGGTATCACAATGGTCCAGCTGGTGAGGGTGGATATCACTAAAATGATTAAACCCCAGAAAATAAAATAACCGAGCTTGCGTAGCTCCCGGCCAAGGGTGCGCCATACCATCTGTAACATAGGTTCAGTCGGTGGGGCTTTACCGGTGAGTAATTCTTCGACTTTTTCGGCGAGGAGTCCGTTAAAAGGAGCGGCAATAATATTGGTGATCACACCAAAGAGATACCCGTAAGCAAGGAAGAACAAAAACAGTACCAGGATCGCAATAATCCAGGCGAGCCAGCGAAATATACTGGCAGTCCATGCGGCGCCTTTGGCCATGATGGCCTCCCACCAGGACATGTTTGCGGTGTCCACCGGGGTGTGTGACAACAGGCTGGTAATATAGTCACTGAGACCGCCCAGTTGTGAAATCATGAGGCCACTGATCGCAATAAACAGCACTAAATTAATCAGTAGGGGAACCAAAATAAAAGGGCGCAGCTCGCGCCGGGTTAACAAGCGGGCACCGCGCACCAGCGCGTCGATACCGTGGGTTGGGTTTGAAGTCATAGCATTACCTCACGCTGGTGCGCAGTCTCCACTCAGTGCTTGGCACCGGCGGCTTTCAGTATTTCGATGTATTCGCTGCTTTGGCGGTGTTCACCAATGCGCGTTAACAGTGTTTGCCCATCGGGGCCAGCACTATCCAAATCGAGTCCCTCGGCGAGGAACAGCTGCACAAAAGTGGCAAAACTCTCGGCTTTCATACTGCGATAGGCGCGTTCGAGAAGGTGGAAATCCCGATTGATATTTTTCGGGGCTTCCCCTTCCAGGAAACTGGCAATACGCTCTTTATCGAAAACTTCACCGAGAACTTTTTGTTTGTCTTTTTTCAGGCTCAAAATCTAATCCTTACTTCTATGCGTGCAGCCGGGCGGCGACCCGGCGCGGTGTTTATGTCAGTGTGGTTTAAAGTAGGGCATCCAGCTTTTCCTTGAGGACCTTATTGATCATCTGCGGATTTGCCTGACCTTTGGAGGCTTTCATAATTTGGCCGACAAAATAACCCATCATTTTAGGGCGTTTGGATTCATCGGCTTTTCGGTAGTTGTCTACCTGTGCGCGGCTTGCTGCAATTACCGCCTCTACCATCTGTTCAATAGCGCCGCTATCGGATACTTGCTTGAGACCACGCTTTTCAATGACTTCGTCGGCGCTACCTTCACCATTGGCGATAGCTTCAAAAACCTGTTTGGCAATCTTGCTGGAGATGGTGTTGTCTTTGATGCGAATAATCAAACCGGCTAGTTGTTGTGCGCTAACCGGAGATTCCTGGATGGAAATTTCTCTGCGATTGAGTAGCGCAGCCAGCTCACCGGCAATCCAGTTTGCGGCCAATTTGGGTTCGTGACAGGTTTTGCACACGGCCTCAAAGTAGTCAGCACTGGCGCGCTGTTGAGTGAGCTGGTCGGCATCGTAAGCAGATATGCCGTACTCCGACTGGAAACGCTCGGCTTTGGCATCTGGTAACTCCGGTAGCTCATTACGCAGTTGTTCAATGTAATCCTCGCTGAGAACAACGGGTAATAAGTCGGGGCAGGGGAAGTAGCGATAGTCATTGGCCACTTCTTTACTGCGCATGGAGCGCGTTTCATTTTTATCCGCATCATAGAGGCGGGTTTCCTGCACAATGTGACCGCCATCTTCCAAAATGTCGATTTGGCGCTCGGCCTCTACTTTGATCGCGCGCTCAACAAAGCGGAAGGAGTTGATGTTTTTTAATTCAGTGCGTGTGCCCAGTTTTTCTTCGCCTTGTAAGCGCACGGAGACATTGGCATCACAGCGCAGAGAGCCCTGGGACATATCTCCGTCGGATATGCCCAGGTAGGTCACGATACTGTGAATTTTTTTCAGGTAAGCGACGGCTTCGGCGGCGCTGCGCATATCCGGCTCTGAGACAATCTCAATTAGCGGAGTTCCAGCGCGGTTCAAATCGATTCCAGACATGCCGTGAAAGTCTTCATGCAGGGACTTTCCCGCGTCTTCCTCTAGGTGGGCGTGATGCAGGCGGACCTTTTTACTGCTGCCGTCCTCCAGGTGGATTTCGACTACTCCAGGGCCGACGATGGGGCGTTCCAGCTGGGTGGTTTGGTAGCCCTTGGGCAGATCTGGATAAAAATAGTTCTTGCGCTCAAAAACCGAACGCCGGCCAATTTCCGCATTCATTGCGAGGCCAAACATGGCGGCAAAGCGAAAAGCTTCTTGATTGGGTACCGGTAGGGTACCGGGCATGGCCAGGTCCACGGCACAGGCTTGGGTATTCGGTGCTGCCCCGAAACGGGTGCTTGCACCGGAAAATAGTTTTGACTGGGTCGATAGCTGTACGTGAATTTCCAGCCCGATAACGATTTCCCATTCCACAATCGATCTCCTTACACGGCGCTGGCTTTGTGCCAGTCGGTAACCTGTTGGTATTGATGCGCAATATTGAGCATGCGTGCTTCATTCAGGTAGTTACCGGTAATCTGCAGCCCCACAGGCATATTGTTCACCAGTCCGCAGGGAATGGACATCCCCGGCAGCCCCGCCAGATTAGTGGCGATGGTATAGATATCCTCCAGGTACATAGCTACAGGGTCGGCGACTTTGGCGCCCAACTCGAAAGCGGGAGAGGGGGTGGTGGGCCCCATAATAACGTCGACCTGCTCAAAGGCCTGGACAAAATCCTGTTTGATCAGGCGACGCACCTGCTGTGCCTTGTTGTAATAGGCGTCGTAATACCCTGCGGATAGTGCATAGGTGCCTACAAGGATGCGACGTTGGACCTCTTCGCCGAATCCCTCACCGCGGGAGCGCCTATAGAGGTCGCGTAAATCTTTGGGCGTAATACAGCGATGGCCATAGCGCACCCCGTCAAAACGGGAAAGGTTCGCCGAGGCCTCGGCGGGAGCTATGACGTAGTAGGCGGGAATGGCCAGCTCGGTGTGGGGCAGGCTGATATCTACTAATTGTGCGCCGAGCTTCTCAAATTCTTTGAGCGCGGCCTGTACACGGGCCGCGGTTTCGGCATTCAGGCCTTCGCCAAAATATTCCCTGGGCACACCGATTTTGAGGCCGGCAATGGAGTTGTTCAGCTCTGCGGTAAAGTCTGTTTGCGGGCAATCCAGGCTTGTGGAATCTTTCGAGTCATGACTGGCCATGGCGGACAACAGGTAGGCCGCATCTTCCGCATTGCGTGCGATGGGGCCGGCCTGATCCAGACTGGAGGCGTAAGCGACGATGCCCCAACGGGAAATCCGGCCGTAGGTGGGCTTGAGGCCAGTGGTATTCGTTAGTGCCGCGGGTTGACGGATAGAACCGCCGGTATCGGTGGCGGTGGCGCCGGGCACCAGCAGTGCCGCAACTGCCGCGGCGGAACCGCCGGAGGAGCCACCTGGGACACAGCGGGTATTCCAGGGGTTCTTTACCGATCCGTAGTAACTACTTTCGCTGGAGGAGCCCATCGCGAACTCGTCCATATTGGTTTTACCCAGGGTGACGGTGCCGGCCGCATTGAGATTTTCCACTAACGTGGCATCGTAGGGCGGAATAAAATTATCCAGCATTTTTGAAGCGCAGCTCGTGCGTACGCCGTTGGTGCAGATAATATCCTTGTGGGCGATAGGCACACCGCACAGTGCTGGAGCTTCTCCAGAAGCCAGGTGCCGATCGGCAGCTTCTGCCTGGGACAGGGCGAGTTCTTCGGTGACGGTGATAAAGCTGTTATAGCTATTGTCCAGCTGCTGGATACGCGTGAGTAAATGGCGGGTTAACTCCGTGCTGGAGAATGCCTTACTTTGCAGTCCGCGGATTATCTCGGCAATAGTAAGCTGATGCATGTTATTCCCTTAAAAGGCTCTGGGCGGGCTTAGGGCGGAATGGGATTGTTTGGGCTGCGACCCTGTTTAGTCGATCACTTTGGGTACCAGGTAGAGGCCCTCTTCCGACTGCGGTGCCTGGGCCAGGAAGCTATGGCGCTGGTCGGATTCTGTCACGGCATCGACGCGCAGGGTCTGTACCTCATCGAGTGGGTGCGCCATTGGCGTGACCCCGTCGGTGTTGACGGCCTGAAGTTGATCTACCAGCTGCAGGATCTCGCCGAGGCGTCCACTGACTTCCTCAATGGTTTCTTCGGATATGGCGATGCGGGCGAGTTCTGCCAGCTTCTCTACGGTTTGCGTATCCACGGCCATGGCGATGGGGCTCCTCCGGCTTGCGTTGCGAATCTATTTCTGTCCCGTATATAGAGACCGGGCAGGGTCGGCAAATTTAGCACAATAGACTGTTATTCTCATCGGCTCCGCTGAACCGGGTAATCTGCAATCGATTGGCCGGGCTTCAGCCTTGCCCTGGACCGGTGCCGTTGTTAGAGTTTGCGCAATCCCGCCGGCTGCTGAGTGACTCCGGTGTATTGCGTGAACTCCGATTCGAAATGCGGCTCGGAACTCAGAATTATTTGCGCGGACTAACTAGGATTTACATCCATAAAATAAGCCGCGCCCGCAGTGCCCGACCTGGGGGCTGACAATTAGTACAAGGTAATCGAATTCCATGTTTAAACGTTTGCGGGGTATGTTCTCCAGTGACCTCTCCATCGACCTGGGAACCGCCAATACGCTGATTTACGTTCGCGATCGCGGCGTAGTACTCGACGAGCCCTCTGTCGTCGCTATCCGTCACTATAATGGCCAGAAAATCGTTGAGGCGGTCGGAGTCGAAGCCAAACGTATGCTCGGCCGCACCCCTGGCAATATCACGGCGATTCGCCCGCTGAAGGATGGGGTAATCGCCGATTTCCAGGTAACCGAAAAAATGTTGCAGCACTTTATTAAGAAAGTGCACGAAAACAGCTGGATGCGCCCGAGCCCCCGTGTGCTGGTTTGTGTTCCCTGCCAGTCTACGGAGGTTGAACGCCGCGCAATTCGTGAATCTGCCCTGGGTGCGGGCGCCCGCGAGGTGTCGCTGATCGAGGAGCCGATGGCCGCTGCGATAGGTGCGGGCCTGAATGTGGAAGAGGCGAGCGGTTCCATGGTGGTGGATATCGGTGGTGGTACCACCGAGATTGCCATTATTTCCCTGAACGGCGTGGTTTACTCCGATTCCGTGCGTATCGGCGGTGACCGCTTCGACGGGGCCATCGTCAACTATGTGCGCCGCAACTACGGCAGTGTGATTGGTGATGCCACGGCTGAGCGAATTAAAGAGGAAATCGGCTGCGCCTACGCGGGTAGTGAAGTGCGTGAGATCGATGTGCGTGGTCGCAACTTGGCGGAAGGGGTGCCGCGCAGCTTTACCCTGAATTCCGATGAGATTCTCGAGGCCCTGCAGGAGCCACTGACCGGTATTGTGCAGGCAGTAAAAAGTGCGCTGGAACAATCGCCCCCGGAGCTCGCTTCCGATATCGCCGAGCGCGGTATGGTATTGACCGGTGGCGGCGCTCTGTTGCGGGACCTGGATCGGCTGTTGATGGAAGAATCGGGTCTGCCGGTGATCGTTGCCGATGACCCCCTGACCTGTGTCGCGCGCGGTGGCGGCAAGGCTTTGGATATGCTGGATCGCAACCGTTTGTATTTGATGTCGAACTGAGTTGATTGAGGTTGGTAGTGGCTCCCTGTCGCCCCCGGTGGGCGAGCCGCTGGCGGCGCCTAGTTTCACGATTCAGTGACATCCGATATATTGTGAGACCAATAATCATTGACCCGTACAAAGGGGGCTGTTCTTGAAACCGCTATTTACCCGCGGCCCCTCCCCCGAGTTCCGCCTTCTGTTGTTGGTACCATTGGCTATCGCCTTGATCGTTGCCGACCACTATACCAACTGGTTTCAGTCGTCCCGCGAGCGACTGTCAGGCATTACGGCCCCCCTCTACTGGATCACCGGTGCCCCGGAACGCGTGGGCGACTGGGCTGGGGAGCAATTTCGTTCCCGCGAAGAGCTTTTGGAAGAGAATGATCGCCTCAAGCGTCAGGTGCTTCTGCTGGAGCAGCGCAGTCAGCTACTGGCTGCGGTCAAGGCGGAAAATACTCGACTTAAAGAGCTGATGAATTCGGCGGAGATGGTTGATGATCGGGTGCTGGTAGCGCAGGTCATCGGCGTTTCCCCCGATCCTCTCGAACATGTGTTATTGATCGATAAAGGGCGCGATCACGGTATTGATGTGGGCACACCGGTGATGGATGCCAGTGGCCTGCTTGGGCAAGTGACCGAAGCCGGAGATACCTCTAGCCGAATTCTCCTGATTACCGATTCCAGTCATGCGATTCCCGTGCAGGTGCTGCGCAACAGTATGCGAGCCGTCGCTGAGGGTACCGGCGATCTCTATCGCCTTAAACTCAGGCATCTGGCGAATACCAGTGATATCCGCGAAGGGGACCTGCTGCTCAGTTCCGGTCTCGGCGGACGCTTCCCAGCGGGCTATCCAGTGGGTGAGGTCATGTCGGTTACCCGCGATCCCGGCAAACCCTTTGCCGAGGCCGAGGTGCTCCCCCGTGGCCGTATGAGCCGCAGTCGTTTTGTTCTGGCGGTCATCGGGAACGGGAGGCGGGGCCTTGCAAGCGAATAATCGCTGGTTTATCGCGCTGACTCTCTTTCTGTCCATGCTGCTTGTGGTGATGCCACTGCCCCAGCAGTGGCTTTGGTTTCGCCCGGCATTTCCAGCCTTATTGGTCATTTTTTGGGTTACTCGCATGCCACAGGCTCTGGGAGTCGGCTTTGCCTGGCTGGTGGGGATCCTAGAGGACCTGATCAGTGGGGCCAGTCTCGGCACTCACGCTCTGGCCCTGGCGATTTTGGCCTATTTCAGCCTACTCACTTATCAGCGCACCCGGGCTTTTAATCCGGCACAGCAGCTTCTGTGGGTTTTTGTACTGGTGGGGATTAATCAGGTGGTGGGGAACTGGGTACACGGTTTGGAGGGAAAAACCGTGCCCGGGCTGACTTTTTTATGGCCGGCACTCACTACAGCCCTGTTGTGGCCTTGGGTAGCGCCCCTGTTGCATCGCCTTTGCGGTCGATTACAGGTTCGTTGATCGCCCTACCAGTCTGTAAATCAATGTAAAATTTTGATCATTTTTCGATCAGTATCGCTATAATCAGCCGCTGGCCCACAGGGAATTTGTAGTACAGTGACGAATACCACCGCTTTTAATCATCTCCTCCTGGCCTCGGGATCCCCGCGTCGGGCCGAACTCCTTACACAGATAGGCGTTCCATTTTCTCAGCTGACTCCCTCGGTACCCGAGCAGAAGAAGTCCTGTGAAAGTGCACAGGACTATATTCAGCGACTGGCCCAGGAAAAGTCTTCCGCAGGGTTGCATGCAGCGCCTGATATAAACGGGCTCTGGGCCCTGGGGGCGGACACCATTGTACTTTGTGGTGAGAGCGTCCTGGAGAAACCGAGAGATTACCGTGACTTTGAATCCATGATGCTGTCCCTGTCGGGCACGGAGCACTCTGTATTGAGCGCCATCTGTCTGCGCAATCGGGAGAAGCAATTCAGCCGCCTGGTTGAGACTCGCGTGAGTTTTCGCAATTTGTCCCGCTTACAGATTGATGCCTATTGGCGCACAGGTGAGCCTGTGGATAAGGCCGGTGGCTATGGCATTCAGGGGATGGGGGCCGCCTTGGTGGCGTCTATTAGCGGCAGTTATAGCAATGTTGTTGGTCTACCCCTGGAGGCACTAATTCCGATGCTCGAACAGGCGGGCATTTCTTATTGGCAGGAGGCCCAATCTTGAGCGAAGAGTTGCTGATCAATGTCGCACCTACAGAGACTCGCGTCGCACTGGTGGAAAACGGTGTGCTCCAGGAAGTCTATCTGGAGCGCAGTGCGCGCCGAGGTATCGTAGGTAATATCTATAAAGGCAAGGTGATCCGGGTGCTGCCGGGGATGCAGGCGGCCTTTGTGGATATTGGCCTGGAGCGTGCTGGCTTTATTCACGCCTCCGATATCGCTCCCCTGGATGATGAGGGTATGGAGGCGCGGGATGCCGAAGTGGCAGATATTCGCGCCCTGGTACGCGAAGGGCAGCCCCTGGTGGTACAGGTGGTCAAGGACCCTATTAGTAGTAAAGGTGCACGCTTAACCACACACTTATCGGTATCTGCTCGTTATCTCGTTTACATGCCACAGACTCGCCATATCGGAATCTCCAATCGTATCGAGGACGAGGGGGAGCGGGAGCGCCTGCGCCAGTTGGTGGAGACCGCTTCGTCGCGACTCGCGGAGGATGGCCTTTCCGCAGACGGTGGATTTATTTTGCGCACCGTGGCGGAGGGTGTCAGTGAGGATGAACTGCTGCGGGATATCCCCTTTCTCTACAAGCTTTGGGGGGAACTGGAGCAGCGAATCAAGGAGCGGGCCGTCCCTTCGGTGATCTATGAGGACTTGCCACTCTTTATGCGGGCCCTGCGTGATCTTGCGCGCCCTTACACTGAGAAGATTCGTATAGACTCCCGCGAGGCCCATGGCCGAGCAGCGGAGTTTGCCGGAAAGTACGCACCGGAAATTGCCGGTCGTTTGGAGCACTATCCGGGGGAGCGCCCTCTGTTCGATCTCTACGGTGTTGAGGAGGAGATTCGCCGCGCCTTACAGAATAAGGTGACATTAAAGTCTGGCGGTTATCTCATTATCGAGCAAACAGAGGCGATGAGTACTATCGATGTGAATACCGGCGCATTTGTGGGTCATCGCAATCTGGAAGAGACTATCTTCAAAACGAATTTGGAGGCGGCAACTGCCATTGCTCGCCAGCTGCGCCTGCGCAACCTCGGGGGGATTATCATTATCGATTTTATCGATATGAAAGACCCGGAGCACCAGCGCCAGGTACTGCGAACTCTGGAAAAAACCCTGGAGCGGGATCACGCCAAGTCGAGTATTACTGGTGTCTCCGAGCTCGGTTTGGTGGAGATGACGCGCAAGCGCACGCGGGAGTCCCTCGGTCAGATTTTGTGCGAGCCCTGCCCGGTATGTGAGGGGCGTGGGACTTTGAAAAGTGCTGAGACCGTTTGCTTCGAGATATTTCGGGAGATTATCCGTGAGTCACGGGCTTACGACAGTGAAAAGATTATGGTACTGGCCAGCCAGATGGTCATAGACCTGCTGCTGGACGAGGAGTCGGCCAATGTTGCCGATCTGGAGGAGTTTATTCGCCGGCCCATACAGTTTCAGGTGGAGCCTATTTACAACCAGGAGCAGTACGACATTGTTCTTGTGTAAATCATTATCCGCTTTCCCACAGTTTGTCGGCGCCGGCTGTTGCGATGCTTGCAGCTGTCTCGTGAGAGGGGGAAGGTGGTAATGAATCTGCTGCGCTGGTTCGCGCGAAAGTTCTGGTTGTTATCGGTGAGCCTGGTGATCGCCCTGGCGATCCTCGTGCAAACCGGGCGGCTCTTGTCCCCCCAGGTGGAGGAGTACCGCCCACAGATCAGCCGCTGGCTCACCGGTCAGCTGGGTGTGCCGGTGCAGATGGACCGGATTTCCCTACGCTGGGAGGCGCTGCAAGTGGCTTTGCAGCTCGACGGCTTGCGCCTGGGGGAAAATGGTGAACTGCGCATGGGGCACGGTCTGTTCCAACTGGATCTGCTCTCCAGCCTGTGGAACCGGGAGTTGGTGTGGAAGGACCTGCAAATGCACGCCTTTGCGGCGGGTCTCAGCCGCAATGAACAGGGGGAATGGCGACTCGATGGCTTCCCCGATATATCCCTGAAGCCCGATGGCCGGGTTGTATCCAACCCCAAGGCGGCTGATCCGGCCCGGCTTTTCCAGTTGAGCCCCAAGGTACAGATTCGCGATGCGGCAATCACAGTCAGGCTTCCCGGGGAGCAGCTTGCGGAGATCAACTTACCGCAGATCTCCCTGGAAAATCGCGGTGATTTCCACCGCCTTACGGCCCGTGCTTTTATTGCCCGCGAAGGGGAGGAACACAAGGCCGGCACGGAAACGCTTCGCCTAGTACTCGAGGGTCGGGGCAATCCGCGTAAGAAAAAGCACTTCTCTGTACGTGGCTACATGCAACTTAATGAGCTGCTATTGGATCGGGATATCGTTTCCCTACTGCATCAATTGACCCCATTGCCCGATCGATTTCATTGGCACGGGCGCAAGTGGGCTGATGGACGCCTCTGGCTGCACAGTGATCGCAAGAGTGGCTATCGACTGGTGGGACGAGTGGATCTTGCCCAGGTGGCAAGCCTCGGTGATTCCCAGAAAGAGAAGGGTGAACAAAATCTGGCTGGTGATCACACCATGGCCCCTTTGCGTGCACTTTCCGGGGACATTTCAGGGCGCTGGCTGCCTGGTGAACACTGGCGATTGGCACTGCAGAGCACCGAGATTGACTGGCAGGGCCTGCAAATGCCCCCCCTGAACCTACAGGTAAGCAGCGATCAGCAGGGGGTCGCACTATCGGCGGATGTGATCGATCTGGCAGGTTGGAGCGATATTCTCCGGCGCCTGGATTTATTAGAGGGTGCCGCGGGTGATTGGTTGCGGGCTCTGGAGCCCACGGGTCAGTTGCGCCGCTTGCAGCTGCGAAAGGGGGCGGGGGGTTCAATGAGCCTGAGCGCCAACTTACAGAATATTGGCACGCAGGCCTATCGCGGTGCTCCTTCGATTGCCGGTTTGAGTGGCTACCTGGAATTTGCAGGGAGCCATGGTCGGGTAGAGCTGGATGGCTCGAGCCTGCAAGCCGGGTTTCCGAACCTGTACCAGGATACATTTTCTTTTGAGCAGGCCAGCGGCACCCTGGCCTGGAGCTTGGACAGAGACCAGAATGAAATCAGCATTTTTTCAGGGCCTTTGCATTTAAATGGCGCAGTGGGGGATGTCCAGGGGCAGTTTTTGTTATCTCTGCCGTTCCGCCCGCACAGCCGCGCGGCGGATTTGGTCTTGGCCCTATCACTGCGCGATGCCGAAGTGGGTGTCCAGGAGCAACTGGTGCCGACCACGGTCAGTGAGGACTTGCGCCAGTGGCTAAATGAGGGGTTGGGCGCTAAAAATCCAGGTAGGGTTGAGACTGCCGCGTTTATCTATCGCGGTAGCAGCTACAGCAAAAATGGTGAGGAAGAATCCCTGCGCGCCCTGGGTACCCATAACAAGCGTCACACCGCGCAGTTGGCCGCGGAATTTGCCGGTGCCGACCTGAAATATGCGGACGATTGGCCCGGAGTAAAGGGGGTGAATGGCCGCCTGTTGCTGAATGATGGAAATGTATCTGTCAGCGCCAATAAGGCTGGTTTATGGGGGGTGGATGCTCGAGATATTATTGTCGAGGTAACTCCACAGCCTGGCAATGGCTCGCGTCTGGACGTGTCGGCCCAGCTACAGGGTCCCGCCGCTGATGGGCTGCGTTTGCTGCGGGAGTCGCCGTTGAGAGCGAAGCTGGGCAGTGCCTTTGATGATTGGCAGCTCTCTGGAGATATTCGCGGGTACCTGAATTTAACCCAACCTCTCGGTGGTGCGGCTGTATCGCCCAGCCATAGCGTTGAGTTACAGCTGAGCCGCGGGGATTTACAGTTGCAGAACCTGCGCTTACACGCACAGGCATTGACTGGGGATGTAGTCTACGACAGTGATCGTGGCCTTACCGGTACGCAGCTGAGCGGCGAGCTTTGGGGGCGACCCGTAAAGGCCAGCATTCGTCACTTTGGCGAGGGTGTTTCGCAGGATACTCAGGTGGTGCTGGAGGGCAATGCCGCTACAGAATCAATTTATACCTGGAGTCGGCGCCCTGAGCTCAAATGGATGGATGGCGACATGGACTACCGGGCACTGGTCACGGTTCCCGCAAAATCAAAAGAGGCTCCCTACGCGGCAGTTTTCGAGTTGACCTCGAACCTTGAAGGCGTGGCGGTAAATCTGCCTGAGCCTCTTGGCAAGAGCGCCGAGAAAAAAACAAATTTTGTACTGCGTGCACCTATTGGTGATCAGGGCAGCTTATTCCACCTGAGTTATGGGGAGCACCTTCAGGGACAGTTTTGGTTGGTCGAAGGGGCCCTCGAGCGCGCAGCCATTGCTCTGAATGCCGAGGCTAAGCTCCCCGAAGAGAGGGGGTTGAGTGTCCTGGGCGATATATCCAGTGTTGATCTGCCCCGCTGGGAAAGCCTGTTGGGTGTTTACCGTGAGGAAACTGCTGTAAGTCCTGGCCCCTCGGGGCAACCAGAGACTGAGGCATTGGAGCAACTGCGGGCGAATACGGCTGAGGCCAAGGCATCCAGTCCGCTGCCGATAAATCTGGATCTCAGTACTGACAACCTGCAGCTAGGTTCTGCGGCCATCGAGCATATCCATATTGCTGGTCGGGGCGTAGGATCTAAGTGGCAATTGGACTTTGACAGTGTGATGGCGGCGGGAAAGCTCTCTGGAACCCTCGGGGGGAAAAAGCCCCTCAGCCTGAAGCTGGCCCATTTACGCCTGCCTGAACCAGAGAAAGAGACGTCACTCCCGGAAGAGGATCCCTTTGCGGAAGAGCCCGCCGACCCCTGGGCGAAGTTTGATTTCCAGAGTTTGCCGGCTATTGATTTCAGTACAGAAAGCCTGCGTTTGGGAGATGAGGAGCTTGGACGTTGGTCCTTTGATGTGCGGCCTTCCAAGGAGCGCCTAGTTCTGAGCGACATTCGTGGCGGCGTGCGCGGCCTTCGCCTGGAAGGGCGCGGTGGTGGCAAAAAAGCCTTGGGGGCGCAGCTCATGTGGATGCGCGATGCGGAAGGTAAAAACTCGTCCCAGTTTATAGGGCGCCTTGCCGCGGATGACCTCGCCGATATTCAGCGCGAAATGGGTCATGAACCCCTGATTGAAAGTCAGTCTGCCGCTTTTGACACCGCTTTGCGCTGGGATGGCTCGCCGGCCCAGGTTAAAGGCAGTCTGCTTTCGGGGGATCTGAAAATTGATATTCGCGATGGCCGCTTCCTGCGCTCAACGGGTACTGCGGGTTCTACCGTTTTACGCCTGCTGTCGCTGTTTAATTTCGATACCTGGGCACGCCGCCTGCGCCTGGATTTTTCCGATCTCTACAAGAGTGGTATGGCTTTCGACCGTGTGCGTGGAGAAGTGGTATTCGAGGGGGATGGACAGCTACTGATCGCCGTGCCTATACAGGTCGAGGGGCCCACCAGTGAGCTGCAAATGGCGGGGCGAGTCAATCTGTTGCGTGAAGACTTGGATTTAACCCTGGTGGCTACTCTTCCTGTGAGTAACAACCTCGCTCTGGTTGCCGCTTTGGCGGGAGGGCTCCCGGCTGCGGCAGGTGTTTACCTCATCAGTAAAGCTTTTAAGAAGCAGGTGAAGAAAATGGCCAGTGTCAGTTACCGCATCAGTGGCGAATGGGCTGATCCTCAAATGCGCTTCGAAAGGCTTTTTGATGGAGATGGCGCTGAACGCCAGGGCGCGGCCTCCGGCGCATCAGGTAAAGAGGCCGGGCCGGATTCGGGGGTGGCGAATGCCAGCCGTAACTCTGGCACTCGCGAGGGCGGCTCCTAACCTTCTAATTTAGCCATATTCTGATATTGGCATAGGTCTTCAACCGCTTTTGCCCGCAGCACTCTAATCTTTAAGGTGTTTACCTATTGAGGACAGGAGTTTGCGGCATGGTGAAGTCCAGAATCCTATGGCCCCTGATGTTGTTAGTCTTGATCTTGTCGGCTTGTACTGAGGCTGATGATCAGCGGCTCCAGGGTATGACGGTGGCAGAAGCCAAAACCCGCATTGCTGAAGGGCGTGGCTTGGACCAGATACCCAAGTCGGTATGGAAGCAGATATTGCCTGAAGACCGCTACAAGGTTCTCTGGAAGGGAGATACGGAGCGCGCTTTCAGTGGCAAGTTGCTTTACAACCAAAAGGAAGGGGTCTATGTTTCGGCCGGTTGTCGCCTGCCGGTATTCAGTTCTGCACACAAATATAAATCAGGCACAGGCTGGCCCAGTTTCTGGGATGTGGCCTATCCGCAAAATATTGTTTTGAAAGACGATTTCAGCTGGGGGCTCAAGCGCACGGAAGTATTATCCAAATGCGGTGAGCATCTAGGGCACGTCTTTAAGGACGGTCCTCCGCCCACCAACCTGCGTTACTGCTTAAATTCCCTGGCTTTGGATTTCGAACCTGCGCCTAGCACTAAACAGTAGTTAGCTTGTCGAGATAATTTGGCGACTGGAATTTTCCCGGCTTAACGGAGCCCTCTTAGAGAGACCGAATGCGTTGCGGCCGTGAGAAAGTGAAATGAAGGGCGGTAAGCGGGCCGCCCTGAAATAAGAGTCTTAGAGATCGACTTACTCAGAGATCTGAATAAAGAAATCTCGCAGGTAGCGAAATAGCTTGCGTTGATTGCTGGGGGGCTTGCTGTTTTTAATTTCCCGCAGGGAATCCCTTACCAGCTGACGCAGGTGTTGGTGGTCTATCTGGGGGTGTTGATCAAAGAAGGCACCTTGGGCAGTGTTGCCCTCTTCGAGCAGGCGCTTGCGCCACTCCTCCGCCATTTTGTCAAAACGCAGGTGCTGATGATCCCGCTCTTTGAACTTATTCAGGACAGCTTCTACCGCCTCGTGGTCGGCGCTGCGCATCAGTTTGCCAATATATTGCATTTGGCGACGGCGGGCCTCGTTTGATTTGATTCGTGCGAAGGTCTCAATCGCCTCGCGCATGTCTTCATCAATAGGCACCTCGGCCAGTTGGGCTTTGGACAGTTCGGTCAACTGTTTCCCCAGGGCTTGCAGCTCGTGCATTTCTTGCTTTAGCTGTGTCTTGCTCTTTGGCAAATCTTCATCGTGGTCGTCGTATTCGTACATCTCGAGTTCCGTGTATTGGTTCCGGGTCGCCCCGGTCTAATTGAGACGGTTGCGTATTTCCGCTCAGCTAAATTGCCAGGTGGCGAGTCCCAGGAAGGACATAAACCCCACCACATCGGTGACTGTTGTCAGTGCGACACTGCCGGCCAGGGCCGGGTCGATGCGCATGGCGCGTAATACAACTGGTAAAATTGCCCCTGCCATTGCCGCCACAATCAAATTGATAAGCATCGCCGCAACAATAATGACGGCAATAGTAATATCGTCAAACCAGAGTGCGGCTACTCCCCCCATGACTAGGGACCAGAGTAGGGCGTTCATCGCCGCTGCGCCGAGTTCCCGCGAGAGGAGCCAGCGCAGGTTGCTCCTGCCAATTTGCCCCAGCGCCATCCCCCTGATCACAACTGTGAGGGTCTGACTCCCTGCGACCCCGCCCATACTTGCGACAATTGGCATCAAAACGGCCAGGGCTACTACCTTATCCAGCGTATTCTGGAACAGGCTGATTACCCAGGAGGCGAGCAGGGCAGTAAGCAGGTTGATGCCGAGCCACAGAGCGCGCCTGCGGGCAGTGCGCCTTACCGGGGCAAAAGTGTCCTCCTCCTCATCGAGACCAGCCATGCTCATCAGAGAGTGGTCGGCCCCCTCGCGGATTACGTCGACGATGTCATCGATAGTGATTCGGCCCAGCAGGCGGTTATTCTCATCCACGACCGGAGCGGTAATCCAGTCGTATTTCTCAAAAAGCTGGGCCACTTCGGTATCGCGCATATCTGCGGGAATGGGCTCTACATCGGTGCTCACCACCTCGCGAACGGTAACGGAGGGGTCCGTTGTCAGTAGCTTAGAAAGAGGGAGCAGCCCAATATATTGCCCCTGGCGATTAATCACAAAGAGGCTGTCGGTGGATTCTGGCAACTGTTCGTGGCGGCGCAGGTAGCGCAGGACTACGTCCAGGCTTAGATTGGGGCGCACAGAGATGGTATCGGTGTCCATCAAACCGCCGGCGGTGTTCTCATCGTAAGCGAGAACGCTTTCTACCCGCAGACGGTCTGTTTCGCTCATTGCTGAGAGGACTTCCGAAACAACGCGCTCGGGGAGTTGCTGGAGGATATCGGCAATATCGTCCGCGTCCAGCCCCTCCATAATCTCGACCATCTCCTCGGTGTCCAAGGTATCGAGGATCTGGCTGCGCACCTCATCGGTCAGTTCCTGCAGAACCTCACCTTCGACATCCCGGTCGATCAGGTTCCACAGTACTTGGCGGATACGCGGGGGGGAGCTCTCCAGGAGTTGCGCAATACTCTGGGGGGTCAGAGTTTTAAGCATGCGCCGGACTTCCTGCCCGGTGCCACTATCCAGAGCGGCGAACAGCTCACTGAGCTGGTTTTGCGCGCGGAACTTGATTTCGGCTTGGGGTGGGCTGGACACGATAAATCCTTACTGCTCAGCGATAATTGGGAGGCGATGGCCACTGGAGAACGGTGGCGATTTTATGCTCATGGCGGGACTCTATCCAGAGCGGCTAACCATTGCAAATTACTCCGCTTCGCCAAAGCGCTCGGTGACCAGGGCGCAAATAGCGTCGAGCGCGGCGCTCTCATCCCGACCTTCAATCTCCAGCTCCAGCTCAGTACCTTGGCCGGCGGCGAGTAACATCAGCGCCATCACGCTCTTGCCATCCACTGAGCGCCCGTCACAGTGCACCTTGATGTTGGAGGAAAAGCGGGCGGAGGTCTGGGCGAATTTACTGGCTGCACGGGCGTGTAGGCCGAGCTTGTTGATGATGGTAAGGCGCTGTTTTTGCATAGGGGCCGGAGGGTGTGGGGTTATCTCTGTTGTTCGCGGTGGCGGACCTGGATATTGCCAAACTTGTGTAGAAAAGTACGGGCCAGTTGTTCAACCATGTATACAGAGCGGTGTCGCCCACCGGTACAACCGATGGAGATACAGGTGTAGCTTCGGTTACTCTCCTGGAAAGAGGGCAGCCAATTTTCCAAAAAGCCGGTGATGTCAGCTTCCATTTTACCGGTTGCGGGGTGCGAGCGTAGAAACTCAGCGACCTCTGGATCTAGCCCGGTTTTTTTTCTCAGGCTTGGCTCCCAGTAAGGGTTTGGCAAGCAGCGTAAGTCGAACATTAGGTCGGCGTCCACAGGGATCCCATACTTGAAGCCGAAGGACTGAAACAGTATTGCCATTCCCTCCGAGTGCCCGCCCACTACGCGGTTTTTAATCAGCTCCCTCAGCTCGTGCAGGCCGAGACTGCTGGTATCAATTACCATGTCGGCCATGGCAGAGATTGGCGTTAATAACTCCCTTTCCTGGTTGAGGGCTTCCAGTAAATGGGTGCAGTCATTACTGAGGGGATGTTTTCGGCGTGTCTCACTAAAGCGCTGTACCAGTACGGGTTCGCGTGCATCCAAATAGATGATGTCACACTGGACGCCGCTGGCGCGCAGGGACTCGATCACTCGCGGAGCCTGTTTGATATCCTGCCAGAGATTGCGTGCGTCTATTCCCAGGGCGAGGCGGGCATCCCCTTTCGGCGGTTGTTGTTCGACGCGCTTGATGAGTTCCGGCAGCAGGCTGGTCGGCAGATTGTCGATGCAGTTAAATCCGGCGTCTTCAAGTAGCTGTAGTGCGGAGCTTTTGCCGGAGCCGGAGCGGCCACTGATAATTACCAAGCGCATAAAGACCCTCTCTTTTTTGTTCTTTATACCACTAGTTCATTCAACAATAAGTGTTTTTATTCCTAACGGTAATTGAAACGTCGCAACGCAGTAAAATATTGCAGATGGCATTTGGGTGGACGTGCAGTGCAGAGATCAGGCCGCTGCGGCAGAGTCTATGGCCAGTGCGTAGAGAGCATCACTACTATCGGCTTGCCTTAATTTGTCCCGAACCTGGCTGCTGGAAAAGAGCGCGGCGATTTCTGCCAGGGTGTCCAGGTGTTGTTGCTCTGAGTCTTCTGGAACGAGGAGGACAAAGAGCAAGTCGACAGGTTGGCGATCAATTGCATCGAAATCTACGGCCGGCTCGATAGTGCAGAGCACGCCTATGGGCTCCTCACAGCCGGGGAGGCGGCAGTGGGGTATGGCCACGCCCTCGCCAATTCCAGTAGAACCCAAACGCTCGCGAGCAATCAATTGGTTGAATATTGTGTCGGAATCATGCTGTGGGTATTGTTCGGCGATAGCCTGGGCGATGTTGAGCAGCAATTTCTTTTTGCTGCTCCCCGCCAGGTGGCAAAGGCTGAGGCGGGGAGATAGTAGGGCTTCCAGTGTCATAATTCAGCGGTGGTTCTGCAACTTCTCTTTGTGTTTTTTCAGTTGGCGGTCCAACTTATCGGTGAGCGAGTCGATGGCCGCGTACATATCTTTATCTTCTGAACCGGCACAGAGGTCGTGACCATTGATATGTACTCGGGCCTCGGCTTTCTGGATCAGTTTTTCTACCGATAAAATGACCTGCGCGTTGGTTATGTTGTCGTAGTGACGTGTGAGCTTTTCCAGCTTGTTTTCACAATAGTTGCGCATTGGCGAGGTAACGTCGACGTGGTGACCACTAATGTTGATCTGCATGGATTTCTCCTTATTGGGTGCATCACATTTCGGCGAGCCTCCTTTCGGGTCGCAACCCTACTAGGAAGTGGCCCAGAATGGAAGGATACACTCAAAGTTCGGAGTTCGGTTGCGAAGGCGCAGCTACAGGCGCCAAATAGAGCGTGACCGTGGCAGTTAGCTTGGCTGGTCACAAACACCGTGACCGCTTAGACCAGGCGCTTTCTCTCGCTTGAGGAGGGGATGCCCATGGATTCCCGGTATTTGGCCACAGTTCGGCGGGCCACTTTAATCCCCTGCTTGTCCAGTTCCTGGGTAATCTTATTATCGGATAAGGGTTTACGCGGGGTTTCCGAGTCGATCAGTTTTCGAATCAATGCGCGTATGGCGGTAGAGGAGGCATCTTCGCCTGAGTCTGTGCTCACGTGGCTTGAAAAGAAATACTTCAGCTCGAAGACCCCGCGGGGCGTGAGCATATACTTCTGAGTAGTTACTCTGGAGATGGTCGATTCGTGCATACCGATTGATTCGGCGACATCTGCGAGCACCATGGGGCGCATAGCTTCAGGGCCTTCTTCAAAGAAACCCTGTTGTTTCTCGACAATACAGTTGGCCACCTTCAGCAGGGTCTCGTGGCGACTTTGCAGGCTTTTCATAAACCAGCGCGCCTCTTGTAAGTTGTCTCGCAGGAAGTTGTTATCCCTAGAGTTGTCGGCGCGCTTGACCAAAGAGGCATAGTGGTCATTGATTCGGATTTTTGGAGTGATTTCCGCATTCAGTTCCACCTGCCAGCGCAGAGCTTTGCGGGAAACAATGATATCCGGAATCACATAGTCCGGCTCCTGCCCGCCGAAGCTCTCCCCAGGGCTTGGGTTGAGCGTTTGTATAAGGCGAATTGCCTCTCCGAGCTGAGCCTCACTGAGGCGGGTGCGCCGCCCCAGCTGGCGAAAATCTCTTTTACCGAGCAGATCCAGATGTTTCTCAACAATATCGTGCGCCTGCTGGAGCCACGGGGTTTCTGGCGGTAACTGCTTTAACTGTAGTTGTAAACATTCCTTCAGGTCCCTGGCGCCGCACCCTGCGGGCTCGAACTGCTGGATGGTCTTTAATACCGCAAGCACCTCATCTTCCTCGACATTCACCGAGGAGGAGACTTCCTCCAGCGGGGTGCTCAGCAGACCGCTGGGGGTGATACCGTCTATGAGGTTCTCACCAATCCACTTATCCTGTTCGGATAAGGGGGTCAGGTTGAGCTGCCAGCGCAGGTGGTCCTGTAGGTCGATTGAGGTGGAGTTGCGTTCAAAGGCTGGCGAATCGGCATCGTGGCCACTGCTGTGGCTGGTGTAGATGTCATCCCAGCGGGAGTCGACGGGAAGTTCATCGGGGAGGTTTTGCTCCCAGTCCCTCTCAGTGAGGTCTCTTTCCTCTAAAGGTTGAGCGGCACTTTCGGGCGCTTGCTCTGCTTGGGGCTGCGGCTCTTCTGTTTTTGCTGGCAGTTCTTCACTATCCGCCTCCAGCATTGGATTGCTGTCAAGTGCTGCCTGGACCTCTTGCTGCAGATCGAGGGTGGATAGTTGCAGGAGGCGAATTGCCTGTTGCAACTGGGGAGTCATTGTCAGCTGAGTGCCGAGTTTGAGCTGGAGAGACTGCTTCATAATAGAGAGCCGCAGGCCATACGACAGAGTGATTATCAAATTGTCCTGAGATGGCGCAGACTACCTTTCTCTCCAAACCATTACAAGCAATAAGCGTGCCGACCCCGGAGCGAAAGCTGGGGGTCGTGATTCGGACTGATGACTCATTTAATGCAAATTGGCAGGAGAGAGGACAATGATCGGTGATTCACTTTAAATAGTGAATTCGTGTCCCAAATAGACTTCGCGAACCTGCTGGTTGGCAAGAACTTCATTCGGGGTGCCTTCAGCAATGATGTGGCCTTCGCTGACTATATAGGCCGTCTCGCAGATATCGAGAGTCTCGCGTACATTATGATCGGTGATGAGGACTCCGATATCGCGGTCCCGAAGGTGGCGGATGATCCCTTTGATATCATTGACTGATATGGGGTCTACCCCTGCGAAGGGCTCGTCCAGAAGGACGAAGCTGGGGTTGGTGGCCAAGGCACGAGCAATCTCTACCCTGCGGCGCTCTCCCCCAGAGAGGGCCATGCCCAGGCTCTGCTCTATGTGAGTAATGTGGAACTCCTCGAGTAGCTCTTGTGCCTGTTGTTGGCGCTCAGCTCTGGAGAGGTCTTTGCGGGTTTCAAGAATAGCCAGGATGTTGTCTTTAACGCTCAGGCGGCGAAAAACGGACGCCTCCTGGGGGAGGTAGCCTATTCCCTTGCGCGCCCGACCGTGCATGGACAGTCGGGTAATATCCTCGTCGTCAATCATCACCCGCCCAGCGTCGGCCTGTACCAGACCGGCAATCATATAGAAACAGGTGGTTTTCCCGGCGCCGTTGGGTCCGAGAAGGCCCACGACCTGCCCGCTGGAAACGCTGACACTGACATCCTGGACAACTTTTCTTTTTTTATACTGCTTGGCGAGGTGTAACGCTTTGAGCGTTGGCATAGTGTGTACCGAAATCTATCCATGCCGCGGACATAGTAATGTCCGCCGGTGCAATTATATCTAGAGCTTTGGTGCCCGAGTGGTGCCCAGGGACCCTACTGTCCCTTGTTATCACCGTTACTGGGTGTACTTTCTTTTTTCTCGGGCTTCCAGGTCATTTCCACGCGCCCCTTGCCTGTCTGGCCCTGGGCACTCATTTGCTCGGTGGTGAGGTCGTAGTCAATTTTCTCGGCGGCCAGCGTGTTACCTTCCCGGTCCACATGGGCCTTGCCTGTGAGCTGGAGTTCCTCAGAGCTTACCCGATAAACGATTTTCTGGGCTTTGGCCTTCACCGGGCGCTCAGTTTGTAGAATTTTTTGCTGGAAATGTGCGGGCTTACCGATGGCTACGACACGGCTGATCTCTTTCTCCGGGGTGAAGTAAACCTCGACGCGATCAGCCTGAATCTTTAAAGATCCCTGAGTTATAACAACATTCTTATTATATACCACCAAGTTATTATTGAGACCTGCGTTCATTGCATCAGAGCTGATATTGATCCGTTGTTGGCGATCTTCAGGGAGGGCTACAGCGCTAGAGGCTGTGAGTACCAGGGCTGCAATGGCGGAGGTTTTCAACAGATGGCGGTATTTAGTCAGTGTCATAGATGCTCTTTACGTCGGACAGTATTTCCACCCGATCTTCATTTAAGTAAGCGCGCATCCCCTTTCCTGTGGTGCGGTTGGGGCCGGAACTAATAGTAACAACTTTGTCTGTCTCGGCGAATTCCTTGCCGGGCAAAATCGTAAGACTTGGCGTTTCCAATTTGATACCACCAGGGGTCGGTAGTTCATCAATTTCTACCTTGCCGCGTAAAACAACCCGCTCGCCACGATTGTGGGCCACCCCCCGGCGGGATTCGGTGCGCCACTTTGGCTGGTCATCCTGATAAAAGAGCATGCGGGGCTCGGTAAGGTCTGCCCGGTCACGACGTTTAAACTGGTAGTAGGTTATTTGCTCCGCATCCACCCGGTAAGCCAGGTTTCCGGCTTCATTAAAATGGCGCGTTTTGGCATTTCGGATGATCAGTTCCGCGGCTTTATCATGCTGCTGTGGAGTGGGGCGCATCCCCAGAAGCTGTTCTGGGGGGCTTTCCGAGAGCCAGAGTCCGGCGCTGATTAGGGATACCACCAGCAACAGTGGTAGCCAGGTGCGCACTACTGCTCTCCTATGTAGGGCGCCAGTGCTGAATCAAATGTCCCCTGTACCTGCATAATGCGATCACAGGCTTCGCGCACGGCACCTTCGCCACCACGAGCGTGGGTGATCCATAGGGCGCGCTCGCGAACGGGCGGGGCGGCATTTGGGGGAGCGATGGGACAGCCGATGCGGGTCATAACCAGCAGGTCCGGGTAATCGTCGCCGATATAGGCAATATCTTCGAGGCGGCAGGATTCGTCAGCTAACAGCTCCTGAAGGGCGGAAAATTTATCCTCGCGCCCCTGAATAAGTTTGGTGATTCCGAGGTCGTGCGCGCGGCGCTCGACCACAGAGCTGCGTCGCCCAGTGATAATCGCTACCCGGACCCCCGAACTCTGCAGCATCTTAATACCGTGCCCATCTAAAGTATTAAAGGTTTTCAGCTCGTTGCCATTATTGTCGAAATAGAGTTTGCCATCGGTGAGGACGCCGTCTACATCCAATACCAACCAGCGCACTTTCTGCAAAGCGCTCTTTAATGCATCTTCGGAAATCACCAGGGTCTTCCTTAATTGCTTATAGCGGGGTGCTCATTCTCCCCGCAATTTCTTCGATTATCTCAGATTACGCCGGCGCGGAGTATATCGTGCATATGCAATACGCCGACGGGAAAGTGGGCTTCGTCTTCCACCACCAGGGCCGTGATCTTGTAGTCTTCCATGATGCGCAGCGCTTCCGCGGCTAATGTGTCGGCGGAAACTGTTTTGGGGCGGTGGCTCATAACCTGTTCCATGGTGGCTTTATCCAGCTCGATTTTATGGTCAATGACACGGCGCAAGTCGCCATCGGTAAACACACCGAGCAACTCCCCTTTCTGGTCAACGATAGTGGTCATACCAAATCCTTTGGTGGTCATTTCCAGTAAGGCTTTGGAGAGAAGGGTTTCTGGGTGAACCTGCGGCAACTCCTCTCCTGCGTGCATCACGTCTTCCACTTTGAGTAGCAGGCGTCGGCCTAGGGCGCCACCTGGGTGGGAAAAAGCGAAGTCCTCGGCGGTGAACCCTCTCGCCTCGAGGAGGGCAACGGCCAGGGCATCACCCATTACCAGGGTGACGGTTGTCGAGGATGTGGGGGCCAGGTTAAGGGGGCAGGCTTCTGTTTGCACTGAGATATCCAGGTTGGCCTCTGCCGCCTGCGCCAGAGGGGAGTCGGCTTTGCCGGTCATGCTCACCATGGGGATGCCCAAGCGCTTCAGTAGGGGCAGCAAGGTCAGAACCTCGGCGGAAGAGCCGGAATTTGAGATGGCAATTACCAGATCGTCGCGAGTGATCATTCCCAGGTCCCCGTGGCTCGCTTCGCCGGGATGCACAAAAAAGCTCGGCGTGCCGGTGCTGGCGAGGGTGGCTGCTATTTTGCGGCCGATATGCCCCGACTTGCCCATGCCTGTCACAATGGCACGGCCGGGGCACTGTAGGATCATTTCGCAGGCGCGTTGGAACTCGCCATTGATCCTGTGTTCCAGTGCGGCAACAGCTTCTGTTTCCATGCGAACAGTGCGTTGCCCAGCTTCCATTATTAGTTCTCGGGTCATTGGGTGCCTCTGGTTACTGACTTCTAATTTAATAACTTCTCATTTTACTCGGTATCTTTGATCGCTTCCTTCGCCCAAGTTATTCGCGGGCATGGACGTTATGGGATGCAGATTTTAGATCCTGAGCCTGGCCGCAGTAGATCCACTGTTGTCGTGCTAATCTGATTGTGAGCCCGTAACAGGCATTTCAGAAAGCCAGCCGCCAGCCGGTGGGGCAAATGACACGCTCGTACACTGCCACACCACCGGACGCGGCCATGGTATAGTCTGCCGCCGCTGCTGTCAGCTATGTCACTCAGAGGATGAACGACAAGCTCCCATTTCCCTGGGAGCAAATGCCAGTAGTCTCGTCATGGCACTTATTTTCGCTGTGTGCGTCCAAGGAATGATTTGCTAATTGGAGAGTATTTGTGAACACATCATTTTGGATTGGTCGGTACGGTTTTTCCCGATGGCTAAGATTCTTACTTTGCGCAGTACTGGTGTCTGCTGTGGTTCCCGCTGCGAATGCCGATCAAAACCCCTATGTAATGATCGAGGGGGTTTCCGAAAAACTTCTCGGTGTGATTCGCTCAAATGGGCAATATGCCAACACTGATCCACAGAGATATTACAGTGCTATAGAGGGTGTGCTGACGCCGGTTGTGGATTTTGACTTTATCGCCCGCGGTGTAATGGGGCGCTATGCCAAACAGGCCACGGCAACCCAGCGCTCCCGCTTTGCCAGCGCTTTCCGGCGTGATCTGGTGGCAACATTTGCTCGCGGCGTAGCGAATTTTGGCGACCTTGATGTGAAGGTGGTTAACCCTGGAACGCAACCCAGCGGTAACCGTGTCAATGTGCTGCAGGAAGTGCGCAGCAAAGAGGGTATTACCAAAGTATCCTATACCCTGGTGCGTAATCGCGCGGGCCAGTGGAAGTTAATCAATGTCATCTTAAACGGCGTTAACCTGGGCAAGACCTTCCGCAGCCAGTTTTCCCAGTCTATGCAGACCTATGGCGATATCGACAAGGTCATCTCCAATTGGTCCGCCGGGCAGGATGTCGCTGATAAAGTGAGCTAGTCGGTGAACTTCAGGGTGTGCAGCTGCGCACCCTCTTCGATTCAAGTACACTTGCGTGCTGTTTTTTAACTAACGCAAATCCCACCTATGCAACCAGATGAAATCAAAACCCTAATTGAGGGTCATATCCCCGAGAGTAATGTAGACGTCACTTTTGAAGGCAGCCACGTGATGGTAACCGTGGTGAGTAGTGCCTTCGAAGGGCTCAGTCGCTTAAAAAAGCAACAGCTCGTTTATGCAGCACTGAATGAAAAGATTGCCGATGGCACTCTACACGCCGTGCAAATGCAGACCCTTACTCCAGAAGAAGCCAGTCGTTAACCCGTCGCCTGAAAACAGGCGACTCCCGATATACGAGACCGAATGGATAAGTTAATAATAGAGGGTGGCAGCCCAATTTCTGGCACCTTGCGAATTTCTGGTGCAAAGAATTCCGCACTGCCAATATTGGCCGCAACTTTGTTGGCCGATGGCCCAGTGCATATTCATAATCTGCCACACCTTAACGACATCACTACGATGATCACCCTGCTGCGATGTATGGGGTGCGAAGTCACAATTGATGAAAAACTGGGTGTCGAGATAGACCCGCGTTCGGTTAACGATCTGACAGCACCCTACGAGCTGGTGAAAACCATGCGCGCCTCTATTCTGGTGCTGGGTCCACTGCTGGCGCGTCACGGTGTGGCCAATGTTTCTTTCCCCGGTGGTTGTGCGATCGGCAGTCGTCCTGTGGACATTCACTTGAAGGGGCTGGAGGCGATGGGGGCCGAAATTACCATTGATGGTGGTTTCATCCGCGCTCGCTCAAATGGCCGCCTAAAAGGCGCCAATATCGTTATGGAGAAAGTAACGGTTGGTGGGACAGAAAACCTGTTGATGGCTGCGGCCTTGGCTGAGGGAACCACGGTACTGCACAATGCGGCACGGGAGCCCGAAATTGTCGACTTGGCAGAATTCCTCATCGCCATGGGGGCGCAAATAGAGGGTGTCGGCACCGACACTATGCGTATTCACGGCGTACCCAAGCTGAACTCTTGTACCTTTACGGTTATGCCGGATCGCATCGAAACTGGCACTTTCCTTGCGGCGGCCGCAGCCGCCAGAGGCAAGGTACGTCTTCTGCACACTCGCGCGGATATCCTGGATGCTGTTTTACTGAAATTCGAAGAGGCGGGCGCCCATCTGAGTTGCGGCGATGACTGGATCGAGTTGGATATGAAGGGTAATCGCCCCAAAGCGGTCAGTTTCCGCACGGCGCCCTACCCGGCATTTCCCACCGACATGCAGTCGCAGTTTACCGCTATGAATGCGGTGGCAGAGGGCAAGGGTGCGGTGGTCGAGACGATTTTTGAGAACCGACTGATACAAGTACACGAGCTGAATCGCATGGGGGCTGATATCACCCTCGAGGGCAATACTGCGTTTGTCACTGGCGTGGAAAAGCTTAAGGGAGCGCCTGTGATGGCCTCGGATTTGCGTGCGTCGGCGAGTTTGGTTATTGCGGGTATGGTGGCGGAAGGTACGACCATCGTAGACCGTATCTACCATATTGACCGGGGTTACGAGTGTATCGAGGAAAAATTACAGCAGCTGGGGGCGAATATTCGCCGAGTGCCCGGTTAGTAAGTGGAGAAGGCCGCCTTTGAATAGGGCGGCTGTCGAAGACAAGCCGGCTGAATAATGACTATGCAAATCACTATCGCCCTGACCAAGGGGCGCATTCTGCAAGAAACTTTACCGCTACTCGCCGCTGCGGGCCTGGAGCCGCTGGAAGATCTGGGGAAGAGTCGCAAGCTGATTTTTCCCACCAACCGTGAGGGGGTTCGACTACTCCTTTTGCGCGGTGTTGATGTCCCTACTTATGTGCAGCATGGGGCGGCCGATATCGGCGTTGCCGGAAAAGACACTTTGCTGGAACATCACTCCGATGGTCTCTATGAACCCCTGGATTTGGAGATCGCACGCTGTCGCCTGATGACAGCAGGCGTGAAGGGTGCGGCACTGCCGTCGGGTCGGATTAAAGTGGCGACAAAGTTTGTCGAGAGTGCCAAGCGTCATTACGCGGCTCGGGGTCGCCAAGTGGATATCATTAAATTGTATGGCGCTATGGAGCTGGCTCCATTAATGGATCTGGCCGATGAGATAGTGGATATTGTCGACAGTGGCAATACTTTGAAAGCCAACGGCCTCGAGGCCCGCGAAATGATTGCCCATATCAGCAGTCGCCTAATCGTCAATAAAGCCGCGATGAAGATGAAGTATCAGCCCATCAGTGAGCTGATCGAAAAATTATCAGCGGCGGTCGCACAAAACTAAAAGTCCCCGGAAGTCATGACTCGCAAGATTATTCGCAGGCTGAATGCAGCTGAAAAAAATTTCGACACGCAATTAAAACAGCTGCTCGCCTGGGAGGCGGTGGCCAATGAGCAGGTTGAGGCAACCGTTGCGGAGATCCTGCAACAGGTGCGCAGCCGTGGAGATGCCGCCGTAGTTGAATATACCAACCGGTTTGACCGGCGTGATCTTGTTGTGGCTGAAGACTTTTTATTGGCGTCACTGGAGCTGGATCAGGCGCTCGGGCGTATTGGTGCCGAAGAGCGCGAAGCCCTGGAAATTGCCGCTCAGCGAGTGCGGAGTTACCACGAGCGGCAGAAGCAAGAATCCTGGCGCTATACCGAGGCCGATGGCACGGTATTGGGACAGCAGATTACGCCAATGGAGCGCGTTGGTATTTACGTTCCCGGTGGCAAAGCCAGTTATCCGTCCTCGGTGTTAATGAATGCCATTCCGGCCAAGGTTGCGGGTGTGGATTCGGTGACCATGGTAGTCCCTGCTCCCCAGGGCGAAATCAGTGATTTGGTTTTGGCGGCGGCGGCTATAGCCGGGGTCGATCAGGTGTTTACTATTGGCGGTGCACAAGCGGTGGCGGCTCTGGCCTATGGCACCGAAACCATTGATTCTGTGGATAAAATAGTCGGCCCCGGCAATATCTTTGTCGCCAGCGCCAAGCGTGCTGTCTTTGGTCATGTGGCTATCGATATGATCGCCGGGCCTTCAGAGATCCTGGTGATTTGTGACGGTGCTACAGACCCCGATTGGATCGCGATGGACCTGCTGTCTCAGGCCGAACACGATGAGCAAGCGCAGTCAATTCTGTTATGCCCCGATAGTGAGTTCCTCGATGCTGTGGAGGCATCCCTACTACGCCAGTTGGAGGATCTACCCCGGGCTGAGATAGCGACCAAATCTCTATTGGATCGTGGAGCCCTGATTCTGGTGGACTCCCTTGAGCAGGCACTGCAAATTTCAAACGGTATCGCACCGGAACACCTGGAAGTTTCTGTAGCTGATCCAGAGCCTTTGTTAGCGCAAATTCGTAATGCAGGCGCCATCTTCCTGGGCCGCTATACTGCTGAAGCTCTGGGGGACTATTGTGCTGGTCCCAACCACGTGTTGCCCACCAGTGGTACAGCGCGTTTCTCCTCCCCCCTGGGCGTTTACGATTTTCAGAAGCGCAGTTCAATTATTTTTTGTTCACCGCAAGGTGCCGATCAACTCGGTCGTGTGGCTGCTACCCTCGCTCGTGGTGAGGGACTGGAGGCACATGCGCGCTCGGCTGCATTTCGAGTCAAGAAGTAAGCGTGTGCATTGCGCACCGCTTCGGCATCAGCGCCAGCAAGACACATCATGCGTAAAATACTATTGGCTTTAATCGTCTTGTTGTTGACCGGTTGTGTGGTCACCAATGAGTACAGTGCCGCGGATTACACCCGGGCCGAGCAGAACCTCCCGCCCATTTCGCTGTTCGCAAAAATGCCTGAGGCGGATTTTGAGCAGCGCTGTAATGACTATGGCGACAGCTCTCTGTTGAAGCACTGCCAGTTTGGTGTGTTGGATTATGCCGAGTTACTCCGGGCATTGGAGGGGGCCGCTGCTTTTCGTTCGGTACAGCTTGGTAATGAGGATGTTCCCTATCAATTACTGATAACCTCGGCCGGATATACCGAAGAGGGCGTTGAAGATATCGGTGAGGCGGTGATTGCCGGAGCTACCATGATGTTGGCTCCTATGAGCACAACTCGGGACATTCATGTCGATGCAATCCTCACTTGGCACGGTCTGCCTTTACAGCGCTATCAGCTGGAATTCCCTTTCACCACTACGGTCAATTTATTCACTCCCCCGGAAGCGGCGAAGAGGGGGCTGGCTCAAGTGGTGGCATCGAAGTTGATTGCCCACGTGCAAGAGAGTGGGGCCATGGCTCCGGAGTACCTCTACCGCTCAATCGGTGCAAGTGATTACCATTCTGCGCTGAATTTACCGGATTCTGTCGGCGAATATGTGAGCAATCCACTGGAGCTTGCCAGCCACCCTTTGTTTGGCGCTCAGGCCCGGTATATACATCGCCATTTTCAGTTCGACTCAGTAGATGTTTTTGTGTACCCGATTCCCAACTGGCAGTGGGAGGATTTGGCGTTAACGCAGGTGCGCGAACTGGACAGAGTGCGCGAGGAGCTTCAGTTGGTGGAAAGGGAGGCGCAGTGGCAGGTATTGGATCTCAGTGAGGAAGCGTCAGAAAGTTGGCGTATTCAAGGGCGGGACACCCCGGTGGCCAGACTTTCTGGCTATTTCCTTTCTGCCGATGGGGAGCGGTTTGATACCCATACTTACCTGTTTGTGCGCAAAGATAAGTTTATAAAAGTACGTGCCTCTTTTTCCGGCCAAGGCAGAAGCAGACAAGACGTGGAGGCGTTTGCGCGGGGGCTGATCGCCCAGGCGGATGTCCCCAGTGAATCTCAATTTATGCTAAATGTCCGTGAGAACTGGCGAGAGGCCCAGGTGGAGGATTAACGGGGTCTGCTCCGGGTATTATTTTTTCTCACTGGGTTTTCCCTCGTTGGGAATTTGAGTTGCCTGCCAGGCGACTACGTACCAATCGCCTTTGCGTTTGGCAAAGGTGCCGGTATTGAAGTAATAGTTCTTCACCCCGTTGCTTCTGTCGTTAGCCACCAGTTTGAAAGCCACGATTGCCGTATCGCCCAGTAGGCGGATATCGATATCTTCCGCTGCATAACGCATCGTTACCGGCTCGTCGGGTGAGACTTCCATTCCCTGCATAATTTGTGTTTTGCCAAACCGCTTGCCGGCAGAGCTGGTGTAAATCAGATCCTCGGCCCAGAAGCGCCGATGAACCTCGGCACTGCTGGCAGCATTTTCAATAAAGTGATGCAGCAGTTGTGATAGCTCCTCCTTATCGTCCGCTCGGGATTGCCCAGCTGTCAAAACCAGGAGAATACAGAGGATGATTGCGCGCATAGATTTACCTTCCGTGTTGCGTTAATTGATTATTCTTCGGGCGCTGTCGTGTCAGGTTTGACTGACACCGTTGCCTCTACGGTGTGGGATGCACCCTCGCGGGTAAAGGTTATGGAGATGGTGTCTCCTGGTCGCAGGGTTGCCATGGTGGCCTCTCCCTGCTTTCCATCGCCAATGGGTAGCCCGTCGATATGGGTAATCACATCCCCTGGCTTGAGTCCGGCGCTGTGGGCTGGGCTCTCATTGTAAATTGCGGTAATCATAACGCCCCCGGTAGAGGCCAGCTTAAACTCTTTGGCCATCTGTGGGCTGATGGCACTGGCTTCAATACCCAGCCAGCCGGGCACGACGCGACCGTAAGCGATGATGTCCTGCATCACCTTGAAGGCGATATTGGCGGGAATCGCGAAACTGATTCCGCCGGAATAACCGGATTGGTTGAGTATGGAGGTATTGATGCCGAGTAGGCGACCTCGAGAATCTACCAGCGCGCCCCCTGAATTACCGGGATTGACCGCCGCATCAGTTTGCAGAAAGTTTTGTAGGTGGCTGCCGGTGCCGGAGTTTTCCAGGTGGCGGCCTTTGGCGCTGATAATACCTTGGGTGACGGTCTGACCGACCCCAAAGGGGTTTCCGATTGCGAGTACTACATCGCCCACTTGGGCAGATTCAGGCTCGCCCACAGAGATTGAGGTGAGATTGTCCAGTTCAATTTTTAAGACGGCCAGGTCAAAGTCGACGTCGCTTCCGACCATGCGGGCGTGTGCTTCGCGGCCATCAGCCAGCAGAATAACGATAGCAGCGGCCTGATCGACAACATGGTGGTTGGTGAGAATATAACCATTGTCGCTGACGATAACCCCGGAGCCCAGATTCGATTGCATACGCTCCCTCTGCGGGACGTTCATATTGTCGAACAGCCGGCGAAAAAGGGGGTCGTTAAATAACGGATGTTGCCGCTGTGGCAGTGCCATGCGCGTATAGATATTCACTACAGCAGGTCCGGCCATATTGACGGCCTGGGCATAGGATATCGGCCCCTGCCAACTCTCCTGCGGCGGGGTGGGGTTTGCACCGCGCAACTGCGGAAATAGCACCAGCAGCAGGGCGGCCATGGTCAGGCCTATCAGGGCAGGCAGGGCCCAGTCCTGTAAAAAGCGATTTTGGGACACTCGAGACTCCTCTTTGCGCTGATTATACACACGTCTTGCCGGGGATTCGCTGAGTAGGGGAGGCTCGACTCTGTTGGCTGGGGGCTCAGTAAGGGGAGATAAAGAGTCTTCGTTCGACTTTTACGCAGCGTAACCCTCTCGGTGCTTCCGATTAGCTCCCAGCAGATTGGTATTGCTTCGGGGGAGCGTGAGTCTCCGATGGAATTTCTGCCCGGAGTGGGTTTTCCGCTGGTATTCCTGGTCGTTGGATGGATTTTGGTTGGGCGAATGCATTTTAAAAAGTGGGCATTGTTGTTCAGGGCTGCCACACGGGCTCTTCATTGCCTGAGGTTCATTACGGCTTCAAGACTTATCACAGAATGGATCTGAGGCTCTTTTAAATAACTTTTTTTTAGACATTTTGGTTTGAGCCGTTTGAATAGCCTTGGTGGGGATAAGTGTTTTTGTGGTTAGTCAATGACGCTGCTCGTAGACATTGTCTTTTTCGCAGAATGCGAGTTCAGGCTGTTTTATTCATCGAGCCAATATCGGTGGGTGGTAAATTTGGTCCTCAGGTTGACCGCAGGCGGGGGGCTATACTCTCTCATCCTGTATAGGTTTGACATTGGTCGGCCAGCACAGATGCGTATAATAACCAGTCGCAATTTTAAGACTAACCGGCAACCTAAGTATTTGGAGACCAAAATGTCCCTTGTTCGCCCCCATGGCAGTGTTGATTTGCAACCTCGCTTTGTTTATGACAGTGAGCGGCATCACCAGTTGATGCATGAAGCGGAATCGCTGCCCTCTATTGTGGTCAGTTCCGCTGCCGCTGCCAACGCGGTAATGCTGGGTGCGGGTTACTTTAATCCTTTGCACGGTTATATGAACTTGGCGGATGCACTGAGTGTGGCGGAGACCCTGCGCACTGTCGATGGGCTTTTTTGGCCGGTTCCGGTATTGAATGTTGTAGAGGATACCCGGGCAATTGAAGGCGCCTCCCGTATCGCCCTACGCGACCCAAATGTTGAGGGTAACCCGGTACTGGCGGTGATGGATGTGGAGGCGATTGAAACCGTTTCCGATGCGCAGATGGATACGATGGCCGAGCAGGTTTTCGGTACTTTGGATGACAAGCACCCCGGTGTCGCCACGTTTAAGTCTGCTGGTCGCAAGGTGATTTCAGGCCCAATCGAAGTGCTTAATTTCAGCTACTTCCTGAATGATTTCCCGGATACCTTCCGCACCGCAGTGGAAATTCGCAACGAATTCGCTGAGCGCGGCTGGAGTAAGGTGGTGGCATTCCAAACCCGCAACCCCATGCACCGTGCCCACGAAGAGCTGTGTAAGATGGCCCTGGATGGGGTTGAGGCTGACGGTGTACTGATTCACATGTTACTGGGGCAGCTGAAGCCTGGCGATATTCCCGCCCCGGTACGGGATGCCTCGATCCGCAAGATGGTGGAGCTCTACTTCCCGGCCAATACGGTAATGGTGACCGGTTATGGCTTTGATATGCTCTATGCAGGTCCCCGCGAGGCGGTTCTGCACGCGGTGTTCCGCCAAAACTGCGGTTGTAGCCACCTCGTCGTAGGTCGCGACCACGCCGGTGTTGGCGATTACTACGGCGCCTTTGATGCGCAGACAATCTTTGATGAAAAAGTCCCCGAGGGTGCTTTGGAAATTGAAATCTTCCGTGCCGACCACACCGCTTATTCAAAGAAGCTCAATAAGGTAGTGATGATGCGGGATGTGCCGGATCATACCAAGGAAGACTTTATTCTGTTGTCCGGTACCAAGGTGCGGGAGATGCTGGGGGATGGTATTGCGCCTCCGCAGGAGTTTTCCCGCCCGGAAGTGGCTCAGATCCTTATGGATTACTACCAGAGCCTGTAAATTTTAAATTTACACGGACACATTAAAAAAGGCGGGATTACCCGCCTTTTCTTTGATCCCCGACAGGTTTGCTCAGTTACCTGCGTGCGCCTCTTTTTCTAGGCCGTAGTCTTCAGCGAGGGTGCCTTTGGCGCCGGGTTCTTTTGGGGCCCAGTCTTTTGGTGGGCCCATATCCTGAAGCTGTGTGTCATCTTCCTTCAGCTTGCCGCTACCGGCTTCCAGCATTTGCCGCCCTATATCCTGATTGGATAGGCGTAAGGCACTATTCGACAGATATTCGTGTATCTCTTTATAGCTTTCGGTCAGATTGTGAACCAACTGGGAGGTCTGGTCGAAGTGTTCATTGACTTGAAGCTGGAAGTCTTCGAGCTTGTCATTGGCTTCGTGTAGGCGCTGTTCCAACTCTTGCGAGCGATCGACACTGGAGCGTCCGCGAATAGCGAGGTACGCCAAGAATGCACCCAGCGTCATGCCGAGGATGCCAGCTAGAATTAATACCGATGTAGAGTGCACTTCCTACCTCCTGAACTTGCTCTTATATGGCACTGGCGATCCCTGGTGCATGATGGATGGCGGTGTATTTGGGGAGTATTGTCGCCCCAGGCCCCGGGAAGCCCCTTAAAGTGGCTGATGCCCCCTGTTAGCGGGCCCAGTATACGCGATTATTAATCCGACAATTAAGATTGTTGGTGGTTTGCGATACACCGATTTACTGACAATTCCGAATCGCCAGTGTCGGCTGGCGAATCAAGCCTGGGTGGCGGCGAAAAGTACTCTCAGCTCGTCGAGTCTTTGCCGCCTAGGCGGCTCTGTGTTGAATTTGGTAGAGTGCGCGCCAGTAATCCAGTTGTTAAAGATATTTTCCTCTATGTTGCCCGCTAAACCCCAACGATTTACTCCTCTTGAGCGCTATGAAAGTGATTTGCAACGTCCCGACTTTATTGAGGATTTGTCCCAGCGCGCGGCCGTGCAGGAGTTGCAAGACTTGCATCTACGTTTAGTGGCCAGGGGGGAGCGGGGCTTTGTGGCAAATATGCTCGCACGACTGCGCCGTACGGATACCGGTCCGGAGCGAGGGATCTATTTTTGGGGGGGGGTCGGACGGGGCAAGACATACCTTATGGATGCATTTTATGAATCCCTGCCATTTGCCCAGAAGCAGCGAACACACTTCCATCGTTTTATGCGCCAGGTACACGGGGACCTGAAAGAGTATGCCGGGGAGAAGAATCCCCTGGAAAAAGTGGCGGATAAGATCGCGGGACGGGCCCGGGTGCTTTGTTTTGATGAGTTCTTTGTGTCAGATATTGCCGACGCCATGATCTTGGCGGGTCTGCTGGAGGCGTTATTCCGCCGCGGAGTGGCACTGGTGGCCACTTCCAATATTGAGCCGGAGGGGCTTTATAAGGATGGCTTGCAGCGGGCGCGCTTCCTGCCGGCCATTAAACTCCTGCAGCGTCACACCAAGGTAGTGAATGTCGATGGAGGCACCGATTACCGCCTGCGCACTCTGGAGTTGTTGGAGTTGTACCACGCACCTCTCGATAGAGAGGCAGATGAAAATCTGTCCCGCAGCTTCGCTCGTCTGAGTGTGGATGGCAGTGAGATGCGCAACAACGTGGAGCTACAGGTCGAGGGGCGCCCGATTCGGGCCTTGAAAGTGGCCGATGATGTTGCCTGGTTTGATTTTGTGGACCTCTGCGACGGTCCCCGCTCCCAGAATGACTATATAGAGTTGGCGCGAGAGTTCCAGACGGTTCTGCTGGCTGCGGTGCCGAGGTTTGATGAGCGTATGGATGCCCAGGCGCGCCGTTTTATCAATCTGGTAGATGAATTTTATGACCGCTGTGTCAAGTTGGTGATTTCTGCGGAGGCGCCGGCTGAGGAATTATACGCTGGACAGCACCTCCGTTTTGAGTTTGAGCGAACGGTCAGCCGGCTATTGGAAATGCAGTCTCGGGAGTACCTGGAGAGGGCGCATCGCCCGGAGTGATTTCGGTGCATACGGCCCTAGGTTAGGGGCTATAAACCGCTTGAAAAGCGAGCACTCCTTTTGTACTATCCGCGCTCTTTTGTGGGACGGCCCCTAATACTAGGGGGTCATATTACAGGTGTTTATAACATGAAGACATACAGTGCCAAACCGGAAGCGGTAACACGCGACTGGTACATTGTTGACGCTGCGGACAAGACCCTCGGCCGTATTTCCGCCGAGATCGCGCACCGCCTGCGTGGCAAGCACAAGCCTGAATACACGCCCCACGTGGACACTGGCGATTACATTATTGTGATCAATGCCGAGAAGGTTCGCGTGACCGGCAACAAGGCCAAAGACAAGATCTACCACAGCCACTCCGGCTATCCCGGTGGTCTGAAGTCGATCAGCTTTGAAAAGTTGATCGAGAAAGCGCCCGAGCGCACCATCCAAAGCGCCGTTAAAGGTATGCTGCCGAGGGGTCCTCTGGGTCGAGCCATGTTCAAAAAGCTGAAAGTATACGGCGGTAGTGAACATCCTCACACGGCACAACAGCCGATTGAACTGGCGATCTAAACGGGAATAAATCTGATGGCAACTACTCAATACTACGGTACCGGCCGCCGCAAGACCTCCACCGCTCGTGTATTTATCGTGCCTGGTGAAGGCAAGATCAGCGTAAATGGTCGCGCCCTGGACGAATACTTTGGTCGCCAGGTGGCTCGCATGATCGTGCGTCAGCCGCTGGAAAAGGTTGATCTGGTCGAAAAATTCGACATCATCGCAACTGTAAAAGGTGGTGGTTCTTTTGGTCAGGCGGGTGCTATCCGTCACGGCCTGACCCGCGCCCTGATGCAGTACGATGAGGAGCTGCGTCAAACCCTGCGCGCCGCTGGTTATGTTACCCGCGATGCTCGTGAGGTTGAGCGTAAGAAAGTCGGTCTGCGCAAAGCGCGTAAGAAACCGCAATTCTCCAAGCGTTAAGCTTTCTTTTTGGCCCGGCTTCTGCCGGGCTTTTTTCTGTCCTGTGTTTGAGGATTTGAGCGGCCGTTCTGGGTTTTGCTTGATTTCTCATGGTTCCACCACGCAATTCCTGACGTTCCCCATGTCTTTGCCTTGTATCAAAATGGCATTTTCTTTAACATTGCGCGGATTTGTATCCGCTTGATTTGTGGGGTTTATTCGCGCGGGCAATCTGCCGGAGCGGGACTTCTTTCAAGACTTTTTGGGTTTGGGCCAGCGCATTTCCGGTTTTCCCGGGATCGCTGTGATGGGAGAACTACGTCATGAGTGATGACGGTGTAAATGTAGGACGGCGTCGTTTCTTGACCGCTGCTACCTCTGTCGTTGGTGGTGCGGGTGCGGTTGGGGTTGCCGTGCCCTTCGTCGCCTCCTGGAATCCGAGTGCCAAGGCAAAAGCTGCGGGCGCTCCGGTTAAGTACAACATTAGCAAAATCGAGCCGGGCCAGATGGTCACCGTTGAGTGGCGAGGCAAGCCGGTATATGTGGTTCGTCGAACAGACGAGATATTGCAGGACCTGGAGAAAGTGGAGCCGCTGTTGCGGGACCCCAACTCCGAGGAATCCATTCAGCCGGTTTATGTAAATCCGGAAAACCGCTCTATCAAACCGAAGCTGTTAGTCCTGGTTGGCTTGTGCACACACCTGGGCTGCGCCCCGATGTACCGCCCCGAAGTCGGCGCCGCTGATTTGGGTGGTGCCGAGTGGATGGGCGGCTTCTTCTGTCCCTGTCACGGCTCCAAGTACGATATGGCTGGTCGGGTCTATGCCGGTGTTCCGGCACCGACGAACCTGGAGGTTCCGCCTTATTCCTATGAGAGCGACGACGTAATCGTGATTGGTGTAGACCAGGAGGGCGCTGCATGAAATGGCTAGCAAATTTCGGTGACTGGGTAGATCAGCGACTGCCGATCTACCAGGCCTGGGATAAGCATATGGGCAAGTACTATGCGCCCAAAAACTTTAACCTCTGGTATTTCTTCGGTGTTTTCTCCCTGCTAGTACTGGTCAACCAGCTGTTGACAGGTATCTGGCTGGTGATGAGTTTCACCCCTTCCGCCGAAGGAGCCTTTGCCTCCGTTGAATACATCATGCGCGATGTGGAATGGGGCTGGTTGATCCGCTATCTCCACTCGACAGGTGCGTCTGCATTCTTCGTAGTGGTGTACCTACATATGTTCCGCGGCTTGATGTACGGCTCTTACAAGCCACCGCGCGAGCTGGTGTGGATATTCGGTATGTGCATCTACCTGGTGCTGATGGCGGAAGCCTTTATGGGCTATGTGCTGCCGTGGGGACAGATGTCCTACTGGGGCGCCCAGGTGATCGTATCTCTGTTTGGGGCCATACCCGGTATTGGGGACAGCCTGGTAGAGTGGATTCGCGGTGACTACCTGATTTCCGGTATTACCCTGACCCGCTTCTTCTCCCTGCATGTGATTGCTCTGCCACTGGTATTGGTACTGCTGGTGGTATTGCACATTCTTGCCCTGCACGAAGTGGGCTCCAATAACCCTGACGGCATCGAAATTAAAAAGAACAAGGATGAGAATGGCATTCCTAAAGATGGAATTGCTTTCCACCCTTACTACTCGGTCCACGACCTGGTGGGTATCGCGGTCTTCCTGTTTATCTTCGCCACTGTGGTGTTCTTCTTCCCGGAGATGGGCGGTTTCTTCCTAGAATACGCTAACTTCGAAGAGGCGAACCCGCTGAAGACCCCGCCGCATATCGCGCCGGTTTGGTACTTTACGCCGTTCTACGCGATTTTGCGTGCAGTAACGATGGATATTGGCCCGCTTACAGCTAAGTTCCTCGGCCTGGTGGCTATGGGCGCAGCTATTGCTGTTCTGTTCGTGCTGCCCTGGCTGGATAAGAGCCCAGTGCGTTCGATTCGCTATAAAGGCTGGCTGCCCAAAGGCCTGCTGCTCCTGTTCGCAGCGGTATTTATTATCCTGGGCTACCTGGGGGTTAAGTCTCCAACTCCGGATCGCAACTTCCTTTCCCAGTTGGCGACTCTGTTCTACTTTGCCTTCTTCCTGACTATGCCGGTTTGGACGAATCCAAAGGGGCGCAAAGGGATCGGTTCATGGGTTGTGAGTATTGGCTTTGGTATCCTGTTCCTGTGGATGGCATTCGCAAACTTTACCTTTGGTCATGAAGATCAAGACAAGAATGGCTTTGTGAATACCTTTGTTGGTATTTCGGCTCTGTTACTTGCTGCTTTCTTTGCTGCGCTACCGTGGATTACCAACCGCGATGAGGTATACCCGGAGCCAGAGCGTGTCACCAGCCCGTCTGGCGGTAAGACTTTCGGTATCCTGTTTATTGGTATCGTTGTTGTGGGTCTGCTGACCTTTATTCCGATCAAGGCCGTGGGTGCTGAGTCCAGTGTTGAGCTGGACCACATTGATATCGACCTGCAGGACAAGCCGTCCTTACAGCGCGGTGCCAAGTACTTCGTCAACTACTGTATGGGTTGTCACAGTGCCAACTATTCCCGCTGGGAGCGCGTTGCTACTGATCTGGATATCCCCAGAGAGTTGATGATGGAGAATCTGATTTTGGGGAACGATAAGATCGGTAACCTGATGGAGATCTCCATGCGCTCGGACGACTCCAAAGTATGGTTCGGTGCCACGCCGCCGGATCTGACATTGGTGGCTCGCTCACGCTCCCCGGAATGGCTCTACACTTATCTGCGCAGTTTCTACAAGGATGACAGTCGGGCTACCGGTGTGAACAACCTGGTATTTCCCAGCGTTGCTATGCCCCACGTGTTGATGGAGCTGCAAGGCTTGCCTGAATGTGCTCCGGGCCCCAAGCGTGACCACGGAAAAATTGTCCGTGATGAGCTGGGTAACCCGATTATGGATGCGGATTGTGGCAGCTTGCAGGTTGGCAAAATCAAAGGCTCCATGACTCCAGACGAGTTCGACCAGGCTATGTATGATCTGGTTAACTTTATGGAGTATATTGCTGAGCCTATGGCAGAAGATCGCAAGCGCATCGGTTTCTATGTGTTGGCGTTTATATTTGTGTTCTTTATCTTTGCCTGGTTACTGAACCGGGAGTATTGGAAAGACGTGCAACACTAAGCGTGGCAGTTTTTCTCTGATGGGTGGTGGAGTTAGTCCTCCACCCTTTTATATTTTGAATAAAAAGGTTGGCACTCGCTAACCAAAAGTTTGAGGTAGTTTGAACATGGGTGTGCCTACCAACAAGCGCTCCTCTATGACCTTCTTCTCCGATGGTCGCAGCCACTACAGCCACCGCGTGCGTATTGTGCTTGCAGAAAAAGGAGTTTCCGTCGATATCATAGATGTTGATTCTGACGATAAACCAGCCGAGCTCGCTGACCTCAACCCCTACAATTCGCTGCCGACTCTGGTGGACCGCGATTTGGTGTTGTTCGAAACCAAGGTAATGATGGAGTACCTGGACGAGCGCTTCCCTCATCCGCCACTGCTGCCGGTTTATCCGGTTGCTCGCGCACAGAGCCGCCAGATCATGCACCGCATCGAGCGAGATTGGTGCCCTCTGGTCGATAAAATTCTTGCCGGTGGCAAGGATGTGGCTTCGGCTCGTAAAGAGTTGCGCGATAGCTTCGTTGGCATCGCACCGATGTTTACCGAACTGCCGTTCTTCTTTAACGAAGAGTTCTCTCTGGTGGATTGCTGCATGGCACCGCTGTTGTGGCGTCTTGAGCAGTTTGAAATCAGCCTGCCCAAAACCAAGCAGGTTAAGCCGTTGCTGGATTATATGGATCGCCTGTTCGCTCGCGAAGCCTTCCAGCAGAGCCTGACCGAGTACGAGCGGGAAATGCGTTGAGGATACTTTTGTGAGTAAGCCGGCTATGACATCCAATCGCCCCTATATTTTACGGGCATTCTATGAGTGGATAACCGACAACCGGTGCACTCCTTATATTCTTGTGGATACCCACCTATCCGGGGTACTGGTACCCCAACAGCATGTCAACGATGACGGTCAAATTGTACTGAACGTTTCCGAGGGTGCTGTCGCTGGCCTGACGATGGATAACTACGCGATTCGCTTCAATGCGCGTTTTGGCGGGGTACCCACCGATATTCAGGTTCCGGTCGGGGCCGTGGTCGGTATTTACGCGCGTGAAAATGGTCAGGGAATGGTGTTTGAGGCGGAGGAAACTCCAGAGCCACCAGAGCCCACACCACCCACCAGCCTGGGTAAGAAGTCGGTGAAGAAGCCTGCGTTGCGGGTTGTGAAGTAACTTCACTAGAAAAAGGAGGCATTAGGCCTCCTTTTTTTCTTCTGTATCACTGGCCTGAGCCTGTATGTCCAGTTGGGGCCTATATTTCATCCCGTATTGCCTGGACTATTTTTCCTTCTCCTTCTCTCATTAAACTCATACTCTAGCTTTTTCACAGCTAAGCAATGTACCGACTAATTTTTCCTCTCTCAGAAATCTCAATTCAGTGATCGTATTTTGACGCTAATTTTACTTTTAGATTTTTCAGGTGTTGCCTGATACAGCCTGCGGTTTGAACGTTGAAATGCCTAAGTAAGGGGCTGCTGTCATTAAAGGGATTTTCGAGACGCAATGCCGATCAGAGCCACTGAAGGCGCTTCTGTAAAATTAGCTTATCAAATTGAAAGCGCGGACGGCTTTGCTGTGGAGCTGGTAATAAATAGAAAAAAGCCACGGATATTTAATGTCCGTGGCAAAGGGTCGAAGGATGGAGGCCTTCGGGGCTACCTTGGGGGGGTAGCGGGGAGGATTAATTCATGCTGGCAACGGTCGGAGATTCATAGGCTTCGTTTTTGCCCAGTAATACAACTTCTACACGGCGGTTATGCTGTCGGCCTGCGAGAGTATCGTTACTGGCCACGGGGTTCGATTCGCCATAACCTTTAACGCTAATACGGTCGCTTGCAACACCGGAATTGATCAGAACATTTTGGATCGACCGCGCGCGTTTTTTGGATAATTCCAAATTATATGCTTCGCTGCCTAGAGAATCGGTATAACCTTCAATAACCGCTTTGGTATTCTCATGTGCGCTCAAGAAATCAGCTAATTTCTTCACTGTGGGTTTGGCACCGGGTTGCAGCTCGTGGTCGTCAAAGGCGAAGAGTACGTCACCAAGAGTTAGCACATTAGTATCTGCACTTTGTTTGCTTCCCATTTTTTCGAGCTCTTTTTTCAGCATCTTGAGCTCCTGCTGATTCTGGGCCAGCTCTGAATTCTTATCTTGCAGTACTAGACCTGCACGCACCATATCGGCATTTTCAAACTGAGCTTCCATCTTGGCAATATCAACTTCGTATTTTGCAACGCCCAGCATTTTTTGCGCCAAGTAAACTTGATGCTCCATATCGGTTTCATTGCCTTCCTGCCATGCCGTTTTGGCTTCACTCACGCTATCACCCGCAGCTCTGAGCGGCACTGTCGCATGGCGATTAACCAGATCATTACGGCTCATAGCCTGGTACTGATCCTCAACCTCGGCGAGAGGTTTTGGCATTTCTGTGGTGGCACAGCCGCTGACTACTGCAGTGGCGATGCCAAGAGCGATTAACGACTTATTCATGGTCAAATCCTGTATTTTAAATGGCAAATGTGGGCGTAGTTTGCGAAGGGTGATTAGATTAAGAGTCCTGATCGATTGTCTGCTTGAGCTGAATGAGGGTTGCATTCAATTCATAAAGTTTTTGCTTGGTGGATTCGGAGCGGGCCTGTGCGCTGGCGAGCTTGGCATCGGCTGTGGCTTTCTCTGCAAACCTGCGTGCCTTATTAAATTCACTCTTGTCTACAGCAGTCTGTGCCTTTCCCTGGTGCTCTTTTGCCGTAGCCAAGTGTTGAGCGGCAAACTGTTCACTTTTGTCTGCTTCAGCCGTGGAGATATGTATTTTTGCTTCTGCAATCTCATTTGTGGGCATGTTTCCGGTGGCACAGCCTGAAATTGCAGTGACCAGTACCAGACTGCCAAATAGCTTTGTTGACTTCATTTCCTTCTCCTTCTGTAGTGGATAGAGAGTTCGCTAGAGAAGGTACATCCCTGTACCTCTCTGGCTAAATATTTACCGGGTCCTTAAAAAGCGAATTGCAGAGAAGCGGAGGCGACATCAAGTTTTGGTTCGATATCATCTTCAATTTCGAAGCGCTCATACTCTAAACGCAGGTCAAGGTTCTCAAGCAGACCAACTTTTACACCAGCGCCATAGAACCAGTCGCCACCGTCCATATCTTCAGAAACCCCACCGAGTACAGGCAGGTCAGCCTTCACTTCAGCATTCCAGGTAAACCAGCCACCTTTTACATACACAGATGCGCGCTCATGAATGGGAGCAGACAAAATACCGGCGAAGGTAAAACCATCAATTTCAGCATTGGTGTCGAAATCGTTGGCTTCGTCGAAGTTTAAGTAAGCGACTTCGGCACCGAGGTATTCATTCAGTTTGATACCACCAAAAATTTTCACGACTTCAGATTTTTCATCGAATTCCGTTTCTTCGTCATCCCATTTAACGGAGTACTGGCCGTAGCCGCCGCCTACAAAGAACTCTGATTCCGAGCGATCAAAGATGTCCTGTGCCATAGCTTGACCAGTAAGGCCAGTGGTCATTGCAATTGCAGCGATTAGTTTTCCGTAGTTCATGATAGTAATCCTCATGTGAAAATATTTTGTTACTTCTCGGTATTTTCTCTTGGGAGTAAAACCGAATTCAGTTTCGAATCTCTAAGCTGTGAAGCTTGTTGTTGATGGTTGCAACCGGTATGCCAACTTTTTTGCATGGGGAAGAAAAATATTTCAAAAGTGTGTCTAAGCCGCATGGGTGCTGAGTTTTTTTGGGGGCAGGTACTGTTGAGATTTTTTAATATCGGTCAATAACTGATGGCTTCCAGGGGTGTTCTTACGGTGTAGGAATGTTTTTGGTATGTAAAAATTGCAAAGAGTTCTATTTCTGTTTTGTAAAAATTTATACAAAGTGCAATTTGACGTTGGGTATTTAAAAGAACAATGCCCATTTCGCACCTATAAAGAAGGGAGAGATGTCAAAGTAGAAGTTGGCATGCTAACTGCAGGTTCACTAATGAACTTTGCAAACTAGGAGATTCTCATGGCTACAGCAGATAACTCAAAAACAAACTCAAGCCGCGGTAATAAAAGTGCAGTTGGTAAGGATGCGGTGCAGGAAGAGGTTCTTTTATCCGAAATGGCGAGAGAGAAAGCCCACTCGGCGGTAGACAGCGTCTCTGATAAAGCGGCTGCTACGGAAGAAAAGATCCGTGAATCTGCAGCGCAATCATCTGAGTCACTCTCGCAAAAGCAGGAGCAGATCAAGCAGACCGCTAGCCAGACCCGTTCAGACATAGAAGGCTTTGCGAAAAAAAATCCATGGGCTGCTGCGGGTATTGCGTTCGCTACAGGTGCGATTGTCAGCGCACTAATTCGTCGTCGCTAATTTATGTCGGACGTTGAAAATACTCAGCAATGCGACTCCGGGGTAGAGGGCTCTGGCGAAGCGTCGGATTGGCAGCGTCTGGGCGTGAGCGCCCAGGCGCTGCTGTCAGCATTGCAGCAAGTGGCCGGCGGGCGCTTGGCATTGATCGGCGCGCAGTGGCGACTCAGTCTTGTTGCTATCTCGCTGTCACTTGTCATGTTGGTCAGCCTTGGCTGTGTCATCGCATTAAGTTGGTTTGCTATTTCCCTCGGGGCAGGTTTTGCCATTTGGAAATTTCTTGATCACTGGCTCTGGGCACTTTTCGTGGTGCTGTGTATGCAGCTATTGGCCGTATTTTTATTATGGAAGCAAAGTCGACGCCTGTTACAGTTGATTTCCATTGACCTGAATATCTTTGAAAGTGAGGCTTCTGGTGCTGGATCTCCTGCTAAAGAATGAGAAGGCTGCTGTGCGGGCAGCACGCAAAACTGAGCGAGAAGGTCTAGTAAGTGCCAAAGCGGCCCTAGATTCACTTAAGACTTACTCCGCCAAAGTTGCTGTACAGCCAGTCAGTTTGGCGGCCATGGTTGCAGCTGGATTTATTTCGGACAGGGCTTTTGCCGATGTAGGGAAGCAAAGACTTAAAGTCCTGCTTTCAGGGCTCAGTTACAGTGCCCTCGCAGAGTATGGTTTTCAGTTTTGGTCGGACTATGCCGATGAAAAACCCGGTGAAGATAAAACTTCCGGCGAGGCAGAAGCCTCTCAGATTTGACCACTCCCTAAGTCTAATAAAATCTCAGATGCAACTGCATTGTTGTGAGCGAGTGCCGGTCACCTTGAGGGATGGGGCAACTTGCACTTTTAATATTCAAGTACGGCAGATACCCGAGTGAATGCACAAGACAGCCCTGAACAAGAATCAATACAAGCACCTAAAATGAGCAGTGAATCTAGGAGCCATCGTCAGTTTAAGATCCTAGCTACTTGTGCGGTCATCCTGACCGCCCTGGCAATTATCGCAGCCCTTTACCTAGGGCGTACGATTCTTTTGCCTTTTACCCTCGCATGGATGAGTTCGCTGCTGCTCTCACCCCTCGTGCGCTGGACATCTCAAAAGGGCATACCCAACCCTATTTCAGCGGGGTTTTTGGTTCTGTTTGCCGTATCCATGTTATTTCTCGCTGTGCGTTTGCTGGCGGAGCCCGCTAGCGAATGGGTAGAAAGTTGGCCGCAAAAAACGGCAGAGGTACAGGAAAAACTCAATATGGTGCAAAAACCCTTAGTCGATTTGCGTAAGGCGGGTGACGAGGTGGTGAAGCTCGGTAAGTCAAACGATGAAAGTCATGTAACGGTATCGGTAAAGCAGGAAAGCTGGCTGAAAAGTATTGTTACGGATGATATTCCAACTTTGTCTGGTCAGGCGTTAATGATTATTGTTCTGACCTTTTTCCTGCTTTCAAGCCGCGGAAGTATTGCTCGGCACATTGGCCAGTTTGGCCGTGACTTCAGTGGGCGCCGACATCTTATGGGCATTGCTACCCAGGTGAGAAGGCAAATCTCAACCTACCTAAACACGATCGCATTAGTGAACTTGGCATTGGCGATTGTTACGTCACTAGTCTTATGGGCTCTGAACTTTCCCAATCCCTTTCTTTGGGGATGCCTGGCAGGCCTTTTGAATTTTGCCCCCTATGTAGGGCCTTTGATTACTGTTTCTTTGCTCTCAATCGTTGGCTTGGTTTCTTACGATACACTCTGGGCAGGCCTGCTGGCGCCAGCGGCATTTATGGGAATTACAATGCTCGAAGGGCAATTGATCACCCCCTCAGTGGTTGGGCAAAGATTGAAACTATCGCCCATCTCAGTTTTTTTGGCAGTAATTTTTTGGACTTGGATCTGGGGTGTCGGCGGAGCTTTGATGGCAGCGCCAATTCTGGCTTGTCTGAAAATATTTCATGAAAACCTCTTCCCCGCTCCACCAAGAGCTGAATCGAAAGAAGAAGCGTTGAGGCCCTTAGCACTATAGCTGGGCCAGCTTGTTAAGGTCATAGGGTTTGCTGAGGATGCCGTCGAACCCCGATTCAGTGAGCTTATCAGAATTCGGACTTTCGCCTGTGGCGGCGAGTAATCGCCCCGTGTAAGACAGTTTGCGGATTCTTTTGGCAAGCGTGAAACCATCCATATCTGGAAGGTTAATATCCATTAATATCAGATTTGGCTGGTAGGTTGCGAAGAGTTCCAGGGCTGATTGGGCATCGCCACAGGCTTTCGTTTCCCAGCCTAAAGCGATGAGTAGTTGCTGTGTCGCACTGCGCGCATCTTCATCGTCTTCAACCAGAATCAGCTTTTTATTGATTGCAGGGGCTGGCAGGTGCTTAGTAAGAAGATCAAATAACTGATCTGGCTGCACTGGCTTGCCTAAGTGATCGGTACAGCCGGCATCCAGGCAGCGTTGGCGTTCGCCGAGCATCGTCTGAGCTGTGAGCGCAATGACCGGCGTTTCGAACCCTAGCATGCGTAGCTCTTGAGTGGCGGTAAGACCGTCCATAATGGGCATCTGCACATCCATTACGACTAAATCAAAGGGTTTGCCATTATTGCGGGCCGCTAGTAATAGATTGATTGCCTCCTGGCCATTCGCTGCTTGCTGGACGTTACAACCTGCGCTTTCAAGCAAGTGGGCTACCAGTTCGCGAATTTCCCTGAGATCGTCTGTAACCAATACCTGCCCAGACAGGCTTGGGGTCTGGATATGCACCGCAGAAGAGGGTTGCTGAATATCCCAGGTCTGATACTGGTATTGCGCAGGGTGCTTGCACTCTAATGTCAGGGTGAAACAGCTGCCCGATCCCTCCTCGCTGTGCAAAGAGATTTTCCCTCCCAACAGCTGGGCTAACTGCCGGCTGATGGCCAGCCCCAGGCCCGACCCGAGTTCGGAACGGTGGGCACCGCCGTGGGCCTGGACAAAGGGGGTGAACAGTTTTTCCTGTTCGGCGGGAGGGATACCAATGCCGGTATCGATGACACGAAAGCGCAGCTGGCAACTGTGTTCAAGTCGAGTCGCGTCAACTTCGAGGCGGACTTCACCGGTATCGGTAAATTTCACAGCGTTGCTGAGGAAGTTCAGTAGAATCTGTCGCAAGCGGGTTGTATCCGTGATGATCTGCGATGGGAGTTCTGTCTGAATATCAATACTAAAGCGGATCCCCTTATCTTCCGCCTTAATTGCGATTAATTGATAGAGCTCGGCAAGAAAGCCGGGGAGGGCCAGTTCGCTGAATTGCACCTCCAGGCGACCCGCTTCGATTTTGGATAAATCGAGTACATCGTTCAAGAGGCTCAACAAATGATAGCCGTTACGCTTGATAATACTTAAGTGATCGAGCTGTTGCTGGCCCTTGTGATTTTGTAGGAGAAGGTCGGTATAGCCCAATATAGAAGTTAAAGGCGTGCGCAATTCATGGCTCAAATGCGCGAGGAACTCGCTCTTGGATTTGTTCTCGGCTTCCGCTTTGAGGCGCTCCAAGCGCTCCCGCTCCATATCCCTACGTGATACTGCGTAGCGGATAGCCCGACTTAATCGGGCTGCGGTAAGTTGGGTTTTGACCAAATAATCGACTGCGCCTGCAGAGAGGGCTTCGGCATCCAGGGTGCTATCGTCATGGCCTGTGAGCATGATGATAGGGGCATCGAAACCCTGGCGTCGCGCCTCAGCGAGAATCTGCAGGCCAGTAAGTGCACCCAGAGAGTAATCGAGTAGGCATACATCAAAATTATTAGAGGCAAAGTATTTGTGGGCCTCCTCCGGCGAGCGTGCCCACTCGATCTGGTAGCCCTCAGGGTCTATATCCTGAAGAAGATCTTTCGCGATAATAAAATCATCTTCGTCATCTTCTACCAGAAGTAATCTGGTGACGCCCATCTTAAAACTCTACCTTGCTGTTTATCTTATCGAAACTTATATCGGGGAACTACTACTGATAGCTGCGTTGCTTACCAGGGAATTCAACAAATTCGACCCAATAACGCCCCAGTGAGCGCATCAATTCCACCAGGTCTTCAAAAGTTACAGGCTTGGATAGATAGGAGGCCGCGCCAAGGTCGTAGGATTTGAACATGTCCTCTTCGGCCTTGGAGGTTGTGAGAATGACGACTGGAATACGTCGCAAATTGGGGTCTGCTTTTATCGCTGCCAGAGCCTGTCGACCATCCATACGAGGCATATTTAAATCGAGCAGAATCAAGTCGGGCAGATGCTCATTAGCCAGATGTTCAAATTCGCCTTCTCGCTTTAGGTAGGACAGCAACTCGGCACCATCGCTAACGATGGAGAGTTCGCTTTTTACGAGGCTTTCTTCGAGGGCCTCTCGGGTGAGCAATTGATCATCCTTGTCATCGTCCGCGAGGACGATGCTGATGGATTTACTTGCTTGCATAAATTGTTCTCTTAAAGGTTGAGACCTTGCTGTGACTGCGCACTCGTATCGAGCAAGCGAGGTTCAGAATCATTGTATTCCACTTGTACCGGCGGGTTTTCCGGTATCAGCAGTTCAAAGGTTGCCCCTTTACCTGGTGCGCTGGCAGCGTGAATTTCGCCGCAGTGGCGCTCCAGTATTCTTCTACAAATCGCAAGGCCAATACCTGTACCTTCATACTCATTGCGACCATGCAATCGCTGAAAGGCTGAAAACACTTTGTCGACAAACTGCTCGTCAAAGCCAATTCCATTGTCACTAACAGTGATGCGATAGCCTGGTACCTTGGTGTCCACATGGGAAATTTCTGTTTTCTCACATTGGATCCGAATAATTGGCGGGCATTCGGGTTTGATAAATTTAAGCGCATTACCGATCAAGTTGAGAAACAGTTGGGCCATCTGCGTCGGATCAGCAAGGATCGTCGGTAGAGGCTGAACGTCAATTTGTGCGTTGGTTTCTTCGCGCTTAATTTGTAGGTCATCCAGTACTTCTTCGACCACAAGATTGAGGTCGACTGTCTCAAAAGGTGTCGTTCGTGTAGAAACACGGGAGAAGGCGAGCAGATCTTCAATCAGCTTGGACATTCTTTTTGCAGCACTTTGCATACGCTCCACATAGTCCTTGCCGTCGCCTAGTTTTTCGCTATACCGAGCCGTTAGCCGGTCGCCAAATGCACGAATCTTGCGCAGCGGCTCTTGCAGGTCATGGGAGGCGACAAAAGCAAAGTTTTGCAGCTCGCGGTTACTGCGTGTTAATTCCTGTGAGTACAATTCCAATTCCTGGGTTCGCTCCGTGACCCTCAGTTCCAGAAGTTGTGCATATTCGTTTTGTTGCCGCATCGACCGGTTGGTAAGCATGGCGATGACCAAAATTAAGCCTATACCCAGGCAGTTGGCGAATAAAACGGCACGCGTAACCTCTCGGCGTCGGAGGGCGGAATCATCCATTAGCGATTGAATGTGCTGGAATTCTTCCTCTTCGATGGTGCTGATAAACTGTGAGAGCATCTCCAGAGTCTTGTGGCTAGCCTCCATCGTTCGCGCAAGACTTTTCACTTCGCGCTTATCTTGGGCGGCGTTAAAATCTGTTACAAGCTGTGAGCTTTGGTTGCTATCAGCAGGCGTCGTCACGGTGTCAATTGCTCGGTAATGACTGCTTAGCAGCCGCTCGAGTTCGTCAAAACGAAATGCCGACTTGGGGATTTTGGTATTTTGAGCTTGCAGTTCGTTGACCAGTTCTGAGGCGTGAGCAACTGCGGCCTCATACTTGGTAAAGTTTGCAGCATTTTCGTTTTGTTTGAATTCACGCAACTGGAGTTCGGCGGTATGCACGGCAAAATAAGTATCGCTGGCCAGCTGAAGGATATCTTTAATCTCACCGGAGCGTGCCGCATTTTCCCCGAGCTCATTCAGGTTGCGGTAGGTATAATAGCTGTTTGCTGCAAAAAGGAGGCATAGTCCCAGGATCAAAGCCGACCAGAAATAACGCAGCTTGGACGGTTTGCTATCCATGATCATGCGGCTCACTATCCAGTACCTCTGCGCAGCTTCGACAGCTTTCGGTGACTTTTTCCAGGCTGACCAGGATTTTTTCAGCAGGCGCTTGCTGGCTTATCTGCAGTTTGGCCAGCTCCGCATTCATGGCAATGTTGTTCATCAAATTACGCAGCTTGTGATGAATATCTTGTTTGGTCATGACTCACTCTGCTTGTACTGATTGAGACGGTTGTAAAGCGTTTTTAAGCTAATCCCAAGCATATCGGCGGCTTGCTTCTTATTGCCATCTACCGCTTCTAAGGTATTCGCGATCAAGCGTTTTTCCATGGCCTCGATGGTCGTGCCCGCCTGTAGATTACTGGAAGAGTCTGAGCTCTGTGTCTGTTCCGTAGTTGTGGCGGAACGCCCAAAAGGAGAGCCCAGTTGTGGAGGGAGACTGAGGGTATTCTGATTGCGGTCAGACAGAATAAATGCGCGGTGTAAGGTATGGCGCAATTCTCGCACGTTGCCTGGCCAGTCGTAACTCTGCAACGACGCCAATATTTTGTCATCCAGAGCGTAGGCGGTTGCGTACTCTTCGTTCATCTGATCGATAAATGACTGGGCCAGTAGGGGGATGTCTTGTTTTCGATCCCTCAAGGGTGGCAGCTGCAAAGGGAACACCGCGAGGCGAAAATAGATATCCTCACGTAGATGGCCGCCATCGGCAATATTTTCATTGCTGCGGTTGGTTGCGGATACTACCCGGCAGGAGACATCTAACTCTGTGGTACCCCCCAGCCTGGTTACCTTACCGGTCTCGAGCACCCTCAGTAGGTTAGGTTGCTGATCGATCGGCATTTCAGTCACTTCATCTAGGAAGAGGGTGCCTTCATTGGCGCGCTCGAACAGGCCGGGCTTACGCGCTACCGCACCGGTAAAAGCTCCCTTTTCGTGACCAAATAATTCGCTACCGATCAACTCCGCGGAGATGGCCCCGCAGTTGGCTGCTACGAGAGGGCCTTGTGCGGCAGAAGCATTGTGGATTGCCTGGGCGACCAGCTCCTTACCTGTACCACTTTCTCCCTGGATCAGCACATTGGCTTGGGTTTGCGCAACTTTGCCGATCATATCGTAAAGAGCTTGCATGGCTGGAGACTCACCGACTAAAACACCAAAATGCCGTTCATACGTTGCCGGTGCCGATTCCCTTTTCCGCAGTAGCAAATCTTGCAGCTGCTGGATTTCAATCGGTTTAACCAGATAGGTCATGTTCGGACCGGCCAGGTGATCCACCATGGATCTGATGGCGCTATGCCCAGTGACAAAAGCGACTTTATCGGGGGTTCGATCGAGGGGGAGGGCGTCCAACACATCAAAGCCGCTGCCTTCAGGAAGCATTAGGTCAAGCAAAAGCGTGTGGTAGCGATTGCGGGCCAAGTAACTGCGGGCTTCGCTTACCCTGTCAGCCACATCTACCGCAAATCCCATATTTTCAATTAGGGGGGAAACTGCGCTCGAGAAATCTTTGTCGTCATCTACCAATAATACCCGTTGCAAAGTCCCAACTCCTATCGATTAGGGATTAAATAAAGGCAACGTAGTTTGCGGTGATTGCAGAGCGTGCCGCAAGCAGTTGATACAAAAAATCGTCATCTTGAGAGGAATGTCTAGATTGGGATGAAATTTACGAACTCAACCCCTGGGCTCGAAGTTTTATTTAAAGCGAGTTTTTGGATTTCTGATCGGATTGGGCTTGTATTCTGAGACTTTGCGGTGAAGCACTACAGTGCCAACAATGACATGTCTTGGCGGTTAAGCGAAAACCTGAGGGAGGGGTGCTGGAAGGATTGCGGGGCTGCCGACAGCGATAGCTTGTCGGCGAGCGCCACTTAGACCAATCGATTAGCAGTTGGTATCTTTAGCTTGCACGCCTTCTTTTACTTCTTCACAGGCGTCCTCAACACTGTTGCCAATTTTATCGGCTGTCTGATCTACAGACTCACCCAGCTCCTCAGCAGGGCCTTCGTTAATATCGCAAGCGGCCAGGGCAAAAACGGAGAGCATGATTGAAAAAATCAGGGTCAACTTGGTCATTTTGTAAGTCCTCATTCTTAGTAGTTACATTTCAACTTTATTGCTAGAAAACTATTCTGTAAAAAATCAATTTTCTGCATTTACATAAAATGTTATTCAAGGAGTGTGCCAACTTTGTGGGATGCAGTGATTCTGCGCGGTTGCGCTGGATTCTCTCGTTTTGGCTGTGGGTAATAGTTGCCCATACTGTAAAAATTGGCTGGCAATTGGGCTTGAAATTGTAATAGCTACAAAAAACCTTCGAAATTTAGCAAAAATACTTGGAAATTCGTTGGCATGGGGATTGCAGATTACCCATTGTCAAAGGAGGGCGGTGCTGAATCTGCTCACTAAAACACAGGAACGCTCAATTTTATAAAAGTTGAGTGGAGTGTTTTACCAGTTGAGGTCATAAATTTATTGTTTGCTAGAAAGAGAGTAGAGGTCTCCTATGCTCATTTGGGCTAATACCTTTTTAGTGCTGTCAATTATTGCCGGGATTATAGGTTTCTCTGGCTTTGCCAGCGGCTCTCTTGATTTTGCGAAGGTGCTGTTTGCGGTATTTGCGTTACTGTATCTAATTTCGCTGGCAGCACATTTTATGACGAAGCGTGAACCCCCGGCCGATTAACTCGTTTTTGCCAGTATTAAAAAGAAGGAAGAAACATGGATATTCAAGTAGGTGGCATATTAGGTTTTCTGATTTTGGTTGCTGATATTTGGGCCATTTTAAATATTGTGCAGTCGGGGAGTAGTACGGGATCGAAGTTGATCTGGATTCTACTCGTCTTGTTTTTGCCGGTGATCGGTTTGATTTTATGGTTCCTTTTGGGCCCCAAGAGTGCCAGGGCTTAATTTTAGAGGCTTTTGGTAGTTTTTTCAGAAGGTTTTGATGGACCTTATTGCTGCGTCGCAGCTCTTTCTAGAGCTGCGACGCTTTTCATCCTCTAATCGCCGTGGCATCTCCCTAGGTATTTGGGCGTATATTCATCCTCGGAGTGGCGAGGTATCGGCCCTGATCTACCCCGCAGTTAAGATGATGACAAGGCTTCCGGGTGGCAGCCAGAGCCCATAGGCATTCGCCTGCAGAGCCTACCTGCCTGTGTGCCCAGGCTTGATATAAGTCAACCTGATTTGAAAGTGGCGCTTAATTTCTTATTCGCATTGGTTAATTCCGCGCCGGCCCCCGATACTGCAAAGCAGGGTATAAAAGGGAGCATTAGCGTGCGGTTACTCAGTCACACAATTGGTATTCTGACCAATCCGGAAAAAGAGTGGAAAGCTATACGGGCGGATCGTCACTCTTTCTTCCAGGTTTTCCTGACCCATGTGCCATTTTTGGCGTTGATACCCACAGTCGCCGGTTATTTTGGCGTGACCCGTGTAGGTTTTGAGGTGGGCGGTCACTTGGCAAGGTTGACCCCAGGGAGCGCAGCGGTTTTGTCTATCGTTACCTACTTTGCGCTATTGGTTGGCGTTTATTGCCTGGGCGAGTTTATTAACTGGATGGCAAGATCTTACGGGGTGGAGGGCGATGAGCCCACTAGGCATTATGAGGGTACAGCGCTTGCAGTATTTATTAGTACGCCAATTTTTCTCGCCAGCATCGTGGTGTTGTTTCCCCATCCCTGGCTGACCATGGCCTCAGTGGGGATTGCCGGAATGTACTCTATTTACCTGGTGTTTGCTGGCATTCCGATTTTAATGAATATGAATAAGGACCGGGCATTTCTCTATGCTTGTGCGGTATTGACCGTCGCCTTGGTCATGATGGTGACGGTACTTATTACCTCTGTAATTTTGTGGAGTGTGGGTATAGGCCCCATTTACCAGCACCATATTCACTAAGGCATTTGATGCGTGATTTCACCGCTGGTTATTTCACCGGCAGCAAAGGCGGCATAGGGCAGTCCAGGCTGTCGGCCACCGCGCGCAACAATTCAATTTCCTCCGCTTTAATAACGCCATTGTGGTTCAGGGTATGAACCATAGCCTTCAGGAGCGCGGGCTTTTCCAGCGGCTTCATTTGACCGGCTATTGCGATGGCTTTATCGAGGTGCTGCAGGCCGATGTCTTTGCGGCTCGGTAGTGGCGTTACATCTAGGGATAAAAACTTTAGGCCCTGTTCGTAGGCGCGCTTCGCCGGCAGGTACTGGTTGTTGCCCGCGTGAGCGATAGCGGCGAGAAGAAAGCGGGAGGCATCCTTGCTGGCCCCTTTTTTATTGGAAAGGCGCTGTCGATCGGGCGTTTGTTCCAGAGCGTGCATTAGTACTCGGTACAGTGCCCACTCCCAGGTCTCAATAATTTCATCACTGCGCAAGAGCTTGATCAGGTTTCTTTTGAATATTTGATACTGCTGAGGAACCAGCGCTTTGAGCGCAGGGATACAGAGATCCAACAGTGGCAGGCGAGCATCGTCGGGCAGGGCCTTTATTTGCGGTGCCAGCTTGTCCATTTCCCGCACAACGGCAGGGTGGGCAATTTTTTTCAGAAGTGCCATTTGGGCCCGCTGCTTAGGCGCTTGGTTGTGTAATAACAAGTGATAAACCAAGGCGCGCGCAATAAAGGGGTCATGTGCGGCTTGCTGGAGACTGACCGGGATGGATTGCAATAGCTGACGGCCGTATTGCACCTGTTGTTCACTGGGGTTTGCAATACTGTTGTCCACCGCATCCAGAGCCATTTGAAATGAGGCAGTCCCTGCGATACCTGCCGCCTGTGGCCGGTTCGATTCTCTCCCCTGAAGTTGTGGGGTTGGGCTGGCGCCGCTGGGGTACTGGCCGTTCCAGGTGGGGTCGAGCCGCAAAATGCGCTCGGTTAACGGGGGGTGCGTGGAAAAGAGGTTGAAAATCGAGCGCTTTAGACCGCTGGCGAAAAACATATGGCTGAATTCCGCTGCTCTGCCGTTACTCAGATTGGAACCGGCGCTGCTGCCACCAATTTTTTTCAGTGCGCCGGCGATGCCCGAATTGTTACGGGTGAATTGCACGGCCGAGGCATCGGCGAGAAACTCCCGCTGGCGGCTCACGGCGGATTTGATCAGGTTGCCCAGCAGTGTCCCGGTGTAACCCACTCCTATCAAGGCGACGCCGAGTCCAAATAAAACGGCGCGTCCGCGATTGTTGCGGTTCGGATAGATACCGCGCACCAGCCAGTGACCGAGCAGGCCGATGATCAATATCCCATTTAACCAACCAACGATACGAATGTTCAGGCGTGTATCGCCATTGAGGATGTGGCTAAATTCATGGGCCACTACGCCTTGCAGCTCATCTCGGTTGAGCCTCTCGATACAGCCTCGGGTGAGACCGATTACCGCGTCGGAGGGCTTGTAGCCCGCGGCGAAGGCGTTGATGGCCTGATCTTCGATCAGGTAGACATCCGGCACCGGGGTGCCCGAAGCGATCGCCATTTCCTCTACCACATTCAGAGCGCGCTGCTCCGCGGGACTCTGTGGGGCAATATTGAGTTTGCGCCCGCCGAGCGATTCCGCCACAGCAATGCCACCAGTGTCGAGCTGGTGCAGTTTGTACAGGCTGCCCAGGCCTACAATGATGGTAATGGTGAGGGCGATGGAGCCTACCGTTTGCCAGCCCAGCAGTTGCTCAATGTCCAGCGGAGAAAAAAACTGGCCGCGGGAGTAAGCCACAGCGGCAGCGGCGATCAGGGTGGTCAACCCAATCAGCAAGACTACCGCCAGAGAAAATAGAGCGATTAACAAGCCGCTGTTCCGCCTCGCTCTATCCTGGTACTCAAAGAAATTCATGGCTTAAAACTCTATTCGCGGGGCTACCTGGATGGCTTCGGTGTCGGCAAACTCGAGCAGGCGGCCGTCGGTGCGGTGACCGAAGAATCCCGCGAGCAGAACCGGGGGAAAGCTCTGTTTGTAAATGTTGTAACTGGTGATGGCGTCGTTGAAAGCCTGGCGGGCAAAGGCAACCTTGTTCTCGGTGCTGCTCAGCTCCTCGCTCAGCTGCATCATGTTTTGATTAGCCTTGAGGTCCGGGTAGGCTTCTATAACAGCACTGAAGCGACCCAATGCACTATTCAGAGCACTTTCGGCGCGACCGAGACTTTCTATTGCGCCGGCATTGGAGGGGCTGGCCGCCGCGGCTTTTAGGTCGCTGATGGCCGTGTTGCGCGCGCTGACCACGGCTTCCAAGGTGTCCCTTTCGTGCTTCAAATAACCCCTGGCAGTTTCAACCAGATTGGGAATCAGGTCGTGACGGCGCTTTAGTTGCACTTCAATTTGCGCAAAGGCATTTTCATTGCGGTTTTTCAGAGAGACCAATCGGTTGTAGATGCCGACTCCGTAAAACAGTAGCGCGGCCAAAACAACCAACACGACGATACTCGAAATCTCCATATACTCTCTCGCCACTTTCTCATGTGATTGGCGTCGATAGTAACACGGCCCTTGCTTCAATTGAGATGCACCACTGCGCGACCCTGGCGAAGCGGAGGGTCGCTTCGGCTATAATGGCGCGACATTAAAAACAATTGCCGCCACAACAATGATGGCGGCGCAGAATTGGGAGCAGACAGAATGAGCGATGTAACCTCAGATCCGGTAGTGATCGTTGGAATGGCACGCACCCCGATGGGTGCTATGCAGGGCAGCCTGTCGGCGCTGAGCGCACCGCAGCTGGGTGCCGCAGCGATTCGCGCAGCCCTGGAGGACGCCGGCGTGGCGCCGGCCGATGTCGATGAAGTACTGATGGGCTGTGTGCTCCCGGCTGGTGTTGGTCAGGCTCCTGCACGCCAGGCGGCACTGACGGCGGGCATTCCCGAGGGCACACCTGCTACCACGGTGAATAAAGTCTGTGGCTCCGGTATGAAGACCGTGATGATGGCCCGAGACGCCCTGCTGCTGGGCGAGGGGAAAATTATCGTCGCTGGGGGTATGGAGAGTATGAGCAACGCTCCGTATCTGATACCCAAGGCCCGCTCCGGCATGCGTCTCGGACACGGTGAGATCAAGGACTCTATGTTCCTCGATGGCTTGGAGAATGCGGCCGATGGCAAGTTGATGGGGACCTTTGCCGAGGCTACGGCAGAAAAATACGGTTTCACTCGTGAGGAGCAGGATGCCTTCGCGTTGGAATCTCTCGCCCGCGCCCAGGCGGCTATCGAGAGCGGTGGCTTCGAGCGCGAAATCGCCCCGGTCACTATCACTTCGCGCAAAGGCGAGGTGCAGGTTGGCACCGATGAGGCGCCGGGCAATGCTCGCCCGGACAAAATTCCCCAGCTAAAGCCAGCTTTCCGCAAAGATGGCACCGTGACAGCGGCCAACTCTAGCTCTATCTCCGACGGCGCTGCGGCCTTGGTGTTGATGCGCAAAAGCGAGGCGGAGAAGCGCGGCCTTAAAGTGCAGGCGGTGATCAAGGCCCAGGCCCAGTTTGCCCGCGAGCCCGAGTGGTTCACCATCGCCCCCGTAGGCGCCATGCACAAGTTGCTGGAGAGTAGCGGCTGGTCTGCTAGCGATGTCGATCTGTTTGAAATCAACGAGGCCTTTGCTGTGGTGACCATGGCGGCTATGCGCGAGCTGGACCTGCCCTGGGAGAAGGTCAATATCAATGGCGGTGCCTGCGCACTGGGGCATCCGCTCGGGGCCAGTGGTGCCCGAATCCTGACTACTCTGCTGGCGGCGATGGAAAAACGCGATGTGAAAAAAGGGGTGGCGAGCCTCTGTATCGGTGGTGGTGAGGCCACTGCGGTAGCGATAGAGCGCGTATAAAAAGCTCGGGCTCTTTTGCATAAAAAACGGAGGCTTGAGCCTCCGTTTTTTATGTTGCCGATTCTCGCCGGGTCGCATCTGAGCCCGGCGGCGACGCTCCAGTTTTAGTTGATGTACTCTACGGCCTTGACCACTTTTTGAACTCCGCCAATAGAGCGGGTGATGTCCGCGGCGCGTTCGGCTTCGGCCGGAGTCAGCAGGCCCATCAGGTAAACCACACCGTTTTCTGTCACAACCTTGATGCGGGCACCATCGATTTCCTTGTGCGCGAGCAGGTTGGTTTTTACCTTGGTGGTCAGCCAGGTATCGCTGGTGGAGGCGAGCAGGGTGACTTTGCCACGCACCTGGGTTTCATTATAAACCTGACGCACATTCTGCACCTGGCTTGCGGTGCGCCCGGCGAGCAGGCGCAATTCCTGATCGGGCACCTGTCCGGTAAGCAGTACCACACCATTGAAGGAGGTGATATCGATATTCGATGCCTTCAGGTCCGGGTGTGCTTTATTGATATTGACCGTAACTATGGTTTCGATTCTCTCGTCATCGATATAAGTGCCCAGTGAGCGCTTGCCCGGGTCTTGCTGAATGGGGCCATCGTGCGTGGCCTCCATAACGGTGCTGCAGCCGCTCAGAAGCGCGGTTGCGGCGAGTGCAGAGAGAAGACGTTTTCCCAGGGAAAGTCGGTTATTTTTCATTGTTCAGTCCTCGTAGCCACCAAACAGGCTGCTGTCGATTAAGTCACACAGGCAAAAAATAGTCAGAAGGTGTACCTGGTGTACTTCAGCTGCGACATCAGATGGTACGCGCAGTTCAATATCGTGTGTATCGATTAGGGCTGCGCAGTCGCCGCCGTCGCCGCCGGTCAATGCCAGTATGCCCATATCGCGATCCCGCGCAGCGCGCATGGCTTGTACCAAATTGGAATCGCGGCCGTCGCTGCTAATAATTACCAGAAGGTCGCCGGGTTGGCCCAGGGCGCGCACCGGATGGGCAAAGGTATCCGCACTGCCGTGATTCTGTGCCACTGTGCCCATCGAGACCCCGTCGCTGTTGAGCGCCATGGCGGGCAGCCCGGGGCGCTCCCGCTGAAAGCCGCCAGTCAGTTGCGAGCAGAAACTCTGTGCCAGGGCACCGCTGACCCCATTGCCGCAGAGCAACACTTTGCTCTCTGCCAGCAGTGTGTGCACCACCATTTCACTGGCTTCCGCAATCAGGGGCGCCAGTATTTCACCGGCGTTCATGGTGGCTTCCAGGCTGTGGTGAAAAAGGGTTACGACTCGCTGTTCCATTGTGTCCTTAATACAGGCGAACTGCAGTTCGCCATAACTTGGCAAGGTAAATCTCGGTTTTGCCTCAAGCTTCGAAGGCGTTCTTTATCCACTGAATGTTTTGCGCATCGCCCTCTATGGCAAGGACATCGAAGCGGCATGGACAGTCCAGTTTGTGTTGTTGCAAATAGTTTTGGGCGGTGGCGAGCAGCTTCTGTTGCTTGCGGATATCCACACTGGCCCCGGCGCCGCCGAAGCGATTGTTGCGGCGAAAGCGCACCTCCACAAACACTACAGTATCGCTTTCGCGAGCGATTAGGTCTATCTCTCCGTGACGACTGCGGTAATTTCGTTCGATCAAAGAGAGTCCAGCACACTGTAAATAGTGTGCTGCGGCCTCCTCCATCTGGGCGCCGACGCTCCCCGCGGAGCCCTTAAAAAGCTTCACTTTCGCCGGGCTGCAGGCTGGGTTGTTGTGTGGGAAAGTGGGGCTCCATAGTGGTTACCGGGACGGGTATCCCCTTTTCAATTTGCGCCCACATCTGTTCGCGCACTATGCGGCCATCCGCACTTAGACTCAGCGCGCCGGTGAGGCCGTGCATCTTTTGTGCGGGGAATTGGCGCAACATGGGCAGGCGCGGATAGAGGCGGAACGCATCGGCGCCGAGGGCGTAAAGGCGCGCAAAAGCCGGTGGTGGGGCCGCCTGCTGTTCGATCTCCTGTTTGGTCGCATTGTCTTCAAACAGCCAGGGCAGAGCGGTAAATCGTACTCCATTGAGGTCGCGATCGCGGTTTGGGTTAGCTTTGCCGGCGAATACGTGTGAGGTCGCGTAAATTGGCAGGTCATTGGCGTAGTAGTAAGTCAGCATGGGGTTAATCTGTCGGGCCTGCTGCGGTAGGGCGGCGACAAAGATCATATCCACATCGTCGCGCCGGCGCGGAGTGAACTCCAGCGGTGCGGACAGGCGGCCCTGCAGCGTTTTCTTGCGCGCGTTGCTGTCGGGGATCAGTAAAGCATTACTAATCAGATTGGAAAACTTACTGCTTTTCGTGAAAGTTTTGTTGATGCTCACCGAGCCGCCGAGTTGTTGCCAAGCTTCCACAAAAGTCTCGGCACCGCGTTGCCCCCAGCTGCTATCGCTGGTCAGGATCATGGCTTGGCGGTGGCCTTGGCGGTAGGCGTGTTGGGCGATCTGGCGCGCTTCATCCTCAATGGCCAGGCCGAACTGAACCAGATCGCCAGTGAGGCGGCCCTGGTCGCCGTAGTTCAGGGCGAGTGTGGGTACGGGCAGCTTTTCGGTGGCCAACAGGTTGGCGACCTTGCTTTTGTCGAGAGGGCCGATAATGGTTTGGGCCCCCGCATCCACCGCGGCTTGGTAGATTTCCTCGAAAGGCTGCTCGGTGCCGGTGTCGTACACCATTACTTTTGGCGTTGCGGCACCGGCTGTCAGGGCGGTGTAGTGGGCCGCCATAAAGCCGTCGCGAATTGCGCGACCGGCGCTGCCGAGTGATCCGCTGAGTGGTAGCAGCAGGGCGATATTATTGGCGCGTTGATCCGCCAAGCGCTCGAGCAGCTGCAGCGCTTGAGGTGGATGGGTATTGGCGCTGTGGGCTGGCCAGCGTTCGCGCCAGCGGCTTAGGGCAGAGAGCTGCGAGCTGATATCGGCCTGGGTGTCGCGCCCCAGCAGAGCCAGCTGGTACCAGCCGCGCATCTGTGTGTCACTGCTGGTGTTGGCGCGCTGCTGGAGTTCGCTGGAGGGGAGTTGAGTCAGCAGTTGCCAAAAACCGTTGTTGTTTTCGGTAATGGTCTTGTCGGACTGGGTCAGGTAGGAAATCTCGCGGCGCTCACTGATGGCGCTGTCCAGGTTGCCCAAGAGCCCCCAGAGATCGGCGCGCAGGTTGCGCAGTGGCAGCGCTGTGTCGCGCGGCAGTTGCGGCCAGACACCCTCGAGGCGGGGTGAAGTCGCCAGATCTAGGGCCTCAAAGAAATCGTCATCATCGACTAGAAGGCTGCCGTACACCTGGGCGTAGTTGGCAAAGAGGGTGTTATCGAGCTGCTCGGGAATAATTTTGGTAACAGCTTCTTTGGCCGTCTCTTTGTCGCCCAGCTCGTATAGAATGGCCGCCGCTTGCAGGCGCTGTTGATCACGTGCGGGTGTCGGCAGGGTGTCTGCCCTGCGCAGCAGGCGCACGGCATCACTGCGGCTGGCTTGGTGGCTGGCCGGATGTGTTGGCTGGTAGCCCCCTGGTCGTGAGGCCGGAGTCTGGCAGGCAGCCAGTGCCAGTGCCAGTGTGGCGGTTGCCACACTGGTTATCACAGTAGAGGTACGCCGGGAAGAGGCGGACATATTCTTCTCCCGCAAAATTTATATTTGGAGTGAACAGCTATGGGGCCGGATCAGGCGCTACTTTATATTGTCGCTACGCCCATCGGTAATTTGGCCGATATGGTACCGCGAGCCATTGAAGTTCTACAATGTGCCGATCTGGTTGCGGCAGAGGACACACGTCACAGTCAGAGACTCTTTTCTCATTTCAATATCGATACGCCTCTGATGGCGTACCACGATCACTCCGACGACAAGCGCACCAACCAGATCCTGCAGCGTTTGGAGCAGGGGCAAACGGTGGCGCTGATCTCCGATGCGGGCACGCCACTGATTTCTGATCCCGGCTACCGCCTGGTGCGCGAGGCGCGTGAACGGGGCATCCGCGTAGTGCCGATTCCCGGAGCCTGTGCCTTCGTGGCGGCACTGAGTGCGGCGGGATTGCCCAGTGATCGATTCAGCTTTGAAGGTTTCCTGCCCGCCAAGACCGGCCCGCGGGAGCGGGCACTGCAGGAGCTGGCGGGGGATACCCGTACTCTGGTCTTCTACGAGGCCCCGCACAGGGTGGCCGATACTTTGCAGGCTATGGCAGAGGTTTTCGGCGCCGAACGCGAGGCGGTCATCGCGCGGGAAGTGAGCAAGGCGTTCGAAACTTTCCAGTTACTACCCCTGGGTGAGCTGGTGAGCTGGGTGCGCTCCGATAGCAATCAGCAGCGCGGTGAGATTGTCTTGCTGGTGCGCGGTGCCGAGCGCCGTCGCGACACAGAGCTGGATGGTGAGGCGCAGCGGGTAATGTCTCTGTTGCTGGCCGAGCTGCCACCCAAAAAGGCCGCCGCTATTGCCGCTGAGATCACAGGGGTGAACAAGAAGGTTCTGTATAACTGGAGCCTGGAACAGAAATAAGGCGCAATCTTTTCGCTTTGTGGGGAAATCGCTGTTGCAATCCAGCTGTCGCCTCATTACTCTTCGCCGCGAGCTGGCCGGGCAATCGCTGTCGCCTTGTGCGATGGAGGAAAGTCCGGGCTCCATAGGGTGGAACGCCAGGTAACGCCTGGGGGGCGCGAGCCTACGGAAAGTGCAGCAGAGAGTAGACCGCCGATGGCCCGCTTGCGGGCACAGGTAAGGGTGAAAGGGTGCGGTAAGAGCGCACCGCGCGGCTGGCAACAGTTCGCGGCATGGTAAACCCCGTTCGGAGCAAGACCAAATAGGCCCTCAATAGGTGTGACCCGCACTGAGGGCGGGTAGGTCGCTTGAGGTGTCTGGCGACAGGCATCCCAGATGAATGATTGTCCTCGACAGAACCCGGCTTACAGGCCAGCTCACACAATTCTAAAGCCCGGCATCCGCCGGGCTTTTTGTTTTGGCCCCCAGTTTGGCCCCCAGTTTGGCGCTGGTTGGTTGGCGCGAATCCCCATTGCGATTTAGTGAGGAAGTTTGGGCTTTTGTCGTTGGCGCAGGCATCGGCACAGTGGCGGCTAGTTTAAGATGATCGATTATTTTGTGAGTGAGCGCTCGCACTATTTGGCTGGGTTGTGGGAGTGATTTTTATGTCATTGCTTCCATCTGGGCTGCAGACCGCGAATTTACTGGGGTTTATGGGGACTTTGCGGTCGATTTCCTTGACTTTGTGTCGACCAGTTTTATAGTGTCGAAGGTGGGGAAAAGTGGAAAATCGTGGAACTTTGTGGTTTATTCGTTGCGGGTGAGTGGGTATTTACACCGCGCGGGTAAAGTTTGAATTTTTCCTGCTATCGGCCCGCCAAAATAAGGCCTGCCGCGACAAGTGCGAAACAAGCGAGCTATATCACAAAGTGTATCTGGGTAGCCATGCAATCAATATGGACGCCAAGGGGCGTCTGGCGATTCCGGCGAGGGTCCGCGACCACTTGCTGGATGAGTGTGCCGGTTGTCTGGTGGTGACTGCCCATACGGAAGAGCGCTGCTTGCTGGTATATCCGGCGCCTCAATGGCAGCAAATCCTACCGAAGGTGGAGGCTCTCCCCAGTTTTAACAAGGTGGCACGGCGTGCCCAGCGGTTACTGATTGGCTACGCCTGTGAGCTTCAAGTCGATGCTAATGGCCGTGTGCTGATTCCCCCCACCCTACGTGAGTACGCGGGGTTGGAGAAAAAATTGATGCTCGTGGGGCAGGGTAAGAAATTAGAACTTTGGAGCGAGGAACGCTGGATGTCCTGGCTCGATGACAGTGAAGACGAGGAGGGAATGCCTGAGGAAATGGCTTCCCTCTCTTTATAGGAGCACACCGGGTGTCTCAAGAATTGCATCGCAGTGTGTTGCTGCGTGAGGCCGTGGACGCTTTGGTGATTGATCCAGAGGGTTTCTATGTGGACGGAACCTTCGGGCGCGGTGGACACAGTGCCGCGATCCTCGAACAGCTAGACCCTAACGGGCATCTGCTGGCGGTGGATAAAGACCCCCAGGCGATTGACTACGCGCACGAGCGTTTTGCTGGTGAGGCGCGTTTTTCGATTTGGCACGGTTCTTTTGCCGATATGGATCTCGCCGTAGCCGAACGGGCCGGCAAGGTCAGTGGCATCCTGCTGGACTTGGGGGTTTCCTCACCTCAGCTGGACCAGGCCGAACGCGGCTTTAGTTTTATGCAGGATGGGCCATTGGATATGCGCATGGATACCAGTCGAGGTATCAGTGCCGCCCAGTGGGTCAATACCGAAGCCGAGGCCGAGATGGTGCGGGTATTTAAAGAATACGGTGAGGAGCGCTTTGCCCGACGTATTGCCGCTGCGATTGGGCGCCGCCGAGTGGAAACACCATTTGCGCGCACTCTGGATTTGGCCGAGGTGGTCAAGGCGGCCAACCCGGCTTGGGAGAAGGGCAAGCATCCCGCTACCAGGGTCTTTCAGGCAATTCGCATTCACGTGAATGGCGAGCTGGATGATCTGCACAATGCACTGGAAAAGTCTCTGCAGTTGCTGGCACCTGGAGGGCGGTTGGTCATTATCAGCTTCCACTCCCTGGAGGATCGCATGGTTAAGCGCTTTATCCGCGACAAAGAGCGCGGGCCAAAGCTGCCTCGCGGGCTTCCGGTGATGGATAGCGAAATTATTAAAACCCTGCGTTCACTGGGTAAAGCGGTGAAAGCCAATACCGTGGAAATCGATGAAAATTTGCGCTCGCGCAGTGCCGTAATGCGGGTTGCGGAAAAATTGGGCGGGAGTTGATCTGGTGTCCACTAGATCGCTATTGGCCTTGGCCGCACTTTGGGTCGCTGCAATTGCCTCGGCTTTGGCGGTGGTGTATTCGACTCAGCGCAATCGGGAGTTGACCGCCGAATTAGGTAGGGCACAAAAGGCCCGCGATGAGTTGCGCTATGAACAGGAGCGCTTGTTGTTGGAGCGAGGCGCCTGGTCTGCCTACAGCCGTGTGGAGAAGGTGGCGCGAGAAGGGTTAAAAATGCATATGCCGAGCCCCTCGGAGCAGGTGCTGGTTCCGGCAGAGTGATGCTTTAGCGCAGGGGTTTACACTGCGCTTCTGTATTTATAGGCGCGAATGGATTTCTATCTAATCGCGGCAAAATAACCATAAAAATTTTATGTGCCGATGCGCAATCGGGGGTGGTGGTCGAATGCTCCCGCGAAGAGGTTTGTCCTCAGGATGAAAATATAACGCCAATTGGAAAATTATGGGCGCAGTAAAGAAAAAGCAAACTCAACCGGGAATCGCTCGCTGGCGCTTTGTGCTGGTGGCGGCCCTGTTGTGTCTGCTCGCCCTGGCGTTGGTGTTGCACCTGGCGCGTCTACAGGTCGTGCCCGCAGCAGAGCGGGGTTACCGTTTTCTGCAGGACCAGGGGCGCGCGCGTACCATCCGCACTGAGGAGATAGCGGCTTACCGAGGCTCCATTGTCGATCGCAATGGCGAGCTGTTGGCGGTGAGCACCCCTGTACACAGCCTTTGGGCCAACCCCAAGCTGCTGCGTGAAAGCAGTCCTGCCCAGGTAAGCGAACTTGCACGGGCTCTGCAGATAAAGCCGGGAGCGTTGTCTGCTCGCCTGGAAAAATACCGCAATAAAGAATTTATGTACCTGCAGCGCCACCTGACGCCCGAGCAGGCGGAGCAGGTGTTGTCTCTCGATTTGGCCGGCGTTTACAGTAAAAAGGAATACCGCCGTTTTTACCCTGCCGGAGAAGTGGTTGCGCAGCTACTGGGATTTACCAATATCGATGATCGGGGGCAGGAGGGTATTGAACTCGCCTATGACAGCTGGCTCTCCGGTGAGCCTGGAGCCCAGCAGGTGGTCAAGGACCTGAAAGGCCGTACGGTGCAGGAGCTGGCTATTCGGCGGGAGGCCCAGCCGGGGCAAGAGCTGCGCCTGTCGATTGATATGCGCCTGCAATACCTCGCCTATCGGGAGTTGAAACGTGCCGTGGCGGAAAACGGTGCAGCCTCCGGGTTTATGGTTATTTTGGATACCCGCAGTGGCGATGTCCTGGCGATGGCCAATCAACCTTCTTTTAATCCCAATAATCGCAAGGGAGTGAAGGCCGCGGCAATGCGCAACCGCGCCCTGATCGATCAGTTTGAGCCCGGCTCTACGGTGAAACCCCTGACAGTACTGGCCGCCCTTGAGAGCGGGCGCTACAAACCCTACACCCAAATTGATACCAGTCCGGGTTATATCCGTGTGCCCGGCAAAACCCTGGTGGATCCGGTTAACTACGGCAAGCTGGATTTGACCAGCATTATTACCAAGTCGAGCCAGGTGGGTATTACAAAAATTGCCCTGGATTTGGAACCAAATACGTTACGGGAACTCTTTTACCGCCTGGGGCTGGGAGAGGCGATTGGTAGTGGCTTCCCTGGAGAGACCCCGGGAATCCTTCCCAGCCGCAGTCGCTGGCATCCAATCGAGCGGGCCAATTTTGCCTTCGGCTACGGTTTAACAGTGAATGCGGTGCAACTGGCCCAGGCTTACAGTGTACTGGCCAACAGCGGGCTCAAACGCCCGGTGTCTCTGGTTTTATCCGGTGACAAAACGGACGCTGAAGCGGCGCGCGTGGTCGAAGGACCCCTCGCTAAGCAGGTGAGCGCCATGCTGGAGACGGTCATTGGCAGTCGTGGTACCGGCCGCCTTGCGGCGGTTGAGGGTTATCGGGTGGCGGGAAAGACCGGCACAGTACACAAGGTTGGCCGTGGTGGTTATGCCGATAATCGCTACCGCTCAGTATTCGCGGGTTTTATCCCCGCAGATAAGCCGCGCCTCGCCGCGGTTGTAGTAATAGACGATCCCAGTCAGGCGAAATATTACGGTGGTGAAGTGGCCGCGCCGGTATTTGGCGCTGTGATGACTGGGGCCATGCGCCTGCTGCAGGTACCGCCGGAGCGTAAGTCGTCGGCGGAGCGGCAGCTGGCCGCGCAGTTAAGCGAAAGGGGTTCAAAGTCGTGACTCAGCGCGAACAATTATTTATTTCCCTGCAGGAGCTGGTGCCCGGCTATGCGGGTATTCCCGATGTGCCGGTCAGTGGAGTGGCGCTCGACAGCCGCCAAGTGGCGGCGGGCGATGTTTTTATGGCGTTGCGTGGCTCAGTTGTAGATGGGCGGGCCTATATTGATGCGGCTATCGATGCTGGTGCTGCAGCGGTACTGGCCGATGGGGATAAGCTGGAGAGTAAAGAATACCGAGATATTCTAGTGGTCACTGTGCCGGGGCTCGCCAAGCGTGTGGGGGAGATTGCCGCGCGCTTCCACGGTAATCCCAGTGGAAAAATGCATCTGGTGGGGGTGACTGGCACGAATGGTAAAACCACCTGCGCCTATCTCACTTCCCAACTACTCGCCCAGCATTTTGGTAGTGCCGCACTGATTGGCACCATTGGTAATGGCATTTGGAATAATGGCGTGATTGAGCTGCAGGAAACTGGGCTCACTACGCCGGATCCGGTGCGCTTGCAGAAGGATTTTGCCGATTTTCGCGATCGCGATGTGGGCGCGGCGGCGATGGAAGTCTCCTCCCACTCCCTGTCTCAGGGGCGGGTGCATGGCCTTATTTTCGATACGGCAATTTTCACCAATTTGTCCCGCGATCATCTCGATTATCACGGCAATATGGCGGCCTATGGCGCGGCCAAAGAGAAACTTTTTGGCTTGCCGAAATTAAAGCGCAGCATTATTAATTTGGATGATCCATTCGGTGCGCAGTTGGCTGAACGCTGTAGGTTACGCGGGCTGCGTGTACTGACTTATGGTCTGCAGGCGGGTGACCTGCATGTGACGGATTTGCGTCGCCACGAAAAAGGGTTTTCTGTGCAGCTCAGCTCCCCATGGGGAAGTGGAGAACTCAACGCGTCACTGATTGGCGATTTCAATATATATAACGCTCTTGCCGTAGTGGCTGCAGCGGGTTCTGCGGGGATGCCGTTTGCAGAAATTCTTGCGGCTTTCCCCTCTATTCAGGCGGTGCCTGGTCGTATGGAGCGGGTGCAGGTTGAGGATGCTGACGAAGTGGGCGTACTGGTCGATTACGCTCATACCCCGGACGCGCTGCGCGCTGCACTCGCCGCTGCGCGCCCTTATTGCCGTGGCAATTTGTGGTGTGTGTTCGGTTGCGGTGGCGATCGCGATACCGGTAAACGCGCTTCCATGGGGCGCATAGCCTCCGAAATGGCCGATCGCGCCATCGTAACCAGTGATAACCCGCGCAGCGAGGAACCGCAAAAAATTATTGACGATATCCTTGAGGGCGCCGCGAGCAATATTGAAGTGGAAATTGATAGGGCCAAGGCCATTGATCGAGCGGTAGCTGCGGCGCAGCCGGGCGACATCGTATTGATTGCTGGCAAGGGCCATGAGGATTATCAGATTATCGGTAGCGAAAAAATTCACTTTTGCGATCGTGAACAAGCTGCAGCGGCGCTTCGCCGGCGCACGGGCAAATCCGCCCAGACCGAAGGTGTAGAGGGGGAAACTGAGTGATTGGGTCGCTGACTCTACAACAGTTGCAGAAGCGCTTTGGCGGCGAACTGGTGAATGGTTCTGTCGAGTTTTCCGAGGTGTGTAGCGACACTCGCAAGCTGAGTCCCCAGGCCCTGTTTGTCGCCCTGGTGGGCGATAACTTCGATGCTCACGATTTTGTCGGTGAGCTGGATGGCCAGGTACTGGGTTTGGTGGTTGATCGGGAAGTGCCGAACTGCGGATTGCCCCAATGGCGGGTGGAAGACACTACCGTGGCGCTCGGCCAAATTGGTCTGCTGTGTCGCGAGCAATTCAGCGGGCCGGTTATTGCCATTACCGGCTCTTGTGGCAAAACAACGGTCAAGGAAATGTTGTCGGCGATTTTTTCCCTTAGCCACACACCCTGTGTGACCAGGGGCAACCTGAATAATCAATTCGGTCTGCCCCTAACGCTCTTCAGTCTTTCCAGAAAGCACGATGTATTGATTCTTGAAATGGGGGCCAACGGGCCGGACGACATTGCCTACTTGTGCAGTATTGGGAAGCCGCAGGTCAGCGCCGTTAATAATGTAATGCCTGCCCATGTAGAGGGCTTTGGCTCTATTGATGCAATTGCGAAGGCAAAGGGGCAGATTTACACCAGTCTGGATATTGGCGGTACGGCAATTATTAATGCCGACGATAATTATGCCGATTATTGGCGGGGGCGGATGCCTGAAGGCGTAGAAACCCTGGAAGTAGGCCTGGCCAGCCAGTGTGAAATTTATGCGGATAATATTGTTCTGGATAAAACCGGATGTGCCGCGTTCGACCTGGTTATCGAAGGACTTGCGCACCCGCTGCAATTACAGTTACTCGGTGAACACAATGTGCACAACGCGCTGGTAGCCGCGGCCTGTGCTTTTGCTGCTGGTTTGTCTGCAGCAGAAATTGTCCAGGGGCTCAGTACTTTGAAGGGCGTAGACGGCCGCCTGCAGGAACAGCGCGGCATCGCCGGGGCCACTGTCATTGATGATAGCTATAACGCGAACCCGGGTTCGGTCGGGGCTGCTATTGAACTGCTGGCGCAGCGCTCGGGTAAGAAAATCCTGGTGCTGGGGGATATGGCTGAGCTTGGCCCAGATGCTGAGGAGATGCACCGCAGTGTCGGAGACCTGGCGCGGGAGCGCGGGCTCGATGCGCTATTTACTCTGGGACCGTTGGGTGCCGCTGCCAGCTTGGCGTTTAATCAGGGGAGCAGTGAGTCCTTGCGAAATTACCGGAACAGGGAGCCGCTTATCGCAGCTCTGACTCACGAACTGGATAACAATACCACCATTTTGGTGAAGGGTTCTCGCAGTGCCCGTATGGAACTGGTCGCTGAGGCCCTGCTTGGCAACAGCAGAGGGGAGAAGTAATGCTGCTTTGGCTGGCGGAATTATTACAACAACATGTGAGCACCTTTTCGGTGTTCAACTATTTAACCATGCGCGCCATTCTGGCAGCCCTGACGGCCCTGGGTATTTCCCTGATCGTTGGGCCGCGCATGATCACCTGGTTGAACCGTTTGCAGGTTGGGCAGGCGATCCGCGACGATGGTCCACAAACTCACCTGAGTAAGTCCGGTACTCCCACGATGGGCGGCACCTTGATTCTTGCCTCGATCTTTGCCTCGGCGCTGCTGTGGTCGGATCTTGGCAATCGTTATGTGTGGGTTACCCTGTTGGTGACTTTTGTCTTCGGTGCCGTTGGATTTGTCGATGACTATAAAAAGGTCGTACACAAAAATCCCCGCGGCTTGATCGCGCGCTGGAAATATTTTTGGCAATCCATTGCCGGCCTGGGCGCGGCAATTTATTTGTTTATGAGCGCGACGAGCCCGGCGGAGACTCAGTTTTTTGTGCCCTTCTTTAAGGATGTCGCCATTAATCTGGGGCCGGTCACTTTTATTTTATTGACCTATTTTGTAGTAGTGGGATCGAGTAATGCCGTAAATCTCACCGATGGTCTCGATGGCTTGGCGATTATGCCCACGGTGATGGTGGGAGGAGCCCTGGGGGTTATCGCTTACTTGTCAGGACATGCTGAGTTTGCCGATTACCTGCACATTCCCTCGATCCCCGGCGCCGGTGAACTGGCCGTTTTTTGCGCGGCATTGTGTGGCGCCGGCCTCGGGTTTCTATGGTTTAACACCTACCCTGCTCAGGTGTTTATGGGGGATGTAGGTGCCCTGGCGCTGGGCGCGGCACTCGGCATCATCGCGGTGATTACTCGTCACGAAATTGTGCTGTTTATCATGGGCGGGGTGTTCGTGATGGAGACGGTATCGGTAATTTTGCAGGTGGCCTCATTCAAGTTGACCGGCAAACGTATCTTCCGTATGGCACCACTACATCACCATTTTGAATTAAAAGGGTGGCCTGAACCGCGCGTGATTGTGCGTTTCTGGATTATTACGGTCATTCTGGTTTTAGCCGGATTGGCAACACTGAAACTTCGATAAAAATACAATGAGTCTGATCGCGACTTCATCGCAGCACAAAGTGGTAATTGGGTTGGGCGCTACCGGAAAATCGGTGGTGCGCTACCTGCTGCGTCACGGTCACACTCCGCTGGTGGTGGATAGCCGCGATAATCCGCCGGGACTGACTGCGTTTAACCGGGAGTTCCCACAGATATCGGTGGAAACTGGGCCCCTGAGTGTGAACACTTTGCTTGCCGCCAGTTTGATTATTGCCAGTCCAGGCATTTCCCTGTCAGAGCCTGTTCTACAACAGGCCATTGCCGAGGGTATACCGGTGGTGGGGGATATCGAATTGTTTGCGCAGGCTCTGCTGCGCAAGCAGTCGACCGCGAAATTGGCAGCGATTACGGGCTCCAATGGCAAAAGTACGGTAACGACTCTACTTGGGAAGATGGCTGAGGTTGCCGGAGTTCCCGTGCGCGTAGGAGGCAATATCGGTGTGCCGGTACTCGATTTACTGGATGACCCGCTGCCCGAATTGTTTGTGCTGGAACTGTCCAGCTTTCAGCTGGAGACCACTTACTCCCTCGCGCCCACGGTGGCTACCGTATTGAATATGAGCGCGGACCATATGGACCGCTACCCCAGCATGGTGGAGTATCACCGGGCTAAACAGCGTATTTATCGCGGTGCTGAGGCGTTTGTGGTCAATCGTGAGGACCCGCTGAGTCAGGGGCCGCTGTCGCGAGACCGGCGTGAGACGAGTTTCGGCCTGGACCAACCCGACCTCAAACAGTTCGGGGTGCGCAAAGTTGGTGGAGAAAGTTGGCTGGCACAGGGTAACGAAAATTTATTGCCCGTCGGTGCGCTGGCCATGGTGGGCAAGCACAATATTGCCAACGCTCTGGCTGCGCTGGCAATGGGCCGTGTGGTTGGATTGCCGATGGATGCAATGCTCTCGGTATTGCGCACTTTCCCAGGCCTGACACACCGCTGCGAGCGGGTGGCAGATTTGCATGGCGTTACCTATGTCAATGATTCTAAAGGCACTAACGTCGGGGCAACCCAGGCCGCGCTCAATGGGCTGGCTACCCCAGTACGAAAAATCGTATTAATTGCCGGAGGTGATGGCAAAGGTGCGGACTTTTCCGCCCTGGGAAAGAGTGCCGATACGCTGCGCGGGATGATTTCAATCGGTGTGGACGGCGATAAGATCGCCCAGGTATTTGCCGATCAATGCACAACTATCCGAGCGGACTCCATGGCCGATGCGGTAGGCAAGGCTCGCACAATGGCCCACAGTGGAGACTATGTGCTTCTATCGCCGGCTTGTGCGAGTTTTGATATGTACCGCAATTTTGAGGCCCGCGGTGATGATTTCCGTAAAATCGTGACGGCGCTGAGTGAGAACGCAGAGGCGGGGCAATGAGTGAATTACCCTCTCTGAATCGTAGGCGCAATTTCCTCGACAATCTGTTGCCGTTTAGTGTTTTGGCGCTGGTGAGTATTGGTGTCGTGATGGTGGCCTCGGCCTCCATTGCATTTGCTACAGATATTTATGCGGACCCATGGTACTTCCTTAAGCGTCACTTGGTGTTTTTGACAATTGGCGCTATGGCCGCATTACTTGTAAGCCAGATTCCTTTGGTCATTTGGTCGCGTTTGTCCTGGCCACTTCTTTTATTTTCCTGCTTGTTGCTGATTGTGGTACTGGTGCCCGGTATTGGGCGAGAGGTGAACGGTAGCCGGCGTTGGTTGGTGTTTGCGGGTATCACTATCCAGCCTGCAGAAGTGGCCAAGTTTTGTATGTTGGTCTTTTTTGCCAGTTTTTTAACGCGTCGCAGCAAACAACTACATCACTGGAGCAGCTTTATGGTGCCTGTGGTGATTCTTGCAGTTGTCGCTTTCCTACTGTTATTACAGCCGGATTTTGGTTCTGTTGTGGTGCTCTCTGGCACAGTGCTGGCCATGGTTTTCTTGGGGGGCGCGCGCTTACCTCACACATTTTTGTTGGTGGCAGCTGCGGCCTGTGGACTTGCGCTGATGGCACTAATGAGCCCCTATCGTCTGCAGCGTTTATTGACATTTTTAGACCCCTGGGGAGATCAATTTGCCAGTGGTTATCAGCTTACTCAGTCGCTGATCGCATTTGGTCGCGGCGAGTGGTTTGGGGTAGGCCTGGGTAACAGCGTACAGAAGCTGTTTTATCTCCCCGAGGCGCACACCGATTTTATTTTTGCCATCCTCGCGGAAGAGTGGGGCATGTTTGGTGGTCTTGTTGTTGTAGGGCTCTTTGTATTGTTGACCTGTTCACTGCTGCGCTTGGTGCGTGAAGCGTTAACACAGCAGAAATTCTTTGCCGCCTTACTGGCATTTGGCATGGCTGTTCAGCTGGCTGGGCAGGCATTCGTGAATATGGGGGTGGCCTCAGGTCTGCTACCGACCAAGGGTTTGACTCTGCCGTTTGTCAGCTCTGGCGGCAGTAGCTTGATTGTGTGCTGCGCCCTGCTGGGGTTGGCTTTGAGAATTCGCACCGAGTTGCGTGAGCCACTGACTAGCGGCGATGAAAATCCGGGTTTGTTTGGCCGCCTTCCCATCTTTATCCGGCGCCGGACTAGCGGTGGAGTGGCCCGTGGGGAGGTGGCTTGATGGCCCATAATGGGAACATATTTGCCGGCAAGAAATTCTTAATGATGGCCGGTGGTACAGGTGGACATGTTTTCCCCGCACTTGCAGTGGCAAAGGCTTTGCAAGAGGAAGGGGGCTGTGTCGAGTGGTTGGGTACCCAGCGTGGCATTGAGGCGCGTTTGATCCCTGAGGCTGGAATACCTCTGCACTGTATTCGCGTGGTGGGTGTGCGCGGAAAAGGTAAGTTGGCCCTCCTGAAGGCGCCGGTGCAGATATTGCGTGCAGTGGCACAGGCCCGCGCCGTAATTAAAAAAGTTTCGCCGGACGCGGTGCTGGGCTTTGGTGGTTTTGCAACAGGTCCCGGCGGAGTGGCTGCAAGGCTCAGTGGAATTCCCCTGATTATTCATGAGCAAAATGCGGTAGCCGGCACGACCAATCGCCTGCTTGCTCGAATTGCGAGCAGGGTACTAGAGGCTTTCCCCAGTGGCCTGCCTGGTGCGAAACAGGTTGGCAATCCCGTGCGCGCTGAGATCGCGGGCCTTCCAGATCCACAGCAGCGTATTGGGAGTGAATCGCCTCTGCGACTGCTGGTCCTCGGTGGCAGTCTCGGCGCTGTGGCAATTAATGAATTAGTCCCTAAAGCCATTGCCTTGTTGCCGTCGCCAGTGCGCCCGAAAGTGGTTCATCAGGCTGGAGAGCGCCACTTACAGCTGGCCCTAGAAGCCTATAGTGCCGCCGGGGTAGAAGCTGAAGTTGTGCCTTTTATTGCGAATATGGCCGATGCTTACAGCCGGGCGGATTTGATCATTTGCCGTTCTGGTGCGCTGACGGTATCGGAAATCGCTGCCGCCGGAGTCGGAGCGATTATGGTGCCCTTTCCATTTGCGATCGACGATCACCAAACACGCAATGGAGAGTGGCTGCAAAATGCTGGTGCAGCAGTGGTTATCCAGCAGAGTGCCATGGATGCGCAGGGGCTGTCAGAGCTATTAGAGAAACTGCTCTCTGACCCCCAGAAATTATTGGCCATGGCGCAAGCTGCACGGGGTGTGGCAAAGATTGATGCAACGGAGCAGGTAGTTGGTGCCTGTGCCGAAGAGCTGGCGCTTGCCAGATAATAAACGCAACAAAAGTGGATCAAGGTTAGAGAGTATGTCTTCTGAGCGTGCCAATGCGAAAAAAAGTTACGCGGTACCGGCAATGCGTCGCATCCGTCGCATCCACTTTATTGGTGTTGGCGGTGCGGGTATGAGTGGCATCGCTGAGGTGCTGCAGAACCAGGGTTATGAGGTTTCCGGCTCCGACCTGCGCGAGTCAACCGTGACAGATAGGCTGCGCAAGCTCGGGGTAAACGTGCAAATCGGGCACAGTGCGGAAAATATTCGTGGTGTGGATGTGGTCGTGAATTCCTCTGCGGTGCATGGGGATAATCCCGAGCTGGTCGCCGCCCAGGAAAATCGTATCCCAATTGTGCGCCGTGCAGAAATGCTCGGAGAATTGATGCGTTACCGCTATGGCATAGCCGTGGCGGGGACCCACGGCAAGACCACAACAACCAGCCTGATCGCTTCGATTTTTGCGGCGGATAAAAAAGACCCCACTTTTGTGATTGGTGGGCTGGTCAATGCGGCTGGTGCCAATGCCGCGCTTGGCGAGAGCCGCTACCTGATCGCTGAGGCGGATGAAAGCGATGCGTCTTTTATCCACCTACAGCCGATGGTAACGGTGGTAACCAATATCGATGCGGATCATATGGAGACCTATGGCGGGGACTTCGAAAAGGTCAAACAGATCTTTATTGATTTTGTTCACAACCTGCCTTTTTATGGCCTCGCTGTCGTTTGTGGGGATGATGCCAATGTGCAGGAGGTGATTCCGAAATTCTCCCGCCCGGTGTTGACCTATGGATTTGCTGAGGGTAATGACTTTCGCATCGTCGAGGTAAATCAGGAGCCATTGCGCAGTCACTTTACGGTGCAGCGCCCCGGTGGAGACCTGCTAGAGGTCTCGGTAAATACCCCAGGTATTCACAACGTGCTGAATGCCACTGCAGCGATTGCCGTGGCTAGTGACGAGGGCATCGGCGATGAGGCCATTCAGAAGGGCCTCGAGGGTTTTCAGGGGGTGGGTCGCCGTTTTCAAATTTATGGAAATTTCTCTGTTAGTGACGACGGTAACGCAGAAAAAGTGATGTTGGTGGACGATTATGGCCACCATCCTCGGGAAGTGGCAGCCACAGTTAAAACCGTGCGCGATGGCTGGCCGGAGCGGCGCCTGGTTATGATTTATCAACCGCACCGCTATACGCGCACCCGGGACCTTTTTGAAGATTTTGTTCAGGTTCTCTCCGAAGTGGATAAATTAATTTTATTGGACGTGTACAGTGCCGGGGAGCCGCCGATAGCCGGAGCTGATGGTCGAACGCTGGCGCGCAGCCTGCGCAATCGTGGCCAGGTCGATCCGATTTTTGTTGAGACCGTGGATCAGGTGCCCCCGATTCTAGCTGACTTGCTAGAACCCGGCGATGTGGTTTTGACCCAAGGGGCGGGTAATGTGGGGGCTCTTTCACAAAGGCTGGCACAGTGGCGTCTGGGTGAGAACAGCACCGAGGATTGAGTGGCGGTGAGACCCTCAGAAAAAAAATCCACGAGAACAAAGCGCACACCTGTACGCGGGGCTAGTCCCCTCGGGGGGGCGACGAAAAGCAGAGTTCATTGGCACCCCTGGTTGCTGTTGGTTGCATTGGTGCTTTTGGCCAGCGGACTGGCCACCGGCGGTTATTGGTTGTGGCAGCGTTTACCGGCATTTCAGTTGAGCAAAGTTGATGTGCTGGAGCAGGTTGAGGTTCGCGGAACGTTCAATGCGGTGACTGAAGAGCAGATAAAAGAAATCTTACTGCCTTATTTGCATGCAGGTTTTTTTTCTGCTGATATCCGCGCGATGCGCTTTGCCTTATTGGAGCACCCGTGGGTTATTCGGGCATCGATAAATAGGCGCTGGCCTAAGGGTGTTGTTGTTGAGGTCAGCGAGGCGCAGCCTCTTGCCGTTTGGGGGCGCGACCGATTACTAGTGGCCAGTGGGGCATTATTGCCGCGACCGGTGCAAATGCAGGTCGGTAATTTGCCTGAACTCGCCGGGGATGAAGAACTGGTGGGGCAAATCATGTCTCAGTACCAAGCGCTTGCGAGTCTATTGACTACACGGGACATGGAGGTCAAACGGTTGTCATTTGATGACCTTAGTGGCTGGCACCTGGAGTTAGTGTCGGGAATTGAATTAAAACTCGGGCATGATGCACTGCTGGAGCGAGTTAACCGCTTTCTCTCATTGAGCCGCGGCTTACTCGCTCCGTATTTACAAAAAGTGGCCGGGGTAGATACCCGTTATGGCAACGCGGTAGCGGTTCAATGGAAGAGCGAGCAAGAGTAAACAGGGATGCGGTGATAGCCGCTGTTGAAAATAAAGTTTAAAAGCGAAGGCGGTGGTCCGGCGGATACTCAAAAAAGAGACCCGGAGCATGGCCCAGCGAGGTTGGAACAAAAATGACACAAGTATCCGATCAGCGCATGATTGTTGGGCTGGATATCGGCACCTCCAAGGTAGTTGCCATCGTGGGCGAGGTAGGCGCTAACGGGGCACTCAATATTGTCGGTATAGGTTCGCACCGCTCCACCGGTATGAAAAAAGGTGTGGTGGTCAATATTGAGTCCACGGTGCAATCTATTCAGCGCGCAGTAGAGGAGGCGGAGTTGATGGCGGGGTGTGAAATCCACTCTGTCTACGCGGGTATCGCGGGTAGCCATATTCGCAGTCTTAATTCACACGGTATTGTGGCGATTAAAGATCGTGAGGTAACTCAGCAGGATTTGGATCGGGTTATCGATGCGGCCCGTGCGGTTGCCATTCCCGCAGATCAGAAGATTTTACATACGCTTCCGCAAGAGTATCTGATCGACAACCAGGAGGGTGTGAAGGAGCCACTGGGAATGTCGGGTGTGCGATTGGAAGCGAAGGTACACCTGGTAAGTGGTGCGGTTAATGCCGCGCAAAATATTGAAAAGTGTATCCGTCGCTGTGGGCTTGAGGTGGAGGATGTCATCCTCGAGCAGCTCGCTTCCAGCTATGCGGTTCTGACTGAAGATGAGAAAGAACTCGGAGTATGTATGGTCGATATTGGTGGGGGTACTACCGATATTGCCGTATTTACTGGAGGTTCGATTCGTCATACCGGTGTCATTCCCATTGCCGGGGATCAGGTGACCAATGATATTGCCATGGCTTTGCGCACACCGACGCCGCACGCTGAAGACTTAAAAATAAAGTATGCCTGTGCACTGGCAAAACTTGCGCGGGAAGGTGAAACCATTAAGGTGCCGAGCGTGGGAGACAGAGAGCCCAGGGATTTATCTCGTCAGGCTCTGGCCGAAGTGGTGGAGCCCCGCTATGACGAGTTATTTACTTTGGTGCAGGCGGAATTACGTCGCAGCGGATTTGAGGACCTGTGCGCAGCAGGAGTGGTTTTAACTGGAGGCTCCTCAAAAATGGAGGGTGCGGTTGAACTGGCTGAGGAAATTTTCCATATGCCTGTGCGCCTCGCGGTGCCTCAGGGAATTTGCGGTTTAACTGATATTGTAAGTAATCCAATTTACTCCACCGGAGTTGGATTATTGATGTATGCGATGCAGCAAGACGAGTCTGCCGGGGGTAAAACTCAGCCCGTGCGCAACGATAATCAGTGGTGGGATAAAGTGAAACACTGGTTTCGCGGAAATTTGTAATAGCATGCAACCAGAATTAGCCATCCCATAAGGGATTTTTTTTAAGCGTGGCTGTAATATTCGACATGAGCAAGAAAGGGGAACAGCGATGTTCGAGCTAGTTGATAGCGTACAGGATAAACCTGTCATCAAGGTAATAGGAGTCGGCGGCGGCGGTGGCAATGCTGTAAAGCATATGATTGTCAGTGACGTGGAGGGCGTGGACTTTATCTGCGCGAACACCGACGCTCAGGCGCTCAAAGATGTTGAAGCGCAAACCATTCTGCAGCTTGGTAATACCATTACCCGCGGTTTGGGTGCTGGGGCCAATCCCGATATTGGTCGAGAGTCGGCCCTGGAAGACCGCGATCGGATCGCTGAGGTCCTGAGCGGTGCCGATATGGTCTTTATTACCGCTGGCATGGGTGGTGGCACCGGCACCGGTGGGGCACCGATTGTGGCCGAGATTGCCAAAGAACTCGGTATTCTCACCGTGGCTGTGGTGACCCGTCCGTTTAAGATCGAAGGGCGCAAGCGCACCGTTGTGGCTGAGGAGGGTATTCTCGAGCTGCGCGATAAAGTGGACTCCCTGATCACTATCCCCAATGATCGCCTGTTGGAGGTATTGGGCAGCAAGATCACCATGAAGTCTGCCTATAAAGAGGCCGACAACGTACTGCTCGGAGCGGTGCAGGGCATTGCCGATCTGATGATCCGCCCAGGTATTATGAACGTGGACTTTGCCGATGTGCGTACGGTGATGTCTGAGATGGGGATGGCAATGATGGGTTCCGGATCCGCAATTGGCGAGAATCGAGCCCGTGAAGCCGCGGAAAAGGCGGTTCGCAGCCCACTGCTGGATAACGTCAACCTTGCCGGTGCCCGCGGTATCTTGGTCAATATTATTACCGGCAGTGAAGAATCCGGCTGCCAGGAGCTGACGCTGGGGGAATACTCAGAGGTCGGTGAGATCGTGCAGGAGATCGCTTCAGATGAAGCCACGGTGGTTATTGGCACCGCGGTGGATGATAAGCTGGGTGATGAGATGCGCGTGACCGTTGTGGCCGCGGGTCTGGGAGAGGGAACCCCTACGGCGCGTCCGGCCAAGGTGGTGGACAACACCCGTCGTCCGGAGTCTCGTGATATGCGCGAGCCCCGTGAGACGAGAGAAGCCCGCGACATGCGCGAAATGCGTGAAAGCCACGGCGCGGCGGGGCTGGTCTCTCGCGAAAATACTGCGGACCCTCGCCCCCGGGTGGATGTCGAGCGTCCAAAGCGCCCGGCTCCGACTCTGAACTCGGCAGATGCCGACATGGAGTACCTGGATATTCCAGCGTTCCTGCGTCGCCAAGCCGATTGAGGAGAGCCGCCGCAGAGGCAGTACACTGCTCATGTCCGCCCAGCCCCTGGGCTGGGTGTCGCCTCTGCGGTGTGGCTTGTTCCAGGAAGGCCAGTCAACTGTTACTGGTAGCGAGCGTACAACTTAAAAGGGATTTATTTTGACTTTTTGGTCAGGAAAAGGAGTTTAATTAACAATTTTTTACAGTGAACCTGGAGCTAGAGGTCTTAGAATGCTGTTTCAGCGACTGAGGTGTGGCGCTCCAATCTTTGCTTAAACTATCCTTTCAGGGAAGGTGGCGGTGTGTTGATCTGACCACACGCTCACAATTGGTATTGGCGTCGCAATTATGCTAATATCGGCGGCTTGCTGCGCATTATGCGTAGACCACCGACTGGGAAAAGATAGTTTCATGATCAAACAGCGCACGCTTAAAAATGCTATTCGCGCCACTGGCGTAGGTCTGCACACTGGCAAAAAGGTTATTCTAACCCTTAAGCCGGCTCCCGTAGACACCGGCATCGTGTTCCGTAGAACGGACCTAGATCCGGTGGTCGAAATTGAAGCCCGCGCCGAGAATGTGGGTGATACCCTGCTCTCCACTACCCTGGTAAAGGACGATGTGCGCATCGCTACGGTCGAGCATCTGCTCTCTGCGATGGCGGGTCTTGGTATTGATAATGCCATTGTTGAACTTTCCGCCCAGGAAGTGCCGATCATGGACGGCAGTGCCGGTCCATTCGTATTTCTCATTCAGTCTGCCGGTATTCAGGAGCAGTCTGCGCCGAAGAAATTCCTGCGTATCAAGAAGCCGATCACTGTGGAAGAGGGTGACAAAGTTGCCAGTTTCCTGCCTTTCAATGGTTTCAAAGTGTCCTTTACCATTGACTTCGACCACCCTGTTTTCCAAGGGCGCAACCTGACTTCTTCTGTGGATTTCTCCAGCACCTCCTTCGTGAAAGAGGTGAGTCGCGCGCGTACATTTGGCTTTATGCACGAAATTGAATACTTGCGCTCCAAGGGGTTGGTTCAGGGTGGCTCAGTGGATAATGCCATTGTGGTTGACCAGTATCGTATTTTGAACGAGGGTGGATTGCGTTACGAAGACGAATTTGTGAAACACAAAATTCTCGATGCAATCGGCGACCTTTATTTGCTGGGTACCAGCCTGATCGGCGAGTTCAAGGCCTTTAAGTCTGGCCATTCTTTGAACAATAAATCCCTGCGCCATCTAATGACACAAAAAGACGCCTGGGAAATGGTGACTTTTGAGGGGGAGCAAGAGGCTCCTATCTCTTACGTTAAGCCAATACTGGCCGTTTAATCCCCTCCATAAAAGCCGGCATTACAAAGCCGGCTTTTTTACGTGACTGATTCAGCAGAGAAGGCCTGGCAGTTCTGATAATCTTGCCCGGCGTCGGGGATTTCCCAACTGTTTACTATGAGGTATAGCGCTGGAGTCTCGTCTCTCTTATACCGAGACAAAAAAATTACAAAATGTCGAACTTCTCCTGCTTGTTATGAAAGTAATTCTGGTCAATGAGCGCGGTGCAACCCGCAGCTTTAATTTTGGTGGATTGAGCAAAGCGCTGTTGAGCTTATGCCTGCTCGGTTTGCCCGTTGGTGCCTTCCTGTTGGGTGCCAATCTACCTGTGACCAAATCAGATTTGTTCGACGCGCGCACGGCCAAGGCGTGGGAGCGCGCCCTGCGCAAACAGCAGCAGGAAATTGAAGAGGCTGATCGCGAAGCGCATGAGCAGCTCGCTGCGCTCACGGTCAAACTGGCCGAGCTACAGGCCCGTCTCACCCGTTTGGATGCCGTTGGTGAGCGCCTTACCGCGGCGGCTAACCTCGATGAAGGCGAGTTCGAATTCAGTGCGGCTCCCGCCGTAGGCGGTCCGGAAGATCCCGGAATCTCAGGTACGTCGGAACTGCCTTATCAGCCCCCCGAATTTCTCGATGTGATTGGCAACCTGTCCCATAAAGTGGATGATCGCCAAATGCAGCTTAATACGCTCGAATCCCTGATGGCCAATCTCCAGCTGGAGGACGAGCAGTTTATCGCCGGGCGCCCAATTACTAAGGGTTGGATGTCTTCACGATACGGTTATCGTACTGACCCCTTTACCGGGCGACGCACTTGGCACAAGGGCGTGGACTTTGCCGGCAAGAAGGGCTCGGACGTGGTTTCCGTTGCCGCGGGTGTTGTTACCTGGGCTGATGAGCGTCACGGTTACGGTCATTTAGTGGAAATCAACCACGGCAATGGTTATTCCACCCGCTATGGCCATAACAGCAAGCTCAATGTCGGTCTCGGTGATGTGGTAAAAAAAGGCCAGGTGATTGCCCAGATGGGCTCCAGTGGTCGCTCCACCGGCCCTCACGTGCACTTCGAAATCTTCAAGAACAACCGCACGGTCGACCCGGCCAGCTATATCCGCCGTACAGGCAGATAACAACTATTCTTCCCTTACGCGTAATTGCTGGCAGCTTGGCATAGGAGTTGCCAGCGCCTGCGCCTTCCTGTTTACTTGCACCCCTCGCATAAAGGAGTGTCGGTGCGATATCTGCCCAGCATTAGCGCCGACAGCGCACATAAGATAAGTGGTTTCTAGATAATGATTGGCAAACTGATTAAATCGGTCTTTGGTACAAAAAATGACCGCGAGCTGAAGCGCATGCGACGCATCGTGGAGAAGGTCAACGCGCTGGAAGGGGATTTTCAGCAACTGGACGATGCCGCTCTTCGCGCCAAAACAGAAGAGTTTAAGAAACGTGTTGCGGATGGGGAAACCCTGGATCGGTTGTTACCCGAAGCCTTTGCCGCTGTGCGTGAAGCTGGTCGCCGTACCCTGGGTATGCGCCATTTTGATGTGCAGCTGATCGGCGGTATGACCTTGCACGAAGGCCGCATTGCGGAAATGCGCACCGGTGAGGGTAAAACCCTGGTGGCGACATTGCCCGCCTACTTGAACGCCCTGGAAGGCAAAGGTGTTCACATTGTGACGGTCAATGACTACCTGGCATCGCGGGATGCCAACTGGATGCGACCAGTTTATGAGTTCCTCGGCCTGACCGTAGGGGTGATTGTTTCCCAGCAAAACCCCGACGATAAAAAGGCCGCTTATCAGGCCGATATTACTTACGGCACGAACAACGAATTTGGCTTTGACTATCTGCGTGACAATATGGTGTTGCGCAAAGAAGACCGCACCCAGCGCCCGCAGAATTTTGCCATTGTGGATGAGGTGGACTCCATCCTTATCGATGAAGCGCGCACCCCGCTGATTATTTCCGGCGCGGCAGAAGATTCCTCCCACCTGTATCTGGCCATGAACAAGCTGATTCCTCAGTTGGAGCGCGCCGAAGAGGGTGGGGAGGGCCACTACACGGTAGATGAAAAGACCCGCCAGGTGGAGCTGACCGAGCAGGGGCATCAGCTGGTTGAAGACTTGCTGTCCCGCAGTGGGCTGATGAAAGAAGATCAGTCCCTGTATGCTCCCGGTAACCTGGGCCTGTTGCACCATGTGCATGCTGCGTTGCGTGCCCAGGTGCTGTTTAACCGCGATGTGGACTATATCGTGCAAAACGGCCAGGTCGTGTTAATCGATGAGCATACCGGCCGCACCATGCCGGGTCGTCGCCTTTCCGAGGGGCTGCATCAGGCCTTAGAGGCCAAGGAGAGTGTGCAGATCCAGAATGAAAGCCAGACCCTGGCTTCCACCACCTTCCAGAACCTGTTTCGCTTCTACCCCAAGCTTTCCGGTATGACGGGTACCGCGGATACCGAGGCGTTTGAGTTTCAGCAAATTTATGGTCTGGATGTGGTGGTTATCCCCACGAACAAAGACATCCAGCGGGAAGATCTCAATGATCTGGTCTATCTGAGCCAAGAGGAGAAGATGGACGCCATCATTGAGGACGTCAAATTCTGCCGTGAGAAGAAGGCGCCGATCCTGGTGGGCACCGCTTCTATCGAGACCTCCGAGGAAATGTCGCGCTTGCTGCAAAAGGCGGGTATTAAGCACCAGGTGCTGAACGCCAAATACCATGAGCGGGAAGCGCAGATTATCGCCCAGGCCGGTCGTCCCGGCGAAGTTACCATTGCCACGAATATGGCTGGTCGCGGTACTGATATTGTCTTGGGTGGTAACTGGGAATCCGAAGCGGAAACTCTTGCCCAGGAAAAAGGAAGCGCCTTAAGCGAGGCTGAGCTGGCCAGACTGAAAGAGGACTGGCAGAAGCGCCACGACTTGGTTATCGAAGCCGGCGGCCTGCATATTATTGGTACTGAGCGCCACGAGTCCCGCCGGATCGATAATCAGCTGCGTGGTCGCGCAGGGCGCCAGGGTGATCCGGGTGTGACCCGTTTCTACCTGTCTCTGGAAGACAGCCTGATGCGTATCTTCGCCTCCGACCGGGTGAAGAATTTTATGCAAATGCTGGGCATGGAGCGCGGTGAGGCCATCGAACACCGCATGGTTTCTAACGCTATCGAAAAGGCTCAGCGGCGTGTTGAGGGGCGCAACTTCGATATCCGCAAGCAGTTGCTCGAATACGATGACGTGGCTAATGACCAGCGCCAGGTGATTTACAGTCAGCGCAACGAATTGCTGGAAGCCGACACGATCAGCGATACCATAAACGCTATTCGCGAAGATGTGGTACACGAGATTATATCGGCCTCTGTGCCTCCAGAAAGTGTTGAAGAGCAGTGGGATATCCCTGCTCTGGAGCAGCAGCTCGCCGGTGAGCTGGGTGTCGAGTTACCTATCCAGAAGTGGCTGGATGAGGATCGCAACCTGCACGAAGAGACTCTGCGCCAGAAGATTACAGCAGAGGCGCAGAACGCCTATGCCGCTAAGGTTACGCGCATCAGTGAATCTTCCGGCGATGCCAACTTGATGCCCACCGTGGAGCGTCAAATCATGCTGCAGGTGTTGGACCAGCTATGGAAAGAACACCTTTCCAGTATGGATCACCTGAGAGCCGGTATTGGTTTACGCGCCTATGCCAATAAGAACCCCAAACAGGAATTCAAGCGCGAATCTTTCCACTTGTTCCAAAGCATGCTGGAAAACCTCAAGCACGAAGTGGTACGTATCCTTGCCCATGTGGAGCCGATGACCCGCGAGCAGATGGATGAGCTGGAGGAGCGTCGTCTGGAGGAGCAGCGTCAGCAGCAGCTGGAGCTGCAACATGCGGAAGCTTCCGCCCTGCCTGAGAGTGAGCCCCAACAGCAGGCGACCCTGGTGCCGGAGCGCCGTGGACCGAAAGTTGGCCGCAATGACCCCTGTCCCTGTGGCTCCGGTAAAAAGTACAAGCAGTGTCACGGAAAATTGGCTTCCTCGACCCAAAGCTAGAGAGATATCCGGCTTGATAGGCCGACTTTGCCACCAAATACCCCGCTTTCGCGGGGTATTTTTTTAGCAGTCTTAAAAATATTCTGCGGCATTAGGGCTGATTTCCGCACATGGTGCGGATTTTTCTTGCCTCATTCTGGTTGGGCTTTAATAATGACGTCCTTTCTTCCATAGCCAGCCCGCGCAGCAAGCTTGCGTTTAGGGTATTAAGCCAAATCGATATGTCTGAACTACAATTTCCTTCCCTGAAAGGGGTCCGTCTTGCCAGTGTGCCGGCCAATATCAAGAATTGGCTTCGTGACGATCTGTTATTGGTCGAGATCTCTGAAGGTGCATCGGTCTCGGCCACCTTCACCCAGAATAGCTTCTGTGCCGCACCGGTACTGGTAGCGAAAGAGCATATTGCCCAGGGGGATATTCGCGCGCTGTTGGTCAATGCGGGTAATGCCAATGCGGCCACAGGTACCCGCGGTCTCAGCGATGCCAAAGCCTGTTGTGCGGCTGTGGCGGCGGCTATGGGTATTCGGGCGGAACAGGTGCTGCCCTTTAGTACCGGAGTGATCGGTGAACATCTGCCACTGCAACGTTTGCTCGATGCTATTCCCCCAGCCGCTGAAGCGCTGGCCGGCAATGGCTGGGGAAGAGCTGCAGAAGCGATTATGACGACGGACACCCGTCCAAAAATCGCTAAGCGCACCCTGAAGATCCGTGGCGAAGAAATTGCGGTAGTGGGTATCGCCAAGGGTTCGGGCATGATTCAGCCAAATATGGCAACTATGCTCGCCTATGTTGCCACCGATGCAACCGTGGCCCAGCCGCTGCTGGATGAGATGGTGAGGGATGCGGTGAGCGCCTCGTTCAACCGGGTTAGCGTAGATGGGGATACCTCAACCAATGATGCCTGCGTACTGATTGCCAGTGGTGCTGTCGGCGAGTCAATCCAGACTCGATCCGATGAAAGCTATAGCGCGCTAATGCGAGCTATTACCGAGGTGCATGTCGAGTTGGCTCAGGAAGTGGTTAAAGACGGCGAAGGTGCCACTAAATTTGTCACCGTGCAGGTCGATGGCGCAGACAATAGCGAAGAGGCACTTAAGGTTGCTTTTGAAGTGGGTAACTCGCCTCTGGTAAAGACTGCGCTCTACGCCTCCGACCCCAATTGGGGGCGTCTGGTAATGGCTATTGGCAATGCCCTGCCAAATGATTTAGATACCGGCAAGGTCAATATATTTTTAGATCGTGTGCAGGTGGTGGAAGGCGGAGGCCGCGCGGCGGACTATCGGGAAGAGCTGGGCGAACAGGTGTTTTCTCAGTCTGAGTTTACTGTTCGCATCGAGCTTGGTCGTGGCAACGCCAGTGAGCATATCTGGACCTGTGACTTCTCCCGCGAGTATGTCACCATCAACGCCGAATACCGTACCTGAGGAGTTGTTGTGAGCCGTGTTATTCATGTCGCCGTGGGTGTTGTTCGCCGCGGTGATGGCAAGATCCTGATTGCCCGTCGCCCCAAGCATTTACATATGGGTGGGCTTTGGGAGTTTCCTGGCGGTAAGGTGGAAGCTGGAGAAACCGTGCAGCAGGCGCTTTCCAGGGAGCTAAGGGAAGAGGTGGCTATTGAGGTGCAACAGCTGCAGCCACTGGTAGAAATTCGCCACGAGTACCCAGAGAAAAGCGTACTTTTAGATACCTGGCTGGTCACCGCATTCAGCGGGGAGCCTGAAGGTTGTGAGGGGCAAGAGACAGCCTGGGCGACCGTGCAGGGATTAGAGAATTACCAATTCCCGGATGCCAACCAGGCAATTATTAAGGCCATTCAGACAGTAGAAAATTAAGGCGGTCTGCACCGGTTACACTGTGGGCCTCTGCACCTAAAGCGCGCGAGGCCCACAGTGATGGCGAATAGGATTTGTGATTCGCACTTAGTGGCGCTGCTTATTCGGGTCCAGCTCGTCACTCAGCACGTCATCGTAAATCGATTCCCCCGCTATTTTATGTCCCTCACTGGCCCACTCCCCCAGATCGATTAGCTTGCAGCGCTCACTGCAAAAAGGCTTAAAGGGAAATTTGTCGCTCCACTCGATGGGCTTCTTACAGGTAGGGCAATTCAGGCTGGGGGCTTCTTTCGACTTGGACATAGTGGGTCTGGATTCTGCTTATTCAGTTAGGGTGGGTCGCATGCCCTATTGGGGCGAGTTATTTGGATGGCGGACACTCTTGTGCCGCTGCCGCCAGTAACAGGTATTTCTGATGCAGGGCCTCAATTTGACGGTTGAGTGCCGCTAAGTCCGCAGTATTGTCCAGTACATCGTCCGCCTTGGCTAGACGCTCCTGTCTATCCAGCTGCGCGGCCATAATCTTACGAATCTGTTCTGGGTGATTCTCATCCCTGGCGCTGGCTCTTTCCAGCTGCAGACTTTCCGGCAGATCCACCACGCATATCCTGTCTACTAACTGATGCTGCCCGGACTCTATCAGTAGTGGCGATTCTAAAATCGCATAGGGACTTGCGCTCCTTGCCAGAGATAACAGTATCTCCTCGCGAATCAGGGGATGTAACAGCCCTTCCAGCCAAGCGCGTTCTGCGGGATTATCAAAGACTAAAGCGCGTAGTTGCGCCCGGTCCAATGTACCATTCTCAAGCAGTACACTGGCCCCGAAGTGCTGGGCGATTTGCTCCAGGGCCGGTCTACCTGGTTGTACCACTACCCTTGCCGCCCAGTCCGCGTCCACCACATGAATGCCCAGCTCGCGAAAGTAGGCGGCGGCGGCCGACTTGCCGCTGCCGATACCACCGGTTAAGCCAATTCGGAACAATGGAATGTCTCCTCGGAGTGAAAGTTGAGGGCTAAAAATACGAAACCCGGCCAGTAGCTGGCCGGGTTTATGGTAATTCACTTGCCCGATAAGGGCGAATTGTGGACGGAAGCCTGAATTAGCCACCGAGCCCGGAGAAATTCAGGTACCAGCCAACAATTTGCTCCCCCCACAGCATGGCAATCCAACCGGCACCAGCCAGATAGGGACCAAAGGCAATCGGCAAATTGCGATCGCGACCAACAGCCAGGCTCCAGGATAGACCGGCAATAGCGCCCACAGCGGCAGAGAGCAGAATCACCAAAGGCAGCATCTGCCAGCCAAACCAAGCCCCGATTGCCGCGAGTATCTTGAAATCCCCGGCGCCCATCCCCTCTTTGCCGGTGACCAGCTTAAAGATATGGAATACCAGCCAAAGAGCGAGATAACCGGCAATAGCTCCAATCACGGCGTCCTGCAGTGGAACAAAAACACCCCAGAGGTTAATAAGCAGCCCGCCCCAAAGTAGCGGCAGGGTGATGCTATCAGGCAACAACTGCTTGTCGAAATCGATACCGGTCAATGCGACCAAGGCCCAGGTAAATACACAGCCTGCCAGCGCCTGCCAGGTAAAGCCCAGCTGCCAGACCACCACCGCCGTAAGAATACCGGTAGCCAGTTCAACCAGGGGGTAGCGCTTGGATATGTGTGTGCCGCAGGAGCCGCATTTACCTCGTAGTAGCAGATAACTGACAACTGGAATATTTTGCCAGGGTTTGATTTCCGTTTTGCACTTGGGGCAGTGGGAGTGCGGTAGCACCAGATTAAAAGGTTTTTCTAATTCTTCCTGCTCTGTGGGACCGGGTTGAGCGTTGAAGTAGCTATAGAAATCCCGCTTGTATTCTCGCTCCATCATTATTGGCAGGCGCAGGATGACTACATTGAGGAAGCTGCCTATGATTAAGCCTAAAATAAAGACGCTGCCTAATAGCGGGGCTGGATAAAAAGATAAATATTCGAGCATTATTTTTTATACTACTTGGCCGAGCTGGAATATGGGTAAGTACATGGCAATCATTAAACCACCAACCAAAATACCTAAAACAGCCATAATAATAGGTTCAAGTAAGGTTGTTAGGTTGTCTACCATATTATCTACAGCTTCTTCGTAGTATTCAGCAGCCTTGCTGAGCATTTCATCCAGTGCTCCGGACTCTTCACCGATAGCCGTCATTTGAATCAACATGGTGGGGTAGAGATCTGAAGTACGCATAGCCGTATTTAGTGGGATGCCAGTTGAAACTGAATCCCGAATTTTATACGTGGCTTCTTCGTATAGACTATTCCCTGTGGCACCGGCAACAGATTTTAATGCATCTATTAAGGGGACACCTGCAGCAAAGGTTGTTGAAAGTGTACGGGCAAAACGAGCGGAGATCGAATTGTAAGTAATTTTACCTAGAATAGGTAATTTAAGAATTAATCGATCAAAAAATCCGGCAATTTTTTTATTACGTTTTTTTGATTCAATCAAGCCGCCCACACAAAAAATTATAGTAATCAAAGTAAAAAACCAATTTGCCTGCATCCACTCTGACATGTTTACGACTAGTCGGGTGAAAGCGGGCAGGTCTGCACCAAAGCTGGAAAATGTTGAGGCAAACTGGGGTACGACTTTGATTAGTAGTATTGATGTCACAATAATTGCGACGATAATTACGGCGATGGGATAGGTCATTGCCTTTTTTATTTTTGCTTTTAGCGATTCAGTCTTTTCTTTGTAGGTGGCAATTCTATCCAGCATGGTTTCCAGTGCACCAGACTGCTCACCAGCGGCAACGAGATTACAGAAAAGCGCATCAAAGTAGAGCGGATATTTACGTAATGCATCAGCAAACGCGGTGCCAGAAGCAACATCGTCCCTAATTTTGAATATTAGTTCTTTTACGCCTTCATTGTCCAAACCGTCAGCAACAATTTCAAAGCTCTGTACGAGAGGTATACCAGCTTTCATCATGGTGGCCATCTGCCGGGTGAATAGGGCAATATCTGCAGGCTTAACTTTTTTCTTCCCCCCCCCAAATAAGGGTTTGGGCTTTTTTTGTACGCGATTGGCGATGATTCCCTGTTTCCGTAATTGGGCTTTCACCAGTGCTGGACTGATGCCATTGATTTCCCCTTGAACCTTGCCCCCCTTACTATCCACGCCTTTGTAGATATATGGGATTGCTGTGGGATTGGCCATAAGTGGTTTTCCTACTTTATCTCTGCTAGCAACGGCATATTGTTTAATTGTGCCGTTGACATATTTTAACGAGAAAACCGCAAGGTTCTGTCGCTCGTATGGCGCTGAGTCAAATATGAAGGCTGTTAATCCTTGGTTACTCGATTCGCCTCCTCCAGACTCGTAATCCCCATTACTACTTTACGTAGAGCAGAGGTTCTTAAGTTGTTGAAGCCCTCCTCGCGGGCTTTATCGGCAATCTGAATAGAGTTGCCGCCTTCCATTATAATTCTGGAGATGCTGTCAGTAATGCGAACTACTTCATACACGCCCACACGCCCCTTATAGCCTTTGGAGCAGTGTTCACAGCCAACAGGCTGATAAATATTCCAGTGGTCTTTAGGGATTGTTACCGAATCAAAGCCCTCAATCTCGAGTACCTCTTCAGGCAGATTTACGGGCTTTTTACACTCATTGCATAGGCGTCTTGCCAAGCGCTGAGCAATAATTACGCTGACCGAAGTGGCTATATTAAAAGTGGGGACCCCCATATTCATCAAGCGAGTGAGGGTCTCGGGTGCTGAGTTGGTATGCAACGTAGAGAGCACCAAGTGCCCAGTCTGGGCAGCCTTGATAGCAATTTCGGCCGTTTCCAGATCCCGTATCTCCCCCACCATTACGATGTCTGGGTCTTGTCGTAGAAAGGAGCGTAGTGCCTCTGCAAAATTGAGCCCCACTTTATTGGACACGTTGACCTGGTTGATACCCTCCAGATTGATCTCTACCGGGTCTTCTGCCGTGGAGATATTGCGTTCTGAGGTATTGAGGATATTGAGACCTGTATAGAGTGAGACAGTCTTACCGGAGCCAGTGGGGCCGGTGACCAGGATCATCCCCTGGGGCTGGGCCAGGGCATCCATGTAGATTTTTTTCTGCTCGTCTTCATAGCCGAGCGCATCAATGCCGAGCTTGGCTGAGGAGGGATCCAGAATCCGCAATACAATTTTCTCCCCCCATAAGGTAGGTAGGCTGTTTACACGGAAGTCAATCGCCTTGATTTTGGACAGCTTCATCTTGATGCGGCCATCCTGAGGTACACGCTTTTCAGAGATATCCATTCTGGACATCACCTTCAAGCGTGCCGACAGTCGATTAGAGAGCTGAATTGGGGGCTTGGCGACTTCATGTAAGACGCCATCAGTGCGGAAACGAACCCGATAGGATTTTTCATAGGGCTCGAAATGAATATCAGAGGCGCCGCTGCGAATAGCGTCGAGTAGCACCTTGTTCACAAAACGTACTACCGGAGCCTCATCGCCTCCGGGATCATCGGAGTCCCCATTATCTTTATCATCGCCACCAACATCCAGGGCATCTAGCTCTTCATTATCTATCCCTTCCAGTCCAGCACCCATATCGCCACTGTCGGAAAGGTAGCTCTCAATAGCCTTGGACAATTTATCGGCGTCAACGAGTACAGCATCTGTATTGAGGCCTGTATTGAAGTTAATTTCATCTAGGCCAGCCAGATTCGTAGGGTCGGCAACTGCGATAAAAAGGCGGTTGCCGCGCTTGTAAAGAGGTAGAGCAAAGTGCTTGCTGATGAGCTTTTCATCAACGACGCTCTTTGGAATCAAATCAAAATTGTAGGCGCTCATATCAAAAAGAGGGGTACCAAATGCCTCTGAAGCGACTTTCGCAAGTTCGCGGCTTTTAACAAGTTTGGACTCCACTACGTGCTGGGCGAAAGTCTGGTTTTCTCTTCGGGCTGCCTTAATTGCAGATACTGCCGCTTGTTCTTCTAGGATTTTGTCTGCAACAAGACGTTTCGCTAAGCCGCTGAGGGGGGAAGTTGTCATTGATAAACTGCCGCTATAGTTCTCTTGCGCCAGGTATTGAGAGTGGACATATTTTATTAGCCCTATGCAAACCTAGGCATGAATAGAAGAAGTGGTGGAATATAGCGAATTAATGAACCTGAGCCAAATATCAACAACAAAGGGGTTACATGTCTTGGTGGATACACAGAAGGTGACAAATTTTGTCACAACCCGGCTGCTGTTGTCAGTAGTAGCTTGTTAAAGACCTTGATTTGAGAGAAGTGATCGACTGCACACCGATTACACATAAGCTTTCGCTTATCTTGCCAACCTTGGCATAATCCTTGTATCTTGTTCGGCGACATCCTCACGGGATTCACTTTATATTACAAGTCTGTATGGAGACGGTTAGAATGAAAAAGCAACAGGGTTTTACTCTTATTGAATTGATGATTGTAGTGGCGATCATCGGTATTCTTGCAGCAGTAGCTATTCCTGCTTACCAGGATTACACCGCACGTGCTCAAGTCACTGAGGCCATTAACCTTATGGGTGGGCTGAAGACAACCGTTACTGAGATATATACTACAGATGGTGCTTTTACTAGTGCCGATAGTGGCTCCAGCGGTATCCCAGCTGACGTAGACGTTAAAGGTGCAAATGTAGAGAAAGTTACAGTATTGAATGGTGTTATTACCGCAACGATGCAGAGTTCTGGAGTAGGTGAGGCTATTCAAGGTAAGACTCTTAGTATGAGTCCTGTTACTAACGCCGGTTCTATTGATTGGGTATGTAAGAAAGGTACTATTGAGGACAAGTTCCTTCCATCTGAGTGTCGTTGATTTAAGTTTGGGTAGCTAAGACCGCTCCAGATTAATCTGGAGCGGTTTTCTTATAAGTGAAAAATCAGAAATTGGTTTATAAATACTGCTCACCGTTAGCCTGGTTGATATTTACAGTTATTATCTTCGTTGTCTATTTACACGGCGTTAATGGGCCTTTCCTCTTTGATGATTTTTCAAACTTAGATGCACTGGGAGCACAGGGCGGTATAAATGATTGGAAAAATTTGTGGGTATATCTATTTCAAGGTACGAGTGGGCCGACTGGGCGCCCTATATCTTTACTAAGCTTTCTAATTGACGATAATACTTGGCCCAGCCAACCTGCTAATTTCAAATATACAAATATACTTATACATTTATTAAATGGTTGTTTAGTATTTTGGTTGCAGCTGGTTTTATTAGGGCGATTTAGTGGTAGCCTTGCAAAGGAATCCAAATTTTTTGTAGCGCTTGTTGGTTCCTCCCTTTGGTTAGCACACCCACTCTTCACTTCGACAGTTTTATATGTCGTTCAGCGTATGGCGATGTTGTCCGCGATGTTTGTCCTCGCTGGAATGCTATCACATGCATATTTTCGTACGTTAATAGATGAACGACCTAGAAAAGCTTATTGGGGGATGACACTCAGTTTAGGTTTTTTTGGGGGAGGGGCGCTGTTAAGTAAAGAAAATGGAGTCTTACTACCAGTTTTTATATTGGTACTGGAGAGTACAATATACTCTTTTCAAAAAAATAAGCTATCTAGCTTGTGGATACTTATCTTTCTTCAAGTTCCCACTACTTTTATAGTGGCATATCTTTTTTATTTACCAATTAAACAGGGTTTTTTTATTGAGTGGCCTGAACGAGGCTATTCGCCCTTTGAACGTTTAATTACTGAATGTCGAATCATTTGGGAGTATATTTTTAACTTATATAGCTTTCGTGGGGCCGGCAGTGGCTTATTCCATGATGACTACACTGTATCAACCAGTCTAACCTCCCCGGCTTCTACAGTTTTTTCTGTTCTAGGCGTGGTAATTTCAGTATTGTTATTTATCATAAAGAGAAAAGAGTGGCCAATGCTTTCTTTGGCCTTTATTTTCTATCTTGCAGGCCACTTGATTGAATCAACAACCGTTGGGTTAGAGTTATATTTTGAGCATCGTAACTATCTCCCAGCCATTTTTCTTTTTATTCCAGTTGGATTGTTGTTACTAAAACTAAAAAATAAAGTAAGATATATTGCAACTGGCACCCTTTTTATAATATTGGTTTTTCTGTTGTTTAACCGAGTTGACCTTTGGGGAAGTAGTGTGAGATTGGCTATGGCTTGGGCCCAGGAATCCCCTAGTTCAGTGCGAGCACAACGTTCGGCAGCAATTTACCTTACCCAGGCTGGATATCCGAGAGAGGCTGCAAGGATACTCAAGGTAGCACTTGAGAAAAGGCCATCGAGTCATGCTATCTTGATCCATGGAATGCTCTTAAACTGTTCTCTTGGCCAGGACATAAGCACAGAAAAAGAAAGGTTACTTGAAAATTTAGAAACTACCGCTTTTAATCCAAAGTTGACTAACCTGTTGGAGGGATTTCTCTCGGTTATTGAAACTCAGGATTGTCCCCAGTTGGATTATGACTACGCTGAAAAGTTCTTTCTGATGTTGCTTAACAACCCTCATGCAAAGAGTTCCGATGGGTTTTTACATCAGATATATTATTTTTTAGGTGTTGTTAAAGTTGCTAAAGGAGAAGTACTTACAGCAACAACTAATTTTTCAAAAGCAATTAGTTTGCGGCCACGAGTTGGGACATATATGCAATCCCTGGCTGTTTTGGCTTCTGCAGAGCACTGCGAGTCAGCACTTGAGTTGTCTGCACATTTTGGTAAGAAAGTATTGTCAGGAAGTGCTTTGACAGAAAAAGAACGTGAATATTATATTAATGAGCACGAAATAATGATTGATAACATTAGAAAAAGTTGTGGGTTATCAAAGGATGAAAGATAGTCAGATCAAGGTAAGTATTGTAATTCCTGCTAAAAATGAAGCTAAAAACTTAAATAAATGGTTGCCACGCTTGGCTGAATGGAATGGTTATAATGAGCTAATTATTATTGATGACGGTTCTGATGACAATACAGCTAAGGTGGCAAAAAGCTATGGAGCAAAAGTTTTAAGAAATCCCCAAAGCCTTGGTAATGGCGCTTCGATAAAGCGAGGCTTTCGTGAGACTAAAGGGGAGGTAGTCGTGTTTATGGATGCTGATGGACAGCATAAACCCGAGGATATTCCAAAACTTCTAGAAACTTTGGAGTCCGAATCTGTGGATATGGTAGTTGGGGCTCGTGATGCCGGTGGGCAGGCAAGTAAAGCAAGATATCTTGCTAATGTATTTTACAATCGTTTTGCGAGTTATGTGACAGGTCAAGAAATTAAAGATCTTACTTCCGGTTTTCGTGTGGTTAAGGCAGATAAATTTCGCGAGTTTATCTACCTTCTACCTAATAAATTCTCCTATCCCACTACAAGCACTATGGCTTTTTTGAGGGCTGGATACCTTGTGCGATATGTTTCAGTAAATGTTCTTCGTAGGGAGGGAAGAAGCCATATTAGCCCTTTAAGAGATGGTGTAAGGTTTCTCTTAATCATATTTAAAATTGCAACACTATTTTCTCCTCTTAAGGTCTTTCTACCATTCGCAGCGCTCTCTTTTTTACTAGGGCTAGGTCGTTATATTTACACCTATTTGGAGATGGGGGTGTTTACTAATATGTCCGCATTGTTAATGGTCTCGGCTGTACAAATATTTCTGATTGGTTTGATTTCTGAACAAATTACAGCGCTAATTTACAAGAAGGATAACTGAAATACCTCGGTATTTGTCTTACAGATAAGAGGCCATTGATTTTATTTAGTCTCAAAGGAATTCCTTGATCTGAAAATCATACCTTTCCATCTTGAAGCGATAAATGAATAGATTATGAAAATCATTAAAAATTTTAGAGATTATCAAAGAAATAATTTACTGTTAGACGTTGACAATTGGCAAAGAGAAATTGTTGAAAAAGTTAAACCCTACAGTATGGCAGGTACTGCAAGAACTCTTGCGACTATTTCGGCTGTTGAATATATTGTAGTCCATGATATACCAGGCGCCATAGTTGAGTGTGGTGTTTGGCGAGGGGGGCAGATGATGGCAGTAGCTCTGAGTTTATTAAAACTTGGAGCTTCTCGAGAGCTTTTTTTGTATGACACTTTTTCAGGAATGACTGAGCCAACTAATTTAGATAGTGACTTTCTGGGAGTGAGCGCTAAGAGTATTTTTGATAGATTTAGATATCAGGAAAAAGGAAAACGTTGGTGTGAGGCAACTCTTGAAGAAGTTAAAGGAAATATAGAGTCAACAGGCTATTCGATGAATAGGGTAAACCTTATTCAGGGTGAGGTAGAAAAAACAATACCAGAAGTGGTTCCTAGTGAGATTGCTCTTCTTCGTTTAGATACTGACTGGTATGAATCAACACTCCATGAGCTCAATTATCTTTACCCGCTCGTTTCTAATCTAGGTGTCATTGCAATTGATGATTATGGGCATTGGCAAGGCTCTCGTAGAGCAACAGATAAGTATCTTATGCAAAATAAAATTGTGCATTTCTTACATCGAATCGACTATTCCGGTCGTCAATTTGTCAAGTATAGTAAATAGGCCTTGAAATGGGAATTGATTTACTAGAACTTAAGTTAATAAAATATGTAAATGATAAATATGGAAACCTTGGTAGAACAATTACTCTAGGGCGACAAGCTATACACCTAGGCCCCAGGTTAGCAAAAAAAATTTTAGAAAATGTTAATTCATTATTTTGTGAGTCTTTACTTGAAAATAGGTTTGGAGCAACGAAGGTTGACTCTATCGATAATTCCAATTACGAAGGTGCGAGCATAACCTGGGATCTAAATCATCCAATAGATTCTACTTTGGAGGGATATTATAATACCGTTTTGGATTTTGGTTGTAGTGAACACATATTTGATATCGCTCAGGCAATAAAAAATATTGCCAAATTATGTAAGGTCGGAGGATTGATAATTCATTCCGTTCCAGCCAATCAAAGCTGTGGCCATGGTTTTTATCAATTTTCTCCTGAATTTTTTTTCAGCCTTTACAATAAGGATAATGGTTTCTCTGACACTGAAGTCTTTTTAGTTGAGAGGCATGCCCCTTCGAATTGGTTTCGTGTTGATCCGCCTAAAGATGGATTTAGAGTTAATGTTAGGTCCTCGGAAGAGCTTTACTTACTTATAATCACTAAGCGTGCACAGAATAAAGAAATAACTATGCAACAATCTGATTATAAATTAATGTGGGATAATGGCACTAGTGGACCCATTAATCTAGCCGAGAGGAAATTTGGGCGACTATCTATATTTCGGGAATTGATGCAAAAAAATAGGGTATTTTCATACCTGATTAGAAGGCTTGACTCAATATTGAAAATAGATGGAGCTAGATCGCTTCGGCGCCACCCTTCATTGAGCCTCTACAAAAAAAATGATTTTAATTGAAATCTGAGTTTAGAGCTTCCAGCCACTTTTTCGTTGCGGTTTGCACTGAGAAATCTTGAGCCCGTAGTACATGAGCCTTTCCTTTTCCTTTTGAATTTTTCTTTAGTGCTATACATATAGCATTGGCGAGTTTCTCGGGATCTTCGGGTACAACAAGAGTGCCAAACTTGCCATCGTCTAAAATTTCCCTTGGTCCATGGGGGCAATCCGTAGCAATGATATTAGCGCCACAAGCTAAGGCTTCTATTAATACAGTTGGAAGACCTTCATGTCGAGATGGTAGTATAAATAGATCGGAGGATTGAATCTTTTCATGTACAGAAAATGTATGACCCATCAAGAAAACTGAATTGTAAAGGTTCTTTTTATGAATTAATTTTTCTAAATTTTTACGCTCTGGCCCTTCCCCCCATATTTCTATACGGAATGGAAGAGGTATTTTACTGGCAGCTTCTACAAGAATATCAAAGCCCTTCTGGCGAGTTAGTCTACCGACAGCAATAATCAAACTATAACTTTTGTTAATGGACACTTCATTACAAGGTGGAAAGCAATCATTACTGATTACAGGGTTGTAAATGGTTATAACTTTATTCGAAGGAGCTTTATAAATCTGTAAGATTTCATTTCTTACACCCTCTGAGACAGAGATAATCTTATTCGCGCGCTTATAATTAAAACTTGCACACAAATTAAACAAGCGATGCTTTACAGCCCCCAAAAGTCCAGGGGGGGCTACGGTTTTATCATGAGTATTATGTACCCAGTGTAGCCATATAGCTTGACTTCCGCATAATTTTAGCCCGAACCACGATAGTGTAGCCACATCATGAAAGGAAGTTACGATATGAGTTGGCTCACTCTTTTGAATTAATTTTGAAAGATTGGGAATATACTGTATTAAACTGTTTGGAGCTAATTCATAAGTTGAAACTATTTTTTGCGCCTCTTCTAAAAAATCTCCATTTCTCTTTAAAAGACCAAGTTCACAATGATACCCTCGGACAATAAGGTCCTTTATTAATGATAACGTGACTCTTTCAACACCACCGGTTACCATTCTGGGTAAAATAAATAAAATTTTCATTTTTATAGATATTAACACACTATGAGGTTGTCTAATCAAAGTTTTATTTGTGGTTTTGATTCTTGAGAGAAAGTATGATTCTTTCCATCTTTATAAAGAAAAATGAATTTTCCTGGTTTTTTTCAGGCGTGATCAATCTTGCAGGTGATAGCATTAAATTTAGCACGCCCATTCATTATTACATAACATATATAAATCTATCAATCTTTCAATCTTTCAATCTTCCAATCTTCCAATCTTCCAATCTTCCAATCTTTCAATCTTTCAATCTTTCAATCTTTCAAGGCTGTACCTAGCGATTTCATTCCACATCATGTTCGATGGCATATCGAGTAAAATTGGACTTTTAAATTGTAAAAGAATAGTTCTTGCGATGTCGGAAGGATTTCCAGGCTTAGCTAGTAGGCCTGATAGTTTCTTTGCCTGGGTAGGAAAATTCTCTGTTAAATTAGGAGTTTCGGTAGCTACAATAGGCCGGCGACTTGCGATGTATTCAGCTATTTTATTGGAGGAGCCAGAATCCATAAATGGAGAACGACGATACGGGATTGAGAGTAGATCACAGCATGCTAATATTTCAGGCATATCAATGTAAGGAATATTGCCAAGATAGCACACAGCCTGAGCATTTAAATCTAGGTTAGGGGGATTAGCGCCACCCATAACGAGCTGTATAGGAACGCCTTGGCTACGAACAATTTTCACAGCTGAAATTAGATCCTCAACTCCTCTATCTGGTTCCATTCCGCCAAAATAACCAATAAGAATAGCTTTTTCTGATATCCTAAATTTTTTCCGTGAGTCTGTTTTACTTAGACGATCGAATCTTTTACCATCAATTCCATTGGGGACTAAAATATCATTTTCTTGATCTTGAGATAATTCTCTCATTAATTTTTTGCTTGCAAATAGGCAGATATTAGCTTTGGAAATTAGAAACTTAAGTAAATTGAAACCAGGCAGATTAAAGTGTCCAGAAAATTCATCATATTTGTCGTACACATCAAAGACAAACTTTACTCGTTTTTGCTTGGCAATATTGTAGGCTAACAAACCTATATAACAATCACCACTAGCCACAATAATATCATTAGGTTCATGTTTCCTCTGAATAATATCCCTTAATTCCTGCCAAAAAGATCTTTTGAATATTGGGGTTGATTTTACGCTGAAATTACCACTGCTCTCGCATATATGTTCCTTACGGTGATAATCAATCAGCCATAAATCATTTGCAGTTCCTAGGTTTGACCAGTGGTGGGGGAGTTGGTATATTCGGCCATACTGATCAAGGATGGCGTCCCTATTGGTGTAAATTCTTTTTCCTATAAATGTAATTCTCATTTTACGACGTGGTTACCTATGTTTATTTAGCGTTATGCTTTGAGGATATTTTATTTAGTTCATGATGGATTCCTTCTCCAAAGTGAAGCCACGTTTTTCTTTGAGCGAAAGTGAGGCTGCCTTCCTTTAAAGGTTTTTTGTTTTTCAGGTCCAAAAAACTTGAAACCTTTTCTGCAAAATTAGAATAATCTCCACTTTTTACCAGCCATCCACTTTTATTGTTTCCGATTGCATCGGTAACTCCACCAGTTGAAAAGGCTACGGTTGGGACTCCATGTGCTGCAGCTTCAATGGCAACCATGCCAAAACCCTCTGGATCATTTGGTATTTTTCGGATAGGAAATACATGTATTTCACTTGAATTGAAGGCGGCGCTTATTTCATCTCTATCTGTTACCCATCCTATGAATTTTACATTGTTTTTCACCCCAGCTTTATCAGCCGCTTCTAAAATACTATTTTTGGTTTGGGTTTTTGCGGCTAAGGAATCTTTGGCTTCGCCACCAATAATAACTAGAAGAATATCTGGACACCTGCGAACGATTTGAGGAAGTGAGAGTTCAACAAATTCCCGAATACCTTTGCGCTCTGTAAGTCTGCCTAACGACAATAAAATCTTACGTTTTTCCAGATTGTATTTTCGCCTAAATTTTAGCGCCCTTTCAGGATCAATTTTTCCAGGTATTTCCACTCCTGGATGTACTATGCCAATTTTACTCCGACAAATACCATAATTTTCTGCTAAACCTGCTGTTGCATTACTGTTTGTAACAACCCTGTCCATTTTTTTTATAAGTGGAATCCAAAGATTACGATAAAAAAAATTGTCAACCGTGATGTCTAGCCCATGAAGATAAACAATTGATTTTGCTCCAGATGCGCGAGCAGCAATCCAGGCTGCTGGAGCAGTTAGGCCGCTGCCGGCAATAATATAATCAGGCTTCCATTCTCTTGCTAAGCGTAAGGTGAGAACTAAGCTAGAGATCAAAAACTGCCAAACTGTTGATGCTGTGGCCGGATAAAACCTGATCGGTGGAGGTATTTGTTTTGTTGAATGATTAGGCCCTATTGCTTTTGTGTCATAAGTTTTAGTAAGTTCTTTTAGCATGTGCCAATTTAAGCGCTCCATTCCTCCGATAAGAGGAGGGAGGTTACGTGTAATCAATAGTACTTTCTTTTTTTTGTGATTTTTTTCAAACATTTTTTTCTTTTTCTTTTCCCGAAAAAATTAATATCCAGCCACTTGCAGCAAGTAACCATTCAGTACAGAATACAGCTAAAATTGCGCCTTCTAACCCAGAGGTATGAGTTAAAATGAGAAGTAGCACGGTCAAAAGAAATATATTTACTAATTCATAGATGATTCGGTGCCAAGGTCCCCTTTGAGTCATAAATATATTGCTTGCAGCGATCTTTAGGGCCAGGCCAGGAATGATTAGGTATGCCTGACTCAAAACGTTTCCCAATCCATAGAATTGATATCCGAATGCCTTTTCAATAATGCTGGTGCTCATCCAGAGTAGTAAGCTTGCAAGTATACCGTAAGCGGCCGTAGCAAAAAAAATCCACAAGATTAAGTGGGTTTTCTCATGATTGTTTTTGAATAAATTAGGTAGGGACGAAACAAGTAGAGCTACAACCGGTAATGAAAACGCACCTAAAATTCTCATTGTTACAATGTATAGCCCGGCAGAGAAGGAGGGGATCAATTTAATAATTATTGTTTTATCTATTTCATTTGTGGCCAAGCTTGTTAGATTTACAGCGCCGAATCCTAGACTATCTTTCAAGTTCTTTATTTTAATTAATCTCCAAGTATTCACTGGAGGCCAAAAATAGGAGAGTGTTTTATTGGAAGCTATTAGAGCTAAAATTCCTGCTAATAATGAAAGATTAAAATAGTCATAAACGTTTATACTACTCGTAAATGCGATTGTGCAGAAGAGAAGAGCTAAACGAAATAAGTTTGGGGTAAATAAAATTAGCTGGGATAACCATGCCGACCTGGCCGCCAAATGAAGTGCAGACATTAGGGATAGAATAGGAATTATAATTATTTCCGTCAGGCCTATTGAGATTATTGCCCCCACATTTGATATGGGTATGCTAAATATGGCTTGTATAGAAAAAGTAAAAATAACTAAGGATATTGTGCCGATAGTAAGTATTGTTGGGATGGCGTAAGAAAGAATTACTTGCTGAGATTTGCTGCTACTGATTTCTTTTAAAAGAAATAAATTTAAACCTAAATTAGAGCAACTTCCTAATATTAGCGCCCCTGCAGATACAGCAGCGAAAAATGCGAATTGATTGGGGCCTAGTAATTTGCCAACTAAAATTAGTAAAGCTGCCTGCACTCCAAAACGGAAAAAATATACCGAGCTTGTCTTAAGTGTTGACAGAGCAATAGGGCTAGACGAAACGGCCCGCCGCATGTCCTTAATGGTAAGTTCTAGATGTCGCATATTAAATATATTAATAAAGCTCTCTTAATTATAGGTTTTTTTAAAGTTGGGTTTGCCTTTCAAATAAACTGTTTTTTTCCGATCGCCATCTTCGAGCTACTTCAAATGCTTGATTGCCTTGTAATTATATTATACCTTGCATTAGCATTTTAAGCACTTGCGAGATGAGAGGAAATTCTCCTTTTACATATATTATACGAGATTCTTGGATATTTAAGACATGTTCCTATATTTATATTAACTTGGTTTCAACTCTGAAGTATATTACTTGACAGGATAGGAAAAGAAGTAAGTTGTAGGTGGCCTTAGTCGTTTTTTCAGGGCAAAGAGACGAAGTGATGACCAAGAGCAATAAATAGCGGCCCCTTGAGTAAGGGTCCCAGATTTCAGTCCTAATCAAAAGCGATTTGAACCAAAAGGTGATAACTATAGCTATTGACGTAAGTCAATTACCATCTGTAGGAATCTGGCCAGGAACAATGGTGGTAGAAGGTATCGCCATAAACAAGTGCAGGGTGGAGGCGGAGCAGCTTCATAAAGATGCTACAAAACTAGCGAAGATGACGCCTGCTGATAGGCTCTCTTTTAGTCGAAGCTATGCTTAGAATGCAGGTTTCTGACCGGCTGCTCGCGGACTTAGAGCAGCTGAAGAGTATATTTGAGCGAAACGAATAGTCTCTTGAAGACCTTTATAGGTACCTTCGCGGAAGGGTAAGAAATAAACATGCGCCGCAATGGTGGAGCGACACGATACCAGAGAAAGAGCCGAGTAAGTATTGATGAGCGCTCTACGATTGTTGACTAAATCACAGATAGGCGATTGGGAGATCGATACTGTGGCAGGTAAATACCACAGTGGAGCCTTGGCTGCCAGCGTAATACGAGTGATACACTTCACAGTATCTACACAGGTCCTGCATTCAACTCTGAAGTGCATCACCCTTTAGGCTGCTGCCAAAGCCATATATTCTCCAAAAATCTGGCTAGGGCTTTTATAGTCTAACGTTTTCCTGGGGCGATCGTTCAAATGTCCAACAACCTCTTCAACTGCTTTTTGATTCACAAGATTGAAGTCAGTATTTTTCGGAAAGTACTGCCGCAGCAGGCCATTCGTGTTCTCGTTTAGGCCTCTCTCCCAAGAGGCATACGGATGTGCAAAATAGACCTCTGCATCCAGAGCTTCAGTAATCTTCTCATGCTGGGCAAATTCTTTGCCATTATCTGCGGTAATGGTATGTACTAAATCCTTATACTGCTCAAGTAGTGCAATCGTAGCCTGAGTGACTAACTCTGCCGTCTTGCGTTCAACCTGCTGAGAGAGAGTAAACTTGCTCTTGCGATCTACGATTGTAACCAGGGCACCACTATGGCCTTTGCCTATAACGGTATCAATTTCCCAGTCTCCGATACGGGATTTATCATCGACAACCTGTGGTCGCTGTTCGATGCTGATCGCGTTCTTAATGTGCCCCCGAGTGGACTTTCCATTCGCTCGCTTGTTGTAGGGCCTATCCCTACGCCGCAAGTTCTCGTATAGGGTTCCACCATGCTGCTTATCAGCCCAGACATGCAGATAAATGGTTTCATGGCTGATTAACAGATTTTCTTCTTGCTCTAACCAGCCGGAGATTTGCTCTGGGCTCCATTGCAGTTTCAGCTTGCGCTCTATCAGCTTAATGGTCTTGAGTAGCATCTTTGTTGGCTCTTTCGCATGTCTATGACACTCTTCGGCCATCTGTTGTGCTTGTTTATAGCGGTAGCCGTTGCCACCCCGATTCCGAGCCAGCTCCCTACTAACTGTAGGCTGGCTAACCCCAATTTCCCTAGCGATTGCTCTCTGACTCCAATCACTTTTCTTGAGCGCCCAAATCTGGCATCGTTGCTCTTCGGTCAGCTGTCGGTAGCTTTCTGTCATCACTTAATCTCTTGGCGGAGAAGAAGCGGCAGATATTACCTTCAGCTGACCGTTCTTTTCCAGGTGATTAACTGATGCACTTCAGAGTTGAATACAGGAGTCAATAAATTTCAGTTTCAGCATAATGAGGATTACAGGTTTAGCTGGCTTATGATGTGGGTCTGGGACATGGATGAAATGAAAAAAGCAGGTTATGGGGGGCTCGATTGAATAAGCACCTGTCCAAACAAGACTTTATCAACAATCACTTTTTCTGGATTAGTTCAAACCAAATCTGGCATATTTTCTTAAAAAATAACGGATTTACTGGTTTTGCTGAAAGCATCTAAACTTAAGCGCAACTCTAAAAATTTCACGAATTTCTATAAAGAATCTCAATCACTTTCAGGGCAAGGTTATTGCAAAAATACAGCCGGGCCTTAGGCCGCGATAACAGGCTGAATGAATGCGACCTATTGATTGCCTTGTATAAGATGATTGATTGGGGGAACTTTCTTAATGTTGAATAAAGTTCGTTCAATGTTAAGAAAGAGTAATGTCGGAAGAAATCCTTTCGATAACATGCTGGTATGTAAGGCACTGGTCTTGCAGCATTTGTACAACCAGCCAGACGAACAGCTGGAATATCAGATACGCGACCGCTTTACATTTTGCTGGTTTGTCTGCCTCGATTTGGAGGACCGAACACCAGATACCTTGACAATCTGGTTATTTTGCCAGTGACTGGTGAATGCTGGCCTCATGAAATCTCTCTTTATCTATTTTGATTTACAGCTTGATGCGAAAGGATACGGAGCTCAGGAGGAACAAATGGTCGATGCCAGTTTTATCAGTTCGCTGAAGCAATGTAATAGCAGGGAAGAGAATGAGAAAATTAAGTCAGGTAAGATTCCAAAAAGCATCAGGAAAAACCCAAACGTCAAGCGCCATAAGGATCTTGATGCCCACTGGACCAAGAAAAAAACGAGACACATACGGCGTCAAGAACCACGCCCGCGTAGACAGCAAGCACTAACTAATTCGAGATCTGGAGGTTACCTCTATCGAGGTACACAACTCACAGGTGTTTCCTGAACTGCTGGGTGACAATAGCCCCAAGGATTTTTTGCAAGACACTGCCTACTACAGTGAAGAGAACGAGTACATTCGAAAGCAAAGGGCTAATGTTCACATGAATGCTCATAGTGGCAAACCTGCTTAATAAACGGGACCTAGTAATCAACCGTCGAAAATCCAAGAGTCGGGTTCGAGTTGAGTGCGTATTTTGTTCTATGGAAAATGAATAGGACGGTATTTTTGTTCGGACTATTTGTAGTAAAGGTCGTTAAGATGAACTTGGCTTACAACGGGGGCTGCTGCATGGGGAATATAGAAATATAGGAACTCAGCGGCCCTAAAAAGAAAAATGGCCAAACCTAGATGTTTTTTGACTAATTCTTAGTTGGTATTTACAAGTTTGCTAAAAATTTTCATGATCTTCTAGATTTATATAGGTGCCCTGAAGACCTCAAACAAGCAAAGATTATCATTGAGTGATATTGAAACCTATTATCGAGTACTGGAAGGTAGGTTTCTATAGAGTAATCGCTTCAGAACTGAGTTGCCAATGTTGAACTTCATTGTGATCTATATGATTGTTGATGGGCGAGTTACATTCGATGGCCACACTCGTAATGAAATTACCTGAGATCGTTTGGTTGCACCTATTCTGAAAAAAACAGTCGAGTGTGGTAATAATTATACGAGATAAAATGCTCGGTCAAATCAATTTTTACGCACGGGGGAGATAACCCCCTTGTCGGCATGTTTTCTGATAAGTAAAGTGGGTTGTGAGCCTGGGGTTAATTCCGTTTGGCAGGGATACACCAAACCGCTTCATTCTATTGAGGTTGCAGAAGCTCTAAATAGGCTTGAATGATGTATATAAAACATAGGAGCTGCGTTAGGGACTTTGACAATGATGCACTTGGAAGAGGGTGTTAAAAATTCTGCATTAGCTAGGCAGTTTTTTACCGGCTGATATATTTCTCCAGGCAATATATAATATCTTGTTAGCTGCGGTGGCGTGAGTATCAAGTTTTGAATAGGGGGTGTCCAGCGTCTTGAGGATTTTAGTATACCTGCGTAGAGAAAACTTCAGGAAGCTGTTCTTGTTGACGAAGCCCCCTTTAGTTTTGGCCAGCTTGCGGAACTGCCTCCACCGCAATAGTCGTGTAGATCGGGGTACAGATATATTCCAGGTATTTAAACTAGGTCGAGAGATTTGCCCATTTACCGCGCCACGATTTAATCACCATAGTATATTTCCACCCCGCTTCGCCCCCTGCTCTTCTCAGACATGGTCTGTGGCATTTAGCGTTGATGCCTTATAAGCACTTCTGAGATCAGCCACACAGGCCTTCTGTTTTTTTGAATCCACATATTTCCGCGAGTTGCGTATTTGTGGGTGATCTAGTACTGGTTCTTAGTCTTAGGGTAGATACTTTATATAGCTTTAAGTCCCCCTGTAGGCTATCAACACAAGTAATGAGGATATATTTTACTCTACGATTATGGAGGTCGGTCAGAACTCTCAGTCAGTAATGTGCGCCCTCTTGGTTAGATAGGTAGAACCCCAGTCACTTCTTTTTGCCTTCGATAATGAGGCCAAGAGCCGTATCAATGCCCTTGCTGTATGGTGGTCTTGTTCAAGCCGAACCTAAAGTTCAGGTAGCTGTATGTCTGTAATGGTATTGATCATGCCACTGGGAAGCCCCACTAGGTAGATGTTGGCAATATGTGTGTAAATATCCAGGTAGTTGTTATCCAAGGTGAGCAGGGCGGTGATCTTGCTATGCAGTTCGTTGGTAAGCTGAGCCTGATGCTTCTTGACTATTTGAGGCTCGAAGGTTTCGGTGCGATTTTGCGGCATCTGCATCGCGAAGCTGCCAGTAGCACTTTTCATGGTTTTTGAGGTGGTGCCATTCTTGCGATTGGGCATATCCTTGCTGGAGAGGTACTCCTCCAGTTCTACCTTCATGGTAACATCAGTGAGTTATTTGATCAGAAAGGCTTGGATGTCACTTTGCTACTGAGGTCTTTCCAATCACATAAGGCTTTGATGGCCGCATCCTTATCGAAAGTGGGTTTGGACTTGGATCATCTCTTTTTTGTGAATAGTAAAGAAATGACTGGGAATTCTGAACACTACCCATAGGAATTGAAACCAAGTCTTAAAAATTTTTCTTAAACTTGATGCTTGTTAATGTCTGATATCCGAGGCGGTTCTTTAGCTTTTCTATAAGTTTTTGACTTTTTATCACTTTATCTTTAAGCACGTCTTCAGGATGATAGCCCCCCCATTCCTCTTGAGTCTCTATGGGTAATCGAGAGCAGTATAGTTGTAACAACCGTATTGGTTGGCTAAAACTTAAAGCATCAAGCCTAAATTTAGTTTGCGTAATCAGCTCTTGCATTTCAAACTTTGTGTAAAGCTCTAAATTGAAGCTTGTCATTTGTCCCATCTCCCCCTTCAATTGGCAGTGAGTTTGCTGGGTGGAATCCCCGCAGCGCTGCAGCTGTTGGCTGGGCTCCTGAAGAAGGCGGATGCAAGGAAAAAGCAGTTGCTCACTCTTACTAAATGCCTTTGGAAAATATAATTCATTGTTGAGATGGGCAGGTAGCTGCTGGTAGGAAACAGGTTTTTGCAGGCTGCCAGTGAGCTGAGCCAAGTAATCAATAAAAGCACAGCCAAAGTGTGCCTCCAACTCCGATAAAGGTGCGGGCAGTAGCTGACCTATTCGCTTATACCCATATTTATAAAGCTTCTCTATAGTTTGATTATCGCACTCCAGTAGCTTGCAAGGGGCGTGGCCGATCCACTGTTTACATTGTCCTGTGGTCGGTGGGGCATTAGTTTGTTGCAACCACTGGCGGTGTTCTGCTAGTTGGCTGAGCAGTAGCGCGGCGCTGGGACTGTGGCCAAGCCCTAGGTAATAGCTGATACCTATTTCTATAAGTTCTTTCTCCAGTTGATTCAGCAGCGTTCGAAGTCCGCCGTGGGTTTTTAAACAATCACTGAGCTCAAGGTAGAGTCGTGGGGGATGGCTGCCTTCTTCAGGGGACGCGGCCTTCAAAGAAACCATGGGTGTAAAGCTGTGCCCCCATTGCGCTAGCGCCTCCAGCTGCCGTTGCTCCCTCTCTTTATGGCGCTGCAGCATCTGTAGGTTCGGGCACCGAATACGAGCGCTTCTGGTGCTTAAGCCGGGCGAGATACCAAACTCTAAGGCGGCATTATTGGATTGCACTATGATGTGGTTTTCCACTATCGCCAGAGCTTGGCTTCTCTCTCCTGAGGTTAGGGCACGTGTGAGCGTCTCGAGAGAAAGCTTGGGAAACTGAATGCAGAGCCAGAGCATACGATGCCTCTTAGATATTTCTCAATGTAGGCCTTGGCGGACTCGTTCTGCAGGGGTGGCCCGTTGACGATTTAGCTTTAGGTGCTGCCCACTGGGACCATTGATTTGCTTGAGTAGCCTGAGGGAGAGATCTCGCTCTTTATTTTTCAGTTGAAGCCTGAGTTTGGCGGGAGAGGGGCAGGGGGATTCTGATTGAGGCCGGAAGTGGAAGTGTAGAGAATCGCCCATTTCGGTGGCTTGCTGTAGGCGTTGCAGCTCTCGGTAACTCATCGACCGGTCACCTTGCCAGTTCAGAAGGGCGCCGCAGCCGCCGGATTGTAGTGACTGCTCTATCGCCCAGAGGTAGTCCCTCTTTCCTCGGGGGTGTACCAACAACAATTGCTCCAGCTGGACGCCGTACTGTGCGAGTAACTGAGCATCGGGGATAAACGGCGGCTTGATCAATACCACCATCGTCTGTGCGCGGGTCAGCTCGGCCAGAGTTGGTAGCAGAAGGGATAATTCATTCATCCCAGTTTGATTTGCAAGCAGTTCTACACTGGCTCCCTTTGGCCATCCACGGCCGCAGAGTAGGGCGTCGAGACTGGCGAAGCCCGTAGCGATACCAGGCTCCCCGCATCCATTGGCCGTCCGATTAGCCTCAACCCCGACAAAGCGCCGCAATCTGAGCAGGGGTTTGGATTTGTGGTTTAACTTATTGTTTTTAAAAAGATTTTCAGCTTTATTCACTCTGGCACCATTTGTTTCTGGCCCGGTATTTGGCAGTGCTTTGCAGTAGAACTGTATGTACATACAGTTATCTGTTGATTTATACAGTGTTTACCTGTTGGTGACAAGGGGCAAAGGTGCCGATTGGCACTTTTTTGCACAGCGCAAACCGGCTATGATTCGGCCTCTTTAATCGAGCACCAATCTTTTGTCTTCAGGGGGACGGAGTGAGTATCAAGTCCGATAAGTGGATTCGCCGTATGGCAGAGCAGCACGGCATGATTGAGCCTTTTGAGCCGGGCCAGGTGCGCCATGGCAATGACGGTGAACGACTCATCTCCTATGGCACCTCCAGCTACGGTTACGATGTGCGCTGTGCCCGTGAATTCAAGATCTTCACCAACGTGCATTCCGCTACTGTGGACCCGAAAACCTTCGACGAGAACAGTTTTGTCGATGTGGAGGGTGAGTACTGCATTATCCCGCCGAACTCCTTTGCGCTGGCGCGCACCGTGGAGTATTTCCGTATACCCCGCTCGGTACTGACGATTTGTTTGGGGAAATCCACCTACGCACGCTGCGGCATTATCGTGAATGTGACGCCGCTGGAGCCGGAGTGGGAAGGGCATGTGACTTTGGAGTTCTCCAATACCACCAACCTGCCGGCGAAGATCTATGCCAACGAAGGTGTGGCACAGATGCTGTTTTTCGAGTCCGATGAAGTCTGCGATGTGTCTTACGCGGATCGCGGTGGCAAGTACCAGGGCCAGCGCGGCGTAACCCTGCCACGCACTTGATCGCCAAGGGCGGTCCAGCTACACAACCTACCTTTCTATGACCGATGTATCCAATAACCAGTTGCCTGAGCGTGTCGATGTAGTAATTATCGGCGCCGGGGCGGCGGGGTTGATGTGTGCGGCCACTGCCGGCCAGCGCGGTCGCAGTGCGCTGGTATTGGACCATGCGAATAAAGTCGGTAAGAAAATCCTGATGTCCGGCGGCGGTCGCTGTAACTTCACCAACCTCTATACCAGTGCGGAAAATTTCTACAGTGGTAACCCCCACTTCTGTAAATCGGCCTTGGCACGCTATAGCCAGTGGGATTTTATTGCGCTGGTGGAAAAATACGGGATTGCTTATCACGAGAAAGCGCTCGGCCAGCTATTTTGCGATAACAAGTCCAAGGATATTGTCGATCTGCTCTTGGCTGAATGTCGTGCGGCTAAAGCGCAGATTCGCACGCGCTGTGCGGTGTCCACCATCCAATTTGAGCAGAATGGTTACCTAGTAGAGACCAATCTGGGGTTGGTGCACTGTGAATCCCTGGTGGTGGCCACTGGCGGTTTGTCGATTCCCACTATGGGTGCCACGGGTTTTGGTTACGATATCGCCCGTCAGTTCGGTCTTGATATTGTGCCCACCCGTGCGGCCCTGGTGCCGTTCACCCAGCATAAGCGCCAGCTACAGCGGCAGGATAGCTTGCCCGGTAGCTCTCTGGCGGTGACGGCCTCCTGTGGTGAGGGCAGCTTCCACGAACAGATGCTGTTTACCCACCGGGGGCTGAGTGGCCCAGCGGTTCTGCAAATATCCAGTCATTGGCGTGAGGGGCAGGCGGTTACCTTCGACTTGGCGCCCGACCGGGATCTGGTTGACTGGCTGCGGCATTGTCGACAGGGGAGTCCAGAGAGTCACTTACACAGCGTGTTAGCCGAGCTTTGGAGCAAAAAACTGGTACAGTTTTTCTTGCAAAGGCTCGATATTGCCAGCCGTCCCCTCAAGCAGTTTTCCGATGCGGAACTGCAGGCACTTGGGGCCAAGCTGCAAACCTGGAAGCTGGTGCCCGACGGCACCGAGGGTTACCGCACGGCAGAAGTAACGCTCGGTGGTGTGGATACAGATCAGGTTTCCTCCCGAACTATGGAGTGTAAAACCCAGTCGGGTCTGTATTTCGTCGGCGAGGTACTCGATGTTACCGGTTGGCTGGGGGGCTTTAATTTTCAATGGGCCTGGGCTTCCGGGCATGCGGCAGGAGAGGTGGCCTGATATGGGAGATGTGATTCCTTTTAAGCGAAAGACAGCCTGGCAAAAGCATAAGGGCAGCACCTTGTGCCGGGAGGGTTTTCACAAGTGGAAAGTCGTTACCGAGCGTAAATTTGACGTGAAGCAGGGAAGGCTCGTTACGGAATATCGCTGCGAACGTTGTGCTAAAACCAAAACCGAGTTGCTTTAAAGGCGGGCTTCGAGAGAGGTAATTCTCCCATTTGCGTTAGTGCTAGCCGATGAGCCCCGGCCTGGCTGGTGCCACACCGGGGCTTTTCTTAGGGGGAGTTTCTGAGAAACGAAAAACTCCCTATTCTCAGTGCATCATTAATAGCGATAGTAGCGGCCGCGATAGCGATAGTAATCTCTGCGTTTTCTGTCTCTGTCGTAGAGATAGCCAGCCCCCGCGCCGATGACCGCACCTGCGGCAGTACCACCGGGGCGCCCGCCGCTGATCAGGGCACCGGTAACGGCCCCGACACCTATCCCGGTTCCGATACGGCGGTCGGTATCGCTCATATTGGCACAGCCTTGGCTACCGAGTCCCACGGCAAATACCGCGGCTAGGCTGAGATATTTGATGGCTTTCATGCGCATAGGCACCTCTTTCAGTAATTCTTGAGGTAGAGAGATTCGGTAAATCCGACCGAATAATTCCGGAGCCAGTGTAAGGTGAGGCAGTGGCCGCAACAAATATCTCAGTCCAGAGTCACGCGTAGCACAAAATAAGAACTTTGAAGGATTTTGCGATGTTTGAAAAACAACAGCTCATCGATATTGCGCGCACACCGATGCCGTTTGGCAAATATGCGGGGTGCCCACTGATCGACCTTCCAGAGGAGTATTTACTTTGGTTTTCCAGAGAGGGCTTCCCCTCGGGCAAGTTGGGGCAGCTCATGGCCCTGGCTTTGGAGGTAAAGATTGAAGGGCTTGAGGGGCTGATTACGCCGTTGAAATAACGTGTGACTCTATATTTTTCTTATTATGCCTTCGGATTACTGTGGCACTGATGTGTATCCGAGGATGTCTTTATTAACCTACGCCGACTGGTGGTACTGGTGGTCGGTAGGTCACGCTCAGGCGCAGTTTCTGTGTAAACTAAACTGTTCTTGAGTCGGCATTATGCTTACCGTTTTACTTTGATCTTCTGTACAGCCATCTTATTATATAAATGCCTAGGTGAGCTTTGCGGAGCGAAGCGGTAAGAAGAAGCGGGCCGTAATGGAGACTGGACTTACCCGGAAATAGGCCCACAGCGGGTGACCACTGGTCTGAATGATTTCAGCGAGGTTGCAGCGGGAGTAGAGCCAGTCACTTAAAGAGGGAGCGGTCGAAATGAATTCGGCCGCTAATTCTTTTTTGGGGATTCGATTTCTAGATTTATATTTTGACCTCTCAATTTTTACTCATCTCCAATCTTCCCCCATTACCAATTCTATCTAGCTACTTTTATCCCTCTAAAAATCATACCTTCTCGGTCTGCAGTCGCATTTTTTGTCGCCGGATAAATTGTCTATTTTTCAGAGTGGGATTGACTGGGGAGACTATTGTAAGGAACCCGGCAACAGGTTGCCGGGTTAGTAGGCAGACTTAAAATAGAGGCTTAGAGCGGTATACGAATAACCACGCCGCCCATCGTTTCGCCGAGTTCAAAATTATCGCGTGGGCTATCGGCGTGATCATTGTGGCAGCTGACACAGGCTGGAGAAACACCGACATCGGCGTAAACGGCGGTAAAATATTCGGTATCCCCCAGTGTCTCACGACCGTAGAAGTTTTGGCCGGGATTATCAATCACATACTGCAGACCCTGCTTTTCCATTTCGGTGCGCGGTTTATTTTGCTTATTCACTGGCCAGAGTGAGAGCAGAGCGTAGCTGAAGCCAGACTCTTTTTCCGCGATGCGTTCGGCTCCCATACGCATCATCTGTGCCGGCAGGGGCAGTAGTTTTTTATCCTGCCAGTGCTCGTCAGCATCCAGGACTTTTTCCTCATTTTGCAAACGGTTAACCACCTTATTGGTGTAGTTGGCCCTGTCTGCCTCAATCACGGCAAAGACGGCATCCGCCATTCGCTCGGGTGCCACTCCCTGGTTTTTTTCACAGCCAGTGAGTAGTGCCAGTCCAGCGATAAAACAAGCGGCAATACGCATAGTGTTCCCCTCCTATTGGGATTTGGTTTGATTTTTTTTGCTATTGGAAATTCGCGCAATGCGATCGCGGATTAAGTCGAAGGTCTCGTGCTTGTCCGCGGGCTTATGCTTGAAGTTCTGTGAGATCAGTTTTTTGTCGGCCATCGCTGCCAGGGAAAACTCCGCCCCATGGCAGTTCAGGCAAACGGGTAACATTTTTTCATTGGGGCGGAGATTGTGGTTTTGATTGTGGTTGGCCACTACCTGCTCACCGTGGGTTTCCCTTGGTAAGTGGCAGCTGGCACAGCTGACGCCGTTTTCCGGATTGGCTTGCCAGGTGTCAAAGTGGGGTGAGGCCTTGTAGGCGAGGCTGTGTTCATCGCTGTGGCAGTTGAGGCAGGACTCTACTGCGGCAAATTGTAGGTCGACGTCGTGTGGGCCATGACAGCTAATACAGTTCAATTCACCGGAGGCGTCGGACTGCATAGGTATCCAGGCTTGCTGCGGCGTCATGGCGCCAGCCTGCTGGACAAACTCCTGCGGCAACTTGGCTGACAGTCGCATACCGTGTTTACCCTGGGTAAAGGACTCCTGCTGGGCGCTGTGGCAACTTGCGCATTGTTCGACTACTTCGATACTGCTGAATTGCATCTGTCCGTCGGCATGGCAATTGGTGCAGTTTACCTCGACTTGTGCGTGGGCACTTTGCGACCAGAGTGCGGCGATTTCTGCAGAGGTTGATTCGCCCTGAATATCCGCCTGCTTTTGTTGCAGTGGTTTGGCGTCAGGGTGTTCTTGTAGCCAGAACTGCATCGCCGTGCGCACTGGTAACTTGGCTTCTTCGAGTAGGTCCGGTTGTCCTACGTGGGCGATCAGGAAGTCCTCATAGAGGGTGCCATTGTCGTGGTAGTTATGGCAGCCGGCGCTGGCACAGGTCTCGAATCCCATGCCCTGATGGCTGCTGCGTTCCTCGGCAATTTCACTGTGGCAGTGAAAGCAGAAATCCCCGGCCAGACTGACCCCCATCTCGCGGGTAATTTCCTGTTTATGCTCCGTATGACAGCTGATGCACTGGCGTGCATCCAGGGTTTCCAGCAATTGTGCATTGCGAGGGTCGAGGAATTTTTTGCGTGGGTGGGAATCGTCGGCGAGTTCCAGTTCTTCTGCGTGGCAATTCAAGCAGGATTGCTGGATGGATTCCTCTCCGGCAAAACCATCGGTGTGACAGGAGGTGCAAGCGAGCTCGATCTGGTGATGGCCGTGAGTGGGTTCGCCGGTGATAAATAGGGACTTGTCATCTGCTGTCAGGTTATAGGCGGCATAGGCGCCCACAGCCAAAGTCAGCAGTAGGCCGTAGTGCCAAAATTTGAATTGATAAGATTTCATTTAGAAGTAATAAACCGCAAGAATATGATAAGCGAGGAGTACCGGCAGTGCCCAAAGCAGGGCGTAGTGCACACGTGACCACCACTTGCGGTGTTCGCGTAGCTTGAGATCGGTCCAGTGGTGGTTGCGTGCCATAAAGACGCCGACCAGCGAGCCTGTGGCGGTAACGCCAAGGAAAACCAGCATAAGGGCGAGATTGAGGTTTTGCCCCATGCGGAAACCGGTGTGTACTGCCAGGGTGGCCACGGCAACGACCCCGATTAAACTGTGGGCGTAGCGCCAGTGATCCATATGCCCGAGTGCGAGTTTATTCCAGCGTTTGCGCACACTCAGGGCGGCGGTAAATAGGCATAGTACGAGGATGGTGTAGCCAGTTACCTGTTTCCAGAAATTGTCATACCAGAGCTTTTCCCAAAATTGGCCAGTTTGCACGGTGTCCGAAACCGGGGGAGAGGGCATCAGGAATGACAGAGTGATTAACAATAGAGATATGACCGAAGTAACCAAGATACCTTTCGCGTGGCGCATAACCAGGTTGGGCACCGGGGCATCGAGCAGTTCGGCCATCAGTGGGCGACAGCTTCCGCAAACAGAGCCTGCCGTGGTGGCTTGTTGCAGTTCGTTGAGCGTGCGCTTTCCCTCGGAGATCGCTTTGCACAATTCTCCTTTACTGACTGAATTACATTGGCATACCAGATAGCTATCGGGGAAGTTCTTGATGCTATTGGATGCCTGCTGGCCAAAAAGGCGGCCTTCATCGGAAAACTGCTTAAGCGCGTGCGCACTCACTTTTTCTTCTTGGGCTACAGCTTGGCGCAGACTGTTTGCCTCATCCCAGCTGCCGATATAAACAGCCCCTAGGATACGACCCTCCCTAACAAAGAGTCGTCGGTAAATTCCTTTGAAGCGGTTGCGAAAAACATGGCTCTCGAGCCCTTCATGCTGCTGAAGGTTTTCCGAGGCAACATCTCCCATAATGGCACAGGGAATATGGGCAATTTTGAGTTGGATATCTGTATAGCTACCGGTGTAGGGGCGCTCTAAAATCTCGCCTCCATGATCGCGGCGAATATGGGAACAACAGCTTTCCGCTTGTTCGTAACCTGGGCGTACCAGTTGGTAAACTTTGCGATCAAACTCGGCGCACTCGCCAACCGCGTAGATATCCGGGTCGGAAGTTTGCATCCACTCGTTGACAACCACTCCCCTATCGATATTGAGTCCAGACTGCTGTGCGAGTGAGACTTCCGGTTGAATACCGGTACAGAGGACAATGGCATCGACACTAAGGGTTTCATCGCCTTCGAAAACCAGCCTGGACTTATCTTCATCTTGTTCGATCAATTGGAGCGTTGATCCCACCTTGAGTTGCACGCCCAAAGCTGCAAGCGAAGACTTTAAAAACTCTTCCCCTTCTTCGCCCAGTAGACCACTCAGCAATTTTCCGCGGGATTGCAGGGTGACGGTATTTTTGGGTGTTTTTAACGCGGTTGCCGCCTCCAGGCCGAGGGCGCCGGCACCGATCACGCAAATATCGGCATGCTGCTCTCGCAGGGCGATCAAGTCATTGGTGTTACGCAGGCTGCGAAAGGGATAAACACTGGGAAGTTCTGCACCGGGGATCCTGGGGATACTCGGATTAGAGCCGGTGGCCAGGATCAGCTTAGTGTAGGGTTGTCTATTTCCCGCTGCGTCAGTCACTATTTTTTTGACGCGGTCGATGGAGATGATTTCCCGGTCGATATATTCTGCGAGCCGGTGGTCGCTCTTGCCCAAAATAGGGTTATCCAGCTCGTCCCGATCTACGTGGCGGGAGAGGTATTGGGATAATTTTACCCGGTTATAGGGTGATTCTGTTTCAGCACCGTAGATAACAATTTGCGCTTCATCACAGAATTCTAGTAGTTTTTGTGCACACCGGACCCCAACCGGTCCTGTGCCTACAATGACATAAATTGGATAGCTGCTATCGCTGGCTTGAGCGCTATTTGGCGAATATTGTCGAGCAGCTGAACTTTTAAGTTCAGTCATATTTCCCCCGATTCCCCTCGGCTTTTACTACTGGCCTGCTTGTCATTCTTGTTTTTAAGCCATAAAGCTTTCAGAACTTCTTAGACCAATATCCCACCGTTGTGAGTTTTTTTGAATTCTAATTTCTCTATGTTTAAACAAAATTAAATAAACGTCTAGTGTTGAATAGAAATGACGATAGGGGATAGGAAGTTAAGGGAGGTCTGAACGGAAAGTTTTGTTCAGTTGTTGTTGTCATGCACTTTGTTGGAGCAGGATTATTTTACAGATGTAGCAGAGCGCTTCTGTTGAACCTGGAGTGGAAATATTTTCCGGCAGTTGGCTCCCGCAGATTTTTTGAGCAGGATGGTTGGGGCGCTGGGGGAGGGATTGCGAGTAGGGTGAAAAATATGCGCCCCGTCCCTGTGGGTCGCAGATGTTTCTGTGTGGCACTTACAAAATAAGTTGTTGCTCACTCATCGGCTTGCGCCTTATTCCTGTAGAGATTGAGTAACAAATTCAATATTGGACAAGTGCTCAGGATGGTTGATAGAGAACGTAGAGTTCTTTTTCTTCCAGTGCTGTGCGGCGGGTCAGTGCTTCCCCGATTTTTTGATAGTCTACTTTGAAGTCGCGAACCATTTCCGGCGTGAAGGCTTCATGGTTGTAGCGTTTGCAGAACTGCACAACGGCATTGGCGATTTCGTTCATGTCGGTGCGGAAGTCTTTCACAACTTGCAGGGTATGTGCGTCTCCGGCGAGGGCCTGCTCGAGGTACACATAAAAGCGCACATTTTCTTTGATTAGGTGCGCTTGAAAGCCCGATTTGAATTGAGTCAGCAATTGCGATAACTGGCGGTAGTTCTGTTTTTCAAAACCCTCAGACCACATGCGTTGAAAAATACCGATCAGGTGGCGGTGGTCGTCTTCCAGGGCTTTGATTAGGGTTGGGTCGTAGGAAATTGTACGGCTGCCCTTGGCGCTAGCATAAGAGCTTCGGGTGTATTTTTCTTCCAGGTCGACGCTGTCTGAAGACTTGCTGCTTCGGAACATGCCGGAGATAAAGCTAAGCATATGCTGTGCCTTTGATAGTTTTGCTTTTGTGTATTGTACGGGTAAGAAACTTCTCGGCGGGGCGGTAACGGCGGTGCGCAATCGCGCCGTGCTTGTACCCCCTCCGGAAGGCGCGGATTTTACATCGCATGACAGTTGTTTGACTGTGTGGCGGGAGTTGCAACTGGGCAAAAATTCTTAAAGTGTGAAGCTTGTCACAAGCTGGGGTGGGCCTGCTTATTGCGTTATTTTAAATTTGTCGAACATTCGTGAGTTGTAGGTAATAAAAAACCCGGCAATGCCGGGTTTTTTATTTGGGGTTTTGCTAGCGCTGCTCTACCGATGTGTAGTCACGCTCGGTATAGCCGGTATAAAGCTGGCGTGGACGGCCAATTTTGTGCGGATTGGAAATCATTTCATTCCAGTGGGCAATCCAGCCGGAGGTGCGGCCGGTGGCGAAGATTACGGTAAACATATCGGTGGGGATGCCGATAGCCTTCATGATAATGCCGGAGTAAAAATCTACGTTCGGGTAGAGCTTCTTCTCGACGAAGTACTCGTCCTCGAGGGCGATTTTTTCCAGTCTTTTGGCAATCTTCAGCAGAGGGTCATTCTCGGCACCCATGGCACCCAGAACTTCGTCACAAATACCCTGCATCACGCGGGAGCGCGGATCGAAGTTTTTGTAAACGCGGTGGCCGAAGCCCATTAGGCGGAAGGGGTCGTTTTTGTCTTTGGCGCGCTTCACGAATTCGTCGATACGGCTTTCATCACCAATTTCCTGCAGCATATTCAGTACCGCTTCGTTGGCGCCACCGTGCGCTGGCCCCCACAGGGCGGCGATGCCAGAGGAGATGCAGGCGAAGGGGTTGGCGCCGGAGGAGCCGGCCAAGCGAACGGTTGAGGTGGACGCGTTTTGCTCGTGGTCTGCGTGCAGCAGGAAGATGATATCCATTGCCTTGGCGACAATCGGGTCGATCTTGCTGGGTTCGCAGGGGTTGCCGAACATCATGTGCAGGAAGTTTTCGGAATAGCTGAGGCTATTATCCGGGTACATGAAGGGCATGCCTTTGGAGTGCTTGTAGCACATGGCGGCCAGGGTCGGCATCTTGGCGATCAGGCGGTGTGCGGAGATCTCACGGTGCTCTGGATTGTTGATGTCCAGGGAGTCGTGGTAGAAGGAGGCTAAGGCGCCAACTACGCCGCATAGCATCGCCATTGGGTGGGCGTCGTAGTGGAAACCTTTAAAGAAGTTCACCAGGGACTCGTGCACCATGGTGTGGGACATGATGGTGTCCACATACTCTTTTTTCTGCTGGGCGTTGGGCAGTTCGCCGTTCATCAGCAGGTAGCAGGTCTCGAGGTAATCTGACTTCTCTGCCAGCTGTTCGATGGGGTAGCCGCGGTGCAGAAGCTGACCTTTGGCGCCATCGATAAAGGTGATCTTGGATTCACACGCGGCAGTGGATACGAAGCCCGGGTCGTAAGTGAATAAGCCCTTGCCTGTTAGGTTGCCGACATCGACAACATCGGGACCGAGGGTGCCGGAGCGAACGGGCATTTCTATTGCGCCGTCGATACCGTCGACCGTGAGTTGCGCTTTTTTATCGGACATTGCGGACTCCTAAAAACTGTTCTTATGGCGGCCTTTTCCTGGTGTTTTCGGGTGCTGGCGGCCTTTTGAGCGGGGCCAAACTTAAGTGCCGCGCCGCAAATTGTCAAACCAAAAGGCGTGGACGACCAGTCGGCCGGCAACAGGATATCCGGTAACTGGGTGGGCCTGTAGAGCTTTTACCTAATTGCAGGCGTAAAAATCTGCGGAAATTCCGCAGTGTTAAATGATCTGCCACTGGGGTTCGTGAAGACGGCGTTTTCCCAGGCGTTCGTTGTGTTTTGACTATTGAATGCCTATAATCCGCGCGGCTTGCGCCATGGTACGGCTACTTTGTACAAGGCTTCATCAGGTCGAGTGCAAAGTGATCAGCAAGCAGCTCGTCCCTCCAATTGAAAAGCTAACGGGCGCCCGGTCGTTCAGGGCAACAAGGTGTTTTTCCTGTGAACAAAAACAGACCTGTCAATTTAGACATTTCCACAATCAAGCTTCCCGCTGCTGCTTTGGTTTCCATTTTGCATCGTGTGTCCGGTGTAGTGCTCTTCGCCGTTGTGGCGCTTTTGCTCTGCATACTCGATGCCAGCCTGGAATCCGAACAGGGCTTCGCCGATATGGCGGCAGCATTTAACAGTATTCCAGCCAAGCTCATCCTGTGGGCCTCCCTGGCAGCTCTTATCTACCATCTGCTGGCCGGTGTTCGTCACCTGTTTATGGATATGGGGATGGGTGAGAGCCTCGAAGGTGGTCGCCGCAGCGCTATTGCCGTGCTGGTGGTGAGTGTAATCCTTATTCTTCTGGTGGGGGTATGGTTGTGGTAAGAACAGTAACTAGTTTTGGCCGTAGCGGTACGTTCGACTGGCTTTATCAGCGTGTTACCGCAGTTATACTGCTGGCTTATGTCCTCTTTATAGTGGGCTTTATCTTTTTTACCAAAGACTTTGGCTACCAGGCCTGGTCTGAGTTGTTCGCCCAGCGCTGGATGCGTGTATTCAGTTTGGTCGCCCTGCTGTCCACCATTATTCACGCCTGGATTGGCCTCTGGTCCGTGGTTACCGATTACATCACCAACCGGATGATGGGCGGTAAGGCCACAGTTCTGCGCCTGTTTGTAGAAGTGATCCTGGCTGCGGTCGCCGTGCTTTACACGGTGTGGGGCATTGAAATTCTTTGGGGTGTATAAGCAATGGCGAACATGCGTACTATTTCTTTTGACGGGATCGTAATTGGTGGTGGCGGCGCAGGTATGCGTGCGGCCCTGCAGATGGCCCAGTCCGGCTACAAGACTGCGGTAATCACCAAGGTATTCCCGACTCGTTCACACACAGTATCCGCTCAGGGTGGTATCACTTGTGCGATCGCCAGTGCAGACCCCAATGACGATTGGCGCTGGCACATGTACGACACCGTGAAGGGCTCTGATTACATCGGAGACCAGGAAGCGATCGAGTACATGTGTTCCGTGGGGCCCGAAGCGGTCTTTGAGCTGGAGCATATGGGATTGCCCTTCTCCCGTACCGAGGAAGGCCGCATCTATCAGCGCCCGTTCGGCGGTCAGTCCAAGGATTTTGGCCGCGGTGGTCAGGCCGCGCGCACCTGTGCGGCGGCCGACCGTACTGGCCACGCCCTGCTGCACACCCTTTATCAGAACAACGTGAAGCATAAAACGGAGTTTCTGAACGAGTGGTTTGCCATTGATCTGGTCAAGAACCAGGACGGTGCCGTAGTAGGCGTTATCGCCATGTGCATCGAAGATGGCGAAGTGGTTTTCATTAAGTCCAAGGCAACGGTATTTGCTACTGGTGGAGCGGGTCGTATCTTCGCCTCTACCACCAACGCGCATATCAACACCGGTGACGGTGTGGGCATGGCCCTGCGCGCCGGCATGCCGGTGCAGGATATCGAGATGTGGCAGTTCCACCCCACGGGTATTTACGGTGCGGGCGTACTGGTGACTGAAGGCTGTCGCGGTGAGGGTGGATACCTCATCAATAAGGACGGCGAGCGTTTCATGGAGCGCTATGCGCCCAACGCCAAGGACCTCGCGGGACGGGATGTTGTGGCCCGCTCCATGGTGCTTGAGATCCTCGACGGTCGCGGCTGCGGCCCGGAAGGCGATCACGTATTCCTGAAGCTCGACCACTTGGGTGAGGAACTGTTGAACAGTCGCCTGCCCGGTATCTGTGAGCTTTCCAAGACCTTCGCGCACGCCGATCCAGTTAAAGTGCCGATCCCGGTTGTGCCTACCTGTCACTACATGATGGGCGGTATCCCCACCAACGTTCACGGCCAAGCTTTGACCCAGGACGCGGCGGGGAATGATCAGGTTATCGATGGCTTCTATGCCTGTGGCGAGGTTGCCTGTGTATCTGTCCACGGCGCCAACCGCCTGGGCGGCAACTCCCTGCTGGACCTGGTTGTATTTGGCCGCGCCTCTGGCCTGTTTATCGAAAAAGCCCTGCGTGAGGGTATCGAGCACCGCGAAGCGTCCGAGTCTGATATCGAAGCGGCAATGGCGCGTCTGAATCGCCTCGAAACAAACGAGACCGGTGAAAAGGCTGCAGACCTGCGCAAAGAATTGCAGGGCGTGATGCAGAATCACTTCGGTGTATTCCGTCGCGGCGACTACATGGCCGAAGGCGTGAAGAAACTGGCCGACTTGCGCGAGCGTATCGAGAATGTACGCCTGGACGACAGAAGTCGCGCCTTCAACACGGCCCGTGTTGAAGCCCTGGAGTTGCAGAACCTGCTAGAAGTTGCCGAGGCCACGGCGATTGCCGCTGAGACTCGCACGGAAAGCCGCGGCGCTCACGCCCGCGAAGACTTCCAGGAACGCGATGACGAAAACTGGCTGTGTCACTCCATGTACTTCCCTGGGGAAAAACGTGTGGGCAAGCGTGCGGTAAACTTCGCGCCGAGCACCATGGAAGCCTTTGAACCGAAAGCTCGGACCTACTGATTCGGGAGCGGAATAGAGTATGTTGAAAGTAAGCATTTACCGTTACAACCCGGAAACCGACAAAGCGCCGTACATGCAGGACTACCAGCTCGACACCCAGGGCAAGGACCTGATGGTGTTGGACGTGCTGGAGTTGCTCAAGGCTGAGGACGCAACACTGTCCTTCCGCCGCTCCTGCCGCGAGGGTGTCTGTGGTTCCGATGGTATGAATATCTCCGGACGCAATGGCCTGGCCTGTACCACGCCACTGTCTGAAGCTGCACCGAAGGGTAAGTTGGTACTGCGCCCACTGCCGGGCCTGCCGGTGATCCGCGATCTGGTTGTGGACATGGAGCAGTTCTACGAGCAGTACAGAAAAATTGAGCCGTACCTGCAAAATGATACGCCGGCACCAGCCATTGAGCGTCTGCAATCCCCTGAGGATCGCGAGAAGCTCGACGGTCTGTACGAGTGCATTTTGTGTGCCTGTTGCTCCACTGCCTGTCCGTCATTCTGGTGGAACCCGGACAAGTTTATCGGCCCGGCGGGTCTGCTGCAGGCTTACCGCTTCCTGGCGGATAGCCGCGATCTAGCCACAGATGAACGTCTCTCCAATCTGGATGATCCATTCAGTGTGTTCCGTTGTCACGGTATCCAAAACTGTGTCAACGTATGTCCCAAAGGTTTGAATCCGACCCGCGCCATCGGCCATATTCGCAATATGCTGTTGACGCGCGCCGTATAGAGAATACCGGGCACGCCGCTGGCGGGCCCGGTGCCAGGTATGGCGCTAGGTGATATAACCGGTTGCACCGGAATTAAATTGAAAAGGGGAGGTGGCTTTATGCGCCTCCCCTTTTGTGAGTGAAGGAAAGCGCAGTGGTTAGAGCGACAAAAGCCCACTGCAATCGAGGTAGGCATCAAAATGCACGAAAGTACCATGGAGCAGCTGTGGCGTAGCTCCCATATCTCCGGGGGCAATGCCGCCTATGTGGAGGAGCTTTACGAGACCTATCTGCATGACCCCAACGGTGTACCGGAGGAGTGGCGCAATTACTTTGACAGCCTCCCCCGTGTTGGTGGCAGCAGTGATGTTTCTCACGCCGCAGTGCGCCAGCACTTTGAGCTGCTCAGCAAACACCGCGCCCGCCCGGTAACGGCTCCGGGCTCCGGCTCCGGCTCCGTTAATATCGATCACGAGCGCAAGCAGATTAAAGTTCTGCAGCTGATCGATTCTTATCGCCACCGCGGCCACAAGAAAGCCACCCTGGACCCGCTCGGCCTGATGGCCCGTGAACAGGTACCCGATCTGCAGCTGAGCTACCACGGTCTGACCGAAGGTGATTTCGACACCACCTTCAATACCGGTAGTCTGTTCCTGGGTAGGGAAGAGGCCACCCTGCGTGAGATCGTCGAGGGCTTGGAGCGGACCTATTGCGGCAATCTGGGCTCGGAAATCATGCATCTCTCCAATCTGGAAGAGCAGCAGTGGTTCCAGCAGCGCCTGGAGCGCAGCCAGTCTAAGGCCAATTTCGGCACCGATATCCAGATTGAAATTCTGCAGCGACTCTCCGCCGCAGAGGGCCTGGAGCGCCACCTGGACTCCAAATACCCGGGCACTAAACGCTTTGGTGTTGAGGGTGGCGAGAGCCTGATCCCGATGATGGACGCCCTGATCCGTCGCTCCGGCACCTACGGGGTGAAAGAGATCGTGATTGGTATGGCTCACCGCGGCCGCCTGAATACCCTGGTGAATATCCTCGGTAAGAACCCGTCTGACCTATTTGAAGAGTTCGAGGGCAAGAAAACCCTGGATACTTCTGGTGATGTGAAATACCACCAGGGCTTCTCTTCCAATGTGATGACTCCCGGTGGCGAAGTGCACTTGGCTCTGGCGTTTAACCCGTCGCACTTGGAAATCAGTGCACCGGTCGTGGTTGGCTCTGTGCGTGCCCGCCAGGATCGCCGCAAAGACTCCACCGGCGAGAAAGTTATGCCGATCAACATCCACGGCGACGCGGCCTTTGCCGGCCAGGGTGTTGTGCAGGAAACCCTGCAGATGTCTCAGACCCGCGGTTACTACACCGGCGGTACAGTGCACATCGTGCTGAATAACCAGGTGGGCTTTACCACCAGCAAGCGCGAAGACGCTCGCTCCACCGAGTACTCCACCGATCCCGCCAAAATGATCGATGCCCCGGTGCTGCACGTAAACGGCGACGATCCAGAAATGGTTGTGCTGGCGGCGCTGTTGGCGGTGGACTACCGCTACGAATTTAAGAAAGACATCGTGATCGACCTGGTGTGCTACCGCCGCCGCGGTCACAACGAGACCGATGACCCGTCCGGTACCCAGCCACTGATGTACCAGACCATTCGCAAACACAAGACCACCCGCACGCTCTACTCCGAGAAGCTGGTGGGTGAAGGGATCCTGGACAAGCCTGCCGCCGACAAGCTGGCCAACGACTACCGCGACAAATTGGATGCGGGCGAAGACGTGGCCACCGGTTTGGTGAAGAAGCCCGACTCCTCCATGTTTGTGGACTGGAGCCCCTATTTGGGCCACGACTGGGACGAGCCCGCGGATACCGGCTATGCGCTGCCCAAGCTGCAGGATGTCGCTACACGCATGACCAATGTCCCCGACGGCATTGTGATGCAACGCCAGGTCTCGAAGATCTATGACGACCGCCGCAAGATGGCCGGTGGTGCCCTACCGCTGAACTGGGGAATGGCGGAAACACTCGCCTACGGTACCCTGCTGGAAGAGGGCTTTATGGTTCGCTTCACCGGTGAGGATGTGGGGCGCGGAACCTTCTCCCACCGCCATGCGGTGGTTCACAGTCAGAAGGACGGTCAGAGCTATGTGCCCCTGCAGCACATGTTCGAAGATCAGCCGCCGTTTTACATCTACGACTCCCTTCTATCCGAGGAAGCGGTGTTGGCGTTCGAATACGGCTACGCCACTACCACGCCAAAATCCCTGGTGGTTTGGGAAGCCCAGTTTGGTGACTTCGCCAACGGTGCCCAGGTGGTGATCGATCAGTTCATCACCTCTGGTGAGCATAAATGGGGCCGTATGTGCGGTCTGGTGATGCTACTGCCTCACGGTTATGAAGGCCAGGGCCCGGAGCACTCCTCCGCGCGCCTGGAGCGCTTTATGCAGCTGTGTGCCGAGCACAATATCCAGGTGTGTAACGCCACCACCCCGGCGCAGATCTTCCACCTGCTGCGCCGTCAGGCGGTACGTCCTATGCGTCGCCCTCTGGTCATCATGAGCCCGAAATGGATTCTGCGTCATAAGCTGGCTACCTCCAGCCTGGAAGAGCTGGCCGAAGGCCGCTTCCAAAATGTGATCCAGGATCAGGGTGTGGATCCGGCCAAGGTCAAGCGTCTGATCCTGTGTTCCGGCAAGGTGTACTACCACCTGCTGGAGGCGCGTATGGAGCGCGAACAGGAAGATGTCGCATTTGTACGTATTGAACAGCTGTATCCCTTCCCGGACGAAGAGTTCGTGGAAGCGGTCTCCGCATTCAAGAACATCAAGAGTGTCGCCTGGTGTCAGGAAGAACCCATGAACCAGGGCGCCTGGTACTCCAGCCAGCATCATTTGCGCCGTGTGCTGTCGGAAACCCATCCGAAGCTTCACCTGGATTATGTGGGCCGCGCGCCATCGGCGGCACCTGCGGCGGGCTATATGTCCACGCACTTGGAAGAACAGAATAAGTTCATCAACGAGGCGCTGACCGTCAAATAAAAGACGGCAGTAATTTAAGCAGAGTCAATCTCAGGAAACAGGAAAAATGACGATCGAGATTAAAGCGCCAACTTTCCCGGAATCCGTTCAGGACGGTACTGTCGCCACCTGGCACAAACAACCCGGCGAAGCCGTGTCCCGCGATGAACTGATCGTGGATATCGAAACCGATAAAGTGGTACTGGAAGTGGTTGCACCGGCTGACGGCGCGCTTTCCGAAATCATCAAGGGCGAGGGCGATACCGTTCTCTCCAATGAGGTGATCGCCAAGTTTGAAGAGGGCGCCGGCGCCGCAGCCGCTCCCGCAGAAGAAAAGGCCGAAGCACCTGCCGCTGCAGCACCTGCTGCCGGCGATAAAATTGCTATGCCGTCCGCCAAAAAAATGGCCGCGGAGAAGGGCGTGGATCTGGGCGGTGTTGAAGGCACTGGCAAGGGCGGTCGCGTTCTCAAAGAAGATGTAATGAAAGCGGGTACTGCACCGGCGGCCAGCGCACCTGCGGCTGCCGCTGAAGTGGCCGTGGCTCCGGGTGAGCGCGTAGAGAAGCGCGTTCCTATGACCCGTATGCGTAAGCGTATTGCTGAACGCCTGCTCGACGCTGCCCAGTCCACCGCCATGCTCACCACCTTTAACGAGGTGAACATGAAGCCGGTGATGGATCTGCGTAAGAACTACAAGGATCTGTTTGAGAAGACCCACAATGGCACCCGCCTTGGTTTCATGGGCTTCTTTGTTAAGGCTGCGGTTGAAGCGCTGAAACGCTACACAGCGGTGAACGCCTCCATTGATGGTAACGATATTGTTTACCATGGCTACCAGGATATCGGCGTAGCGGTTTCCTCTCCGAAAGGGTTGGTTGTGCCGATTCTGCGCAACGCTGAAAATCTGGGCCTGGCGGATATGGAAAATAATATCCGTGATCTGGGTGTGCGCGCTCGCGACGGCAAGCTGTCTATCGAAGAGATGACTGGCGGTACCTTTACCATCACCAACGGTGGTGTATTTGGCTCCCTGTTGTCCACGCCGATCCTGAATCCACCGCAAACGGCAATTCTGGGTATGCACAAAATCCAGGAGCGCCCGATGGCGGTAAACGGCAAGGTGGAAATCCTGCCGATGATGTACCTGGCGCTGTCCTACGACCACCGCCTGATCGACGGTAAAGAAGCGGTTGGCTTCCTGGTGGCGATCAAGGAAATGATCGAAGATCCGGCGCGTATTCTGCTCGAAGTTTAAAAATAGGTCCTGGGGCCCGTGGGTCCCCTCGATCACACTGCATTAGAATTATCTGGAACTGATCATGTCGGAAAAATTTGACGTAATCGTAATTGGCTCCGGTCCTGGTGGTTATGTCGCTGCCATCCGTGCCGCTCAGCTGGGCCTGAAAACCGCTTGTATTGAGAAGTGGAAAACTAAGGATGGCAAATACGCAAATGGCGGCACCTGCCTCAACGTAGGTTGCATCCCATCCAAGGCACTGCTGGACAGCTCGTGGAAGTACCACGAAGCCAAAGATGCCCTCGACGTGCACGGCATTGAAGTCGGCAAGGTCAAGATGGATGTCAGCAAGATGATCGAGCGCAAGGGCGAGATCGTCAAAAAGCTGACCGGTGGCGTGGCGAGCCTATTCACGGCCAATAAAGTGACCTCCATTTTCGGTACCGGCAAACTGCTGGCCAACAAGAAAGTGGAGGTTACCGACGACGAAGGCAACACGACAGTCTACGAAGCGGAAAACGTGATCCTGGCCTCGGGTTCTGTGCCGGTCAATATTCCGCCCGCTCCGGTAGACGATAAAATTATTGTCGATTCCACCGGAGCCTTGGAATTTACCGAAGTACCCAAGCGTTTGGGTGTGATCGGTGCTGGCGTTATCGGTCTGGAGCTGGGCTCTGTATGGAACCGTCTGGGTTCCGATGTAGTAGTTCTGGAGGCCATGGACAAGTTCTTGGCAATCATGGACCAGCAGGTTGCTAAGGAATCCCAGAAAATCTTCAAAAAGCAGGGTCTGGATATTCGCCTGTCCTGCCGCGTTACCGGTTCTGAAGTGAAGGGCGACGAAGTGGTTGTCACTTACCAGGACAAAGATGGTAAAGAGCATCAGGAAACTTTTGACAAGCTGATTGTCTGTGTTGGCCGTCGTCCTTACACCGAAGGTCTGTTGTCCGAAGACGCCGATGTGAAAATGGACGAGCGCGGATTTATTTATGTCAACGACCTGTGCATGACCTCTGCACCGGGCGTATGGGCTGTGGGCGACGTAGTACGCGGTCCGATGCTGGCACACAAAGCTTCTGAGGAAGGTGTTGTAGTTGCCGAGCGCATCGCCGGGCAGAAACCGATGATGAACTACGACGTGATCCCCAACGTGATCTACACCCATCCGGAAATCGCTGCGGTTGGCCGTACCGAAGAGCAGGTGAAAGCTGACGGCGAGCCCTACAACGTAGGTAGCTTCCCGTTTGCGATCAACGGCCGCGCTATGGCCGCCAACGATACCCAGGGCTTTGTAAAAATCATCGCTCACGCAGAAACTGATCGTGTACTGGGTGCCCATATTGTGGGTCCTTCTGCCGCAGATCTGGTTCAGCAGGTGGCGATCGCGATGGAGTTTGGCTCCAGTGCGGAAGACATCGGTATGACCGTATTCGCACACCCGACACTGTCCGAGGCGGTGAAGGAAGCGGCGTTGGGCGTGAATGGCCATGCGATTCACACCATGAATCGCAAGAAGCGTAAGTAAAAGTATTTTTCGATGTCGGGGCGACGAATTATTTTAATTGGTCGCCCCGGTTTCATTTGCAGAATTCGAAATTTGCAACGACGGAAATTTCGAGTTCTGTGTTTCAGGTGCAGAGCGATCTGCAATTAGTAAACACATTTTTATATGTGAATTGGTATTGACTATGAACTTGCATGAGTATCAGGGCAAACAACTGTTTGCGGCATACGGATTGCCGGTTTCCAAAGGCATTGCAGCGGAAACCCCGGCAGCGGCAGTAGCAGCGGCTGACGAAATTGGCGGTGATAAGTGGGTAGTAAAGGCCCAGGTACACGCCGGTGGCCGCGGTAAGGCTGGCGGTGTAAAGCTGGTAGATTCCAAGGCAGAAATTGAAGCGTTTGCCAAGAAGTGGCTGGGTGAGCGTCTGGTAACTTACCAGACAGATGAAAATGGCCAGCCGGTAACCCGCATTCTGGTAGAAAGCTGCACTGACATTGATCAAGAGCTGTACCTCGGTGCTGTTGTTGACCGCTCCACTCGTCGTATCGTTTTCATGGCCTCCACCGAAGGTGGCGTTGAGATCGAGAAAGTAGCGGAAGAGACTCCGGAAAAAATCCTCAAAGCCACCATCGATCCTCTGGTAGGCGCTCAGCCTTATCAGGCGCGCGAATTGGCTTTCAAACTGGGCCTGAACCCGACTCAGGTTAAGCAGTTCACCAAGATCTTCCTGGGCCTGGCAAAAATGTTCCAGGAAAAAGATCTGGCTCTGCTGGAAATCAACCCGCTGGTAATCACCACCGAAGGCAACCTGCACTGTCTGGATGCCAAGGTTGTGATCGACAGCAACGCGCTGTACCGCCATGCCGACCTGCGCGAAATGCACGATCCTTCCCAGGAAGATCCGCGCGAAGCGCACGCTGCCAAGTTCGAACTGAACTACGTAGCCCTGGATGGCAGCATCGGTTGCATGGTAAATGGTGCTGGCCTGGCCATGGGCACCATGGACATCGTCAACCTGCACGGCGGCAAGCCGGCCAACTTCCTCGACGTTGGTGGCGGTGCGACCAAAGAGCGCGTTGTTGAAGCGTTCAAGATCATCCTGTCCGATGAGAACGTAAAAGCCGTACTGATTAACATCTTCGGCGGTATCGTTCGCTGTGACATGATCGCCGAAGGCGTTGTGGGCGCAGTGAAAGAAGTTGGCGTAAAAGTACCGGTTGTTGTACGCCTGGAAGGTAACAACGCAGACCTGGGCGCTAAGGTTCTGAGCGAAAGTGGCCTGAACATTATCGCGGCCACCAGCCTGACCGATGCGGCTCAGCAAGTGGTTAAAGCTGCGGAGGGTAAATAATCATGTCAGTACTGATTAATAAAGACACTAAAGTAATCTGTCAGGGCTTCACCGGCTCCCAGGGGACTTTCCATTCCGAGCAAGCGATTGCCTACGGCACCAAAATGGTTGGTGGCGTAACTCCGGGCAAAGGCGGCCAGACGCATTTGGGCCTGCCGGTTTTCAACACCGTGAAAGAAGCGGTCGAAGAGACCGGTGCGGAAGCCTCCGTCATCTATGTACCCGCGCCTTTCTGTAAGGACTCCATCCTGGAAGCGGCCAACGCTGGTATCAAACTGATTGTTTGTATCACCGAAGGTATCCCGACTCTGGATATGCTTGACGCCAAAGTAAAGTGCGACGAGTTGGGCGTGCGCCTGATCGGTCCGAACTGCCCGGGTGTGATCACTCCGGGCGAGTGCAAGATCGGCATTATGCCCGGTCACATCCACAAGCCGGGCAAAGTGGGCATCGTTTCCCGTTCCGGCACCCTGACCTACGAAGCGGTTAAGCAGACTACCGATTACGGCTTCGGCCAGTCCACCTGTGTGGGCATCGGCGGCGACCCCATCCCAGGTTCTAACTTCATCGATATTCTGGAAATGTTCCAGAATGACCCGCAGACCGAAGCGATCGTTATGATCGGTGAGATCGGCGGCACTGCTGAAGAAGAAGCGGCTGCTTACATCAAGGAAAATGTCACCAAGCCGGTGGTTTCCTACATCGCTGGTGTAACTGCTCCTCCCGGTAAGCGTATGGGCCACGCGGGCGCAATTATCTCTGGTGGTACTGGTACCGCTGATGAGAAATTTGCCGCCCTGGAAGACGCCGGTGTTAAAACCGTGCGCTCCCTGGCGCAGATCGGCGACGCACTAAAGGAAATTACTGGCTGGTAATAGCCGGGTAATTTCCTGTCTGCGAAAAGGCCGCTTCTTTCGAAGCGGCCTTTTTTATTTCATATCAAAAATGTTACGCGAAAGTTTTTCGGTTTGGATTGAAAAAATCAGCCGGATGCCTGCTGTGCACCATATAAACCATATTTGTGCCCACGGTTGCGTCCCCGTTGATAAAGGACAAAAGCGGTTAATATAAGCTGCATTATCTCTGCAATAGGCATTGCATACCATATCCCCACTTCCCCGGCTATCAGTGGCAAAACAAAAATTAACGGTAATACAAAAAAATAAGTCTTTGCCAGGCCAAGGATCGCTGCGTGCTTGGCGTCGCCGATAGCCTGAAAAAAAGTACTTATCATGATGAGTGGTCCAGCTAGGAAATAGACCATCGTCATCATAGGTAGTATACGCGCCACCTCTGTAATAATTTGCTGGTCACTGACAAAAAGGGCTCCCAGGGATCCTTTCAGTAAAATTACGCCCAACTGTAATGCGAGGCAGTAACCAAATGCTATTGTCAAAGCGATATTGATACTGCTATCAGCGCGAGACCAGATTTTAGCGCCGACATTATTGCCCACTACAGTCTGAAAGGCCTGGCTCAGTCCGAGTAGAGGCAGAAAGATAAAGGTCATAATACGCGTAATAATACCGTAGGCGGCGACTGTCGCATCATAGTTACCACCTCCCCAGGCCTGGATACTGAAAATTATTGTGATAGATGTGAGTGATACACCGATATAACCCAAGCTGGATGGTAGCCCCAGGGATAGATAGCTAGGCCAGAAATTCAGTCTGCGTGAGATGCGGAAGACTTGTGTATCGATTACTGTGCGGCCGTATTGGCGATAGCCCGCCAAGATTACCAGGGTGATTGCCTGTGCTAGGGCGGTGCCGTAAGCAGAGCCGGCCACCCCCATATCCAAGCGCGCAATAAAAATATAATTGAAAATAATATTGAGTAGCACGGAGGTTAGGGAAACTATAGCCATTAAGGATAGTCGTCCCTCGCAGCGCAAGGTATCAAGGTTAACTGAACCGATAAATAATGTCGGGGATAAAAAGATTAATATCGTTAAATAGGTAAACCCCATTTCCGCTAGAGCTTCTGAACCATTGGCTACTAGCAGTGTTAATTGTTTTCCGCTAGCCACAAACAGCAACATCAACGTAGCACAAATCACCAGTGCCAGTGTAATTGCCTGGGAAAATGCTTGTCTCGCCTTATCTTTTTCTCCTGCTCCGAGTAGCCTGGCCTGTACGCTTGAATATCCACTGGAAATCAATGAAGAAAGTGCTACCAGCAACATAAACATTGGGAATGTTAAGGTCACTGCGGCTAATGCTTCAGCCCCTACATACTCCCCTAGAAAGTAGGCATCCAACAGGGTAAACGATCCGTTTACCAACATTATCAGAATAATAGGCGCAGCCGTCTTAAAGAAAACTGGCAGTAAGGCGCCGTTAACAAATATATTGTCTTGTCGTTGGGTCATAGTAAATCCATTTTACAAATTACCACTGTGCATCTCCGCGATTTCATTAAACTTGTTTAACACAAATTGTTTGAAATCATCCGGCCATGAGTAGATGGCTTTTTCAAAACTGATTCTGCTGTTTCTATAGAGAGATCGGCTTGCCTCTTCTAAACCGAGTGTATCTCCTGCCACTAACAGCATAAACCTATCGAGTTGTTGCTGACTTATGGTGATTCGCTCCTCAGGCGAAACGTTTTTTCGTGCCTGTTCCACCAGCTTACGAAGAGTGACAGAGGCGCCACCGGGTTGCTTGCTCAACCATTCCCAGTGCCGGGGTAACAGGGTGACCTCTTTGGAGACAACCCCCAGTTTTGGACGCCCTCGCTTTGAGCCCTTGGCTGTTGGGGGTGTCAACCTAGCCAGCACAGTTTCAATATCTCCATGCCAATCGATATCAAGTCGCTTACAGCTGTCTGTCTCGAAGATAAGAGGCTCCAGAGACGCGTCCATAGACTTCACTCGGCGAATGACGGCCTCGAGTGTTCCCCGTGCAATAAGCTGTTGCTGATCAATCACTATATAGTCTGAGGGCGTTGTTTCCATTATTAATATTTCCTGGGTAAAAATATTAACACCAGGGTAAATATAGGGAGTTGAACGGTTTGTGTACAGGGGAGATTTTCTATGGTCGAAATGCTAGTAAGAATAAGGTCGAGCCAGATTGAGGCATCGTAGCCTGTACTTGCCCGTCCCCCATTTTTTTGTTGAGGGGCCAACAATATACACGCCTTGTCACCACTCCTATACTGCGGAAAACCAACTGTTAGGGAGTGAACATGGCTAAGGCACTGATCGGAGTAATCGGCGGGAGTGGTCTCTATGAAATGCCGGGATTGACGGATGCGGAGGAGCTGCGAGTTGATACCCCGTTTGGCGCGACCTCCGATAGTATCGTTTGTGGCAAGTTGTCCGGTATACCCGTGGCCTTTCTCTCACGCCATGGGCGCGGCCATCGATTGATTCCCTCTGAAGTGCCTTACAGGGCGAATATCCACGCACTGCGGCAATTGGGAGTGCGCTATATCCTCTCTCTCTCTGCCGTAGGTTCCCTGCGCGAAGAGGTGCGCCCTCTGGATATGTTGGTTCCCGATCAGTTCATTGATATGACCCGTCGGCGCGACAGCACTTTTTTTGGTGAGGGTGCGGTGGCCCATGTTTCTATGGCGGACCCGGTGTGTGGTGCAGTGGCGGATTGCCTTGCGCGAGCTTTTGCCTTCACTCAGGCGGAGCAGTCGACCAAATTACACCGGGGTGGCAGTTACCTCTGTATTGAGGGTCCACAGTTTTCAACGCGGGCGGAATCCCACTGGTATCGCAGTATGGGGGCTTCCGTCATTGGTATGACCAATATGCCGGAAGCTAAATTGGCAAGAGAGGCACAGATTGCCTATGCCACACTGGCTATGGCCACCGATTACGATTGTTGGCATCCCCGAGAAGAGGCTGTGACGGCGGAAGTAGCGATTGCCAATTTGCAACAAAATGCTACACGGGCCCAGCAGGTGGCCGCTGAGGCGATTCGCTTGTTGGGGGCAGAGCAGCCAGAGTCTGTTGCGCATACGGCACTGGCTAGTGGCTTAGTCACCCCTATAGACAGCCTATCTGAGGCTCAGCGCACTGTAATAAAACCACTGCTTGAACCGTCAAAATTAGTGCATGAAGAAGTGGAGCACTGAACCCTATGCACGAAACACTGCCGTTATTGGAAATTTCCGACTTCCCAGCAATACGCCGGGATCGTATCGAAACCCTGCAGGTAAATATAGGTTACCGTTGCAACCAAAGCTGTGTGCACTGCCATGTGAATGCGGGACCGAACCGAACCGAAATGATGTCCGATGAAAATTTGGCACTGTTGGTGGAGGTGATCGCGAGGCGAAATATTCGCACCCTGGATATCACCGGCGGTGCGCCGGAATTACATTGGGGGTTTCGTGATCTGGTGAGTGCTGTGCGAACACTGGGTGTAAAGGTGATAGACCGCTGTAACCTTACCGTGCTGTTCGAGCCGGGGCAGGAGGCCACTGCGGAATTCCTCGCCGAAAATACTGTAGAAGTGGTGGCTTCTCTACCCTGCTACTCTATGGATAACGTGGATAAGCAGCGTGGTAAAGGGGTGTTTGATAAGAGCATTGCCGGATTGCAAAAGCTCAATACGCTCGGCTACGGCCAGGAGGGTTCGCCGCTTACATTAAATTTGGTCTATAACCCCCAGGGGGCCTCTTTGCCTCCACAGCAGAAGGCCCTGGAGGCCGATTATCGCAGGGAGCTGGCCGAACACTTTAATATTAAGTTCAATCATTTATTCGCCTTGACGAATATGCCGATTAAACGATTTGGCTCCATGTTGATTTCTAAAGGACAATTTAAAGAATATATGACCCTGCTGCGGGATAGTTACAGCGCTTCCAACCTCGATGGAGTGATGTGTCGCAGCCAGGTGAGTGTGGGCTGGCAGGGCGATTTATACGACTGTGATTTCAATCAACAGTTAAGTATTCCTATCGCGAATCGGTTGCACTTGCGCGATTTACTGGAGAGGGATCTTGCCGATTCAAGTATTCGTGTGGCCGACCACTGCTATGGTTGCACTGCCGGTCAGGGCAGCAGTTGTAGTGGAGCTCTTTAGCACAGAAGCAGCCTAGATGGGGGGCAACCGAACCGGTTGCCTGAGGTCATTGGGGCAGAGAAAGGAACGCGCCTTATGGGGAAGAGAATACTACTATTGCTGGTTATCCTTGCCTTAGTATTTGCTTTTTATGCATTTGATTTAAATCAGTGGTTGAGCCTGGATAAATTAAAAGGTGGTGGCGAGCAATTCCAGCAGTGGCAATCAACTTTCCCCGTATTACTGGGGGTGCTGTTTTTTATTTTTTATATTCTGGTCACCGGCCTATCGCTGCCCGGGGCTGCAATTCTCACTATTGCCGCAGGAGCCATTTTCGGTTTGTTGTGGGGGACCTTAATCGTGTCCTTTGCATCCAGTGTTGGTGCAACCATTGCTTTCTTGATGGCCCGCTATTTATTTAGGGATTATGTGCAAGAGCGTTTCTCGACGCGCTTAAAAGTGGTGAACGATGGTGTTGAGCGAGAGGGTGCCTTTTACCTCTTCGCTCTGCGTCTGGTACCAATTTTCCCGTTTTTTTTGATTAATATCTTAATGGGCCTCACGCACCTGAAAACCTGGACATTCTACTGGGTTAGTCAGATAGGCATGCTGGCGGCAACGATTGTGTATGTCAACGCGGGTACGCAACTGGTGCGGATAGAAAACCTGAAAGATATTGCTTCTCCAGAATTGCTGTTGTCCTTTGCCCTTCTGGGGATATTTCCACTATTGGCAAAATATTTTATAAATTGGCTGAAGCGCCGCCGCGCGGCCGGGTAATTAACTGCGATGGGTAAGCCTAGAAAATTTGACCGCAATATTATTGTGATTGGTGCTGGTGCAGCCGGTTTGGTTGGCGCCTATATTTCTGCGGCGGTAAAAGCCAAGGTGACACTGATTGAGTCGGGCAATATGGGGGGCGACTGCCTGAATACGGGCTGTGTGCCCAGCAAAGCGCTAATTCAGTGTGCACGAGTTGCCCACTCGGCGCGCACAGCAGAGCGTTTTGGTGTACAAGTGCCGGAGCCGGAAATTAATTTCCCGGCGGTGATGGCACATGTGCGTAAGTCTATTCAAGAGATAGAACCTCACGATAGTGTTGAGCGCTATAGCGATCTGGGGGTGGAGGTGGTTCGCGGGCGTGCGCGACTTGTTGATCCCTGGACTGTCAGTATTACTCAGGAGGGCAGCGAGGAGCACCGTCTGACTGCCCGTGCCATTATTCTCGCTACTGGCGCTGAACCGGCGGTACCACCTCTTCCGGGATTGGATACCGTCAACTATCTGACTAGTGAAACGCTTTGGGATCGATTCGCGCAACTGGATAAGGCCCCCTCTCAATTACTGTTGCTTGGGGGGGGGGCAATTGGTTGCGAGCTGGCCCAGGCATTTGCGCGGCTGGGTTCCACGGTCACCTTAATTGAGCGGGCTGAGCGCCTGCTGCCCCTGGAGGATCATGAAGTCTCCGCAGCCGTTTCCCGGGCGCTGGAATCAGAGGGGGTACAGCTTCTCACTGGGCACGAGGCTATCTCTTTTGACGGGAATAATGATGGGCTGGGGGGCGCGTTAATCCTGCGAAATTCCAAGGGTGAAATACAGGTGACATTTGATGAGATTATCCTGGCCCTTGGTCGGCGCGCCAGAACGGGAGGATTTGGTCTGGAGGCGCTGGGTATTGTGCAGGACGGTAAACTACCTGTGGATGGCTATCTGCGCACTCGCTATCACCATATTCTCGCTGCTGGGGACCTCGCGGGCCCCTACCAATTTACCCATATGGCAGCGCACCAAGCCTGGTACGCCGCTGTAAATGGGCTTTTTGGAAGTATTAAAAAATTTGCGGTGGATTACCGCTTGGTACCAAGCGCAATATTTATCGATCCGCAAGTGGCCAGTGTCGGTCTCAGTGAGGACCAGGCCACTGAGCAAGGCGTAGCTTATGAGCTGACCCGCTATAGTATTGATGATCTAGACCGAGCGATTGTCGATGGCGCCGCAACTGGTTTTATCAAAGTACTTACGGTCCCGGGCAGGGATAAAATTCTGGGAGTTTCTATTGTTGGTGAAAATGCGGCGGAGTTAATTGCCGAATTTGTATTTGCCATGAAGCAGGGCATGGGCTTGAACAAGATTTTGTCTACTATTCATATCTACCCCACCATGGCAGAAGCGAATAAATTTGTTGCGGGAAATTGGAAGCGGGCTCATGCACCGAAAGGGTTGCTTAGATGGCTGGAAAAATACCATCGCTGGCGGCGCGGCTGAGGTGGGGATAGTGCAATATAGTGTGATTGTACCGATATTAAATGAGCGAGAGCAGCTACCGGAACTGGTGGCACAATTAAAAGACCTGGTTGCTTTTAGCAGTTGTGAAACCATCTTGGTGGATGGCGGCAGTAGTGACGGCAGTGTAGAGATGGCTACCACCGCTGGGCTGCGGGTGATTCGTAGTCGACGCGGCCGGGCGTTGCAAATGAATGCCGGCGCGTCCGTTGCCCGTGGGAATTGGTTGTTATTCTTACATGCGGATACCCGCCTGCCCAAAGGAGCTCTGAGCGCGATTGCTTCGGCTTCAGTTCGGGGGGCGCAGTGGGGTCGGTTTAATATTCGCATCTGCGGAGACAGTGCTTGGTTCCCCTTGATTTCCACCATGATCAATTGGCGCTCCCGCTTTAGCGGAATCGCCACTGGCGATCAGGTGATGTTTGTGCAGCGCTCGCTATTCAAGGAGGTGGGAGGCTTTGCCCCACAGCCGTTGATGGAAGATATAGAGTTGAGCAGGCAGTTATTGAAAACGACCCGGCCGCATTGTCTGCGGCAGAGAGCCATGACCTCTGGGCGTCGCTGGCAAAGGTTCGGGATATTGCGCACGATCTTGTTAATGTGGCGGCTGCGCTTCGATTACTGGCGCGGGGTACCGGCGGAGTCCCTGGCGAAGCGCTATGAGTGATAATTCGAATCCCTCTCTGCGCTTGGTGGTGATGGCCAAGGCACCGCTGCCGGGCTACGCGAAAACCCGTCTGATCCCTGCCCTGGGGGAGCGAGGTGCGGCATCTTTGGCAGAGCGGTTATTACAGCATACGCTGGCAGAATCCGTGAGGGCCGATATTGGCCCGGTGGAGTTGCACGTTGCTCCAGACTCCCGTCATCCCTTTTGGCAGAGTTTGCCTATGCCCCTGGGGGTTTCTTTGCACGACCAGTCCACGGGTGATCTGGGTCATCGCTTGTGGCAGGCCGTAAAGAATACCTGCGCGGTCAGTCAGGGGTTGCTCCTACTGGGCACTGATTGCCCGGCGCTCGACGCGGAGCGTATCCGTGAGGCGGCCGCAATGTTGACGCACACCGATGCGGTGATGCATCCGGCCAAAGATGGAGGCTATACCCTGTTGGGGCTCAAGCGGATGCATTCCAGATTGTTTGAGGATATTGACTGGAGCACTGAGGTGGTGGCACAGCAGACCATGGAACGCCTGCAGGAGTGTGCAATGCACTGCCAGATGCTGGAAGTACTGGCCGATATTGATGAGCCCGAAGATTTGCGGTATTTACCCCCGGCCTGGAGGGTATCTTAAAAAGGGGGAGGACTTCTCTGAAGTGCCTGGCTAAGCCCATGAACCGGAAATCGAACAGCTTTTGAGAGGGCGTGATTTCTACGATTAACTTTGCAGAGTAGGGGGAGGAGTAGGAGTAGGAGTTGTGGAGTTTGGATCAAGAAAAATGATTTCCCGTATAACCTGCCAGTTCCCATTCTCATGAATTAAATCGATACCCAGCCTTAACTTTCTTTCCTGGCCTGATAGATTGTTTATTCGCGAAAAAATCACCAGGGCGCTATTGTTTTTCACCTCGACATGGTGAATTTTTTTCCAGGCATTTAGCGGTAACTCACCTGAGTCACGCTTCGCTTTAAACAGATCGATAAATGCCGATTTGTCCGCGATCGTCAGCTGATCCGAGTCATCCAGTATGAAGGCCTGCATATCCCTATGATAGATACTCTCCAGCTGGGCCACTCTGCAGTGGACTCCCGCCTGTACAAGGTAATCAATAAATTGTTCGATTTCTTTTACTGCGGTTTTCTCTTCCACCACTCAAGCGCCTCAAAAGTAGACCGAATGAATACAGAAACCACTGAATAATTTTGCGAAATCTCTTGGAGCCGTGAAGAAAGCCGCTTGATACTCTGTCGGGAGAAAGTTTTAGGAACTCCTAGAGTGCGGGGGCGGCACTGGCCTCGGCTTCCACGGCACTGTTTTCCGCGAGAACGCCGCCGTTTTCATCATTGGCTGCCAAGCGCTGTTCTGCGATGCGACTGCTCCAGCTCAGCAGGGCCTGGTAATGGCGGATATTCTGAACGTAAGTGACTGGCTCCCAGCCGCGCGCGTAGCCGTGCTTGGTGGATTTGTAGTATTGGCGCTTGGCCAGTAACGGCAGATGATCGCGTACATCGGGCCACAGGTCCGGGTTGCTGCCCATGCGCTCGGTGAGAACACGGGCATCTTCCAGGTGGCCGTAGCCCACGTTATAAGCGGCCAGCGCCATCCAGGTCCGATCGGGTTCGCGAATACGCTCCGGCAGTTTGTTGCGAATCTGCACAATATAGCGAGCGCCTCCCTCGATACTCTCTTCGGGATTGAGGCGGTTTACTCCCAGATCTCTGGCGGTATTTAAAGTGAGCATCATAAGGCCGCGTACCCCGGTGCGTGAGCGCGCACGAGGATTCCAGTAGGACTCCTGGTAGCTGAGTGCCGCCAATAGATGCCAATCCAGTTCGTACTGGTCGGCTACCTTTTGCATTGCACCACGCCACTTCGGCAGGCGTTCGCGGCTGCGTTTGGCAAATGCTTGGGCACCGCCCACATTTAGGTCGCTGACATGGCCAAAAAATTCTTCACGTAGTTGCGCGATCATGCCATTGGTATTGGCGCGCAACATAAACAGGCGTGCACTCTGGTACAGGCTGTCGTCATCACTCTTGGGAAAGGCCCAGGAAACCGGTTGAAATTGGCTGAGATTAAAAGCCACAGCCGTATTCGGGTAGAGGCCGCGATGCACCGCGTAGGCGTTGGAATCTACCACTGCATAGCTGTACTGCCCCTGCTGCACCATCTCCACTAACTCCATGGCGTCCACATCGGAGATTTCCTCCCAGTGCAAGCCCGGGTAGCGCCGGGATAATTTTTTCATTTCCTCGGCGTGGGCGCTGCCGGCGATCACCGCGACGGTTTTTCCTTCTAGGTCGCTGGTTTTGCGCGGGCGTTTCTCGCCTACGCGGTAGATAATTTGTTGGCGGACCTCGAAATAAGAGGGAGAAAAGCGCACCTGTTCACGGCGTTCGGGGGTGACAGTGAGGCCGGCGGCGGCGAAGTGGGCACCCTCGTCGGGGTCGCGTAGCCGCTCGAACATATCGTCCAGGCTGTGCACATCACGGATAACCAGTTTAACCCCGAGCTCTTCGGCAAAGGCGTGCAGCATGCCGTACTCAAAACCGGTGGGGTTGCCGGAGGCATCTTCGTAATAAGTGGTGGGGCCGTTTTGCGAGAGGACAACCAGCTCGCCGGAGGCTTTGATGCGCTCAAGGGTACTCGGCGCTTTACTGGCGACTAGCAGGGAAGCGCAGCAGGTTAGGGCGAGCCCTTTGCACACGCGGCGGACATAGCGCAGCACTCGGCTTCTCATCATCATAGGCTGTCCCCTGTAGCTTGTCCGTTGTTTATATCGCTGTTATGCCTAAGGCCTGGTGGGCTATTGCCACCAGGGCTTCCTGGTCAGTGCTGGCACAGTCCGCCAATTTTACCTTATTTGATGACAATCTGCCCAATTTGGCTTTTGGTCACTGTGACCTGTGCGCTTGAAAAAAAGTTGGGACTTTTGTAGGAGGTATTCGGCGTCTAGCGATAACCGTGTATTTACTATCAAATTTGTTCGCCTTTTGAACATTTTGATTGGTAATTGGTTCATGTGTACTGAAGTGCAGGGCGGGTGTGTTGGTGTTGCAATGCTTCGGGTACAATTGCGCCTCTCAAATTTCCGGGGCCTTGTGCGATTCTTCTTTCGCGCATTTTTTCTCATTCAGATAAGAGGCAACCTCCCGCAATGCTAGTTCTGCGTGGTGCTCCCGCACTGTCGAAATTCCGCCATAAGAAACTGCTCAACCAATTGCGCGCGCTGCAACCGACCATCGACGATCTCTACGCCGAGTTCGTACACTTTGCAGATAGCGACGCACTGGATAACAAGGAGATGGCACTGCTCGAGCGATTGCTCCAGTACGGTCCCACTGAAGAGAAGCACGCGCCGAAAGGTGAGCTGATCCTGGTGGTACCGCGTCCGGGCACTATCTCCCCTTGGTCCTCCAAGGCCACCGATATTGCCCACAATGCGGGGCTCACCCAGATCCACCGCCTGGAGCGCGGTGTCGCTTACTACCTCAGCGGTGTGGTGTTCGATGAAGCTGAGCGCCAGGCATTGGCTTCGCTGTTGCACGACCGCATGGTTGAGGTGGTATTTAGCGATCTCGAACAGGCGGAGCAGTTGTTTGTAGAGGAGGCTCCGCGCCCACTGCGCGGCGTGGACATTCTCGAAGGCGGCCGCGAAGCGCTGGAAGAGGCCAATGTAACTTTGGGGCTGGCCTTGGCTGAAGATGAGGTCGATTATCTACTCACCAGCTTTCAGGAGTTGGAGCGCAATCCTACCGATGTAGAGTTGATGATGTTCGCCCAGGCGAACTCCGAGCACTGCCGCCACAAAATCTTTAATGCCACCTGGACCATCGACGGCGAAGAAATGCCGCACTCCCTGTTTGGCATGATTAAGAACACCTACCAGAAAGGCGGCGACAATGTCCTGTCTGCCTATGCGGACAATGCCGCCGTTGTGGTGGGCAATGTGGCTGGGCGCTTTTATCCGGATCCGGATAGCAAAGAATACGGCTTCAGCAGTGAAGCGATTCATTTGCTGATGAAAGTCGAAACGCACAACCACCCCACCGCAATTGCACCGTTCTCTGGTGCGGGTACCGGTGCCGGTGGTGAGATTCGCGATGAAGGCGCGGTGGGCCGAGGCTCCAAGCCGAAAGTAGGTCTGACGGGCTTTACCGTTTCCAACCTGCAAATTCCCGGTTGGGAACAGCCCTGGGAATCCAATTACGGCAAACCCGAGCGTATCGTTACCGCCCTGGATATTATGATCGAGGGCCCCATTGGTGGCGCCGCCTTTAACAATGAGTTTGGTCGCCCGAATATCTGCGGTTACTTCCGGACTTTTGAAGAGAATTTTGACGGCGAGCGCCGTGGCTATCACAAGCCGATTATGCTCGCCGGTGGTTACGGCAATATCCGCGAAGAGCATGTAGATAAACCTGAGTTTTCCCCTGGCGCGAAGCTAGTGGTACTGGGTGGCCCGGCTATGTTGATCGGCCTCGGTGGGGGTGCCGCCTCCAGTATGGCCAGCGGTTCCAGCTCTGAGGACCTGGATTTTGCCTCGGTGCAGCGCCAGAATCCCGAAATCGAGCGCCGTTGCCAGGAAGTGATCGACCAGTGTTGGCAGCTGGGTGAGACTAACCCCATTGCCTTTATCCACGATGTGGGTGCGGGTGGCCTGTCCAATGCCTTCCCCGAACTGGTGAAGGATGGCGGCACTGGCGGTAATTTCGAGTTGCGCAATGTACCCTGCGATGAGCCCGGCATGAGTCCGCTGGAAATCTGGTGTAACGAATCCCAGGAGCGCTATGTACTGGCAGTAATGCCGGAAGACCTGGAACGCTTCGAACAAATTTGTGAGCGCGAGCGCGCGCCTTACGCCGTTGTCGGTGAGGCCACGGAAGACAAGCATCTGCTACTGAATGACACCAAGTTTGAGTCCAAGCCGGTGGATCTGCCCATGTCTGTATTGTTCGGCAAGCCGCCGCGCATGCACCGCGAGGCAGAGACGCGTCGGGCTGAGACCAAGGCATTCGCCACTGCAGATATCGATCTCAATGAAGCGGCTGAGCGCGTGCTGCGCCTGCCTACGGTAGCCAGCAAGAGCTTCCTGATTACCATTGGCGACCGCACCGTAACTGGCCAGGTATCGCGTGATCAAATGGTCGGCCCCTGGCAGGTACCGGTGGCGGACTGCGCGGTGACCACCGTTGCTTACGACAGCTATGCCGGTGAAGCCATGTCTATGGGGGAGCGCACCCCGGTGGCACTGTTGGATGCACCGGCTTCTGGTCGTTTGGCGGTAGGTGAGGCGATCACTAATATTGCCTGTACTCCGGTCAAACAGCTCTCCGACATAAAACTCTCTGCCAACTGGATGTGTGCCGCAGGCCACCCGGGCGAAGAGGAAAAACTCTATCGCACCGTTGAAGCGGTGGGCATGGAGCTGTGTCCGGAACTGAATATCACCATTCCGGTGGGCAAGGACTCTATGTCTATGCGCACAGCCTGGGAGGAAGAGGGCGAGCAGAAGGCGGTTACCGCACCGCTATCTTTGGTCATTACCGCGTTTACCCCGGTTACCGATGTCCGTAAAACCGTTACCCCGCAACTGCGCACCGACAAAGGTGAGAGTGAACTACTGTTGATCGACCTGGGTGCCGGCAAAAACCGTTTAGGCGGCTCCTGCCTGGCGCAGGTCTACAATGAGCTGGGCGATACGCCCGCGGACCTGGATGACGCCAAGAAGCTAAAAGGCTTCTTCGAGGTGGTACAGAAGGCGCTGAACGAAGACCTGATCATGGCTTACCACGATCGCGCGGATGGCGGCCTCTTTACGACCCTGGCGGAAATGGGCTTTGCCGGTCGTGTGGGTCTTGATGTGGAAATCTACGAGCTGGGTGAAGACCCGATTGCCGCATTGTTTAGTGAAGAACTGGGTGCCGTATTACAGGTCCCCGCGTGTGAAGCGGAGATGCTGGTACAGCGCTTTGCCGCTGTTGGGGTTCCCGCGCATCAGATCGGTTACCTGAACAACAATGAGCACCTGTGCATCACCAATAATGGTGTGGAGATCTTCAAGCGCTCCCGCGCTGAGCTGCAGCAGATCTGGTCGGAAACCAGCTTCCGCATTCAGTCTCTGCGCGATAACGCCGACTGTGCCGAGCAGGAATTTGCCGCGATTACCCAGGAAGACCCGGGCCTTTCGGTGAATCTCACCTTCGATATCAACGAAGATATCAGCGCGCCTTATATCGCCAAGGGTATTCGTCCGAAAGTTGCCGTACTGCGTGAGCAGGGTGTCAACAGCCAGGTGGAAATGGCGCACGCCTTCCACCGCGCCGGCTTTAATGCCGTGGACGTGCATATGAGCGACATCCTGGCGGGCCGTGTGGCATTGGATGAGTTCAAGGGCCTGGTAGGTTGTGGTGGCTTCTCTTACGGTGACGTACTCGGCGCCGGCGAGGGTTGGGCCAAAACTATCTTGTTTAACGAGCGTGCCCGCGATCAGTTTGAAGGCTTCTTCAACCGCAAGGATACTTTCGGTTTGGGGGTGTGCAACGGCTGTCAGATGTTCTCCGTGATCAAAGAGCTGATTCCCGGAGCCGACCACTGGCCGCGCTTTGTGCGCAACCTGTCGGAACAGTATGAGGCGCGCTTTGCCCTGGTCGGCGTTGAGGATTCCCCCTCAGTGCTCTTTAAGGGAATGGCCGGCACTTATATGCCCGTAGCGGTTGCCCACGGCGAAGGCCGGGTGGAATTTACGGACCAGCAGGCACTGGAGAAGTGTGAGGCTTCCGGGACCATCGCCATGCGCTACCTCAATAACCAAGGTGAAATAAGCCAGACCTACCCAGCCAACCCCAACGGCTCGGTCAATGGTATTACCTCCCTGTGTTCCGAAGATGGCCGTGTGACTATCATGATGCCGCACCCCGAGCGCGTAGCTCGCGCGGTCAGCAACAGCTGGCATCCGGATGAGTGGAAAGAGGACTCCGGCTGGATGCGCCTGTTCCGCAACGCTCGAGTTTTTGTTGACTAAAGCCTTTCTGGCACCTCGATATTATATCGGGGTGCCAGTTTTTATGGGCCCGCTAAATAAGCGGGGGAATACTTTAATACGTCATCAAAAATTTTCGTGTAGTTCAGAGTCAAGCTTGGCGCTAATCACACTCTAGTCCTCTATTGGCTTCTCCCTTTTCGTTTCTTTCCTTTTTCGCAAGCAACACAGATATTTCCTGCTACACTTAAAGAATTATTCGAAATAACTTCTCTGGCTATGGTGCAGTTATCTGTATCGATTACACAGTATTTACTTCGCCTTCATGCATTGAATTGGCATGGCAAGGTGCTCACAAATTCCCACCGTTTGATCTTCCGCTTGTCGCGTTTTCACTGGCGTAGATCCCAGCAGTACCCGGAATACTCTTTCCCACCCAGCAAAAGTGATTAAGGAGATTGTCATGGCGTACAACGAGACTTTGGTAGAAAAAGTGCGCAATTTATTACAGGGAAATCAAGGCCTCTCTGAAAAGCAGATGTTTGGTGGCCTTGCATTTATGTTGAATGGCAATATGGCTTGTGGGGTGGTCGGTGAAGAGCTGATGGTACGTGTAGGCCCCGATAATTATCAGGATGCGCTGGCAGAACGCTACACCAGGCCAATGGATTATACCGGGCGCCCCTTGAAGGGCATGGTTTATGTGGAAGAAGATGCCGTGGAGCAGGCTCTGGACGATTGGGTGAATCGAGGAGCGGAGTTTGCTGGTTCACTGCCACCCAAATAACTTGATTTTGCGTAGCCGTGGGGGTTGAGTTTTAAGGCGCCCTATATTTTTATCGTGTGTTTGACACCTATTTACCTGTCTGTTTTTTCGTTTTCCTCGCGAAAAAACTTAAGCCGCCTAAACTCAGCGTCGAGCGATGTAAATGCAAAAATCGCTGGTTATTGTGTTGAGAAACGCTGCGGTTTTTGGCGGAGGTATCGATTATGTACTTTCTCGAGTTTAACAACGGTGTGGAGATCCCCCAAATTGGTCTGGGGATGGCTTCGGTAGGTAGTTGGCAACAGGATGACGAGTATGTCAAAGAAGTAGTCCTGAAAGCGATGGCCATTGGCTATAGGCACTTTGATACGGCCTCTGTGTATGGTAATGAGCGCGCCTTGGGGCGAGCCATTAAGGAGTCTGGTCTGCCTAGAGAAGAGTTGTTTATTACGAGTAAGGTCTGGGATACCGAGCAGGGCGGCAAGAAAACACACGATGCCTTTGCCCGGAGCCTGGAGCGTCTGCAGCTGGAATATCTGGATCTCTACCTGGTTCACTGGCCGGTACCGGCTTATACACGGGAGACCTGGGAGGCGATGGAGGCCTTATACCAGCAGAGGAAAGTGCGCGCCCTGGGGCTGTCCAATTTTCGTAAGTCTGATATTGAGCAGATCGCTAGCTTTGCTGAGGTGCCCCCTGTTTGTAATCAAATTGAGTTACACCCCTATTTTACTCAGCAACCACTGGTCGATTACTGTCAATTTCATAAGATAGCGATCTGTTGTAGGTCTCCCCTGGGAGCAGGATCTATATTTAAGGCCGTAGAAAAAGAGGCTAGGCCAGATGTTGACCCTGTGATAGTGCAAATAGCTGAGAGATACTCAGTCACTGCCATTCAGGTTATATTGCGTTGGAATATTCAGCAGCATAGGGTGGTCTTGCCAAAATCTGAAGTGCTGGATCATATCCTTAGTAATTTCTTATTGAGTGAATTTAATTTAAGTAACGCTGACATCCAAGCTATTAATAACTTAAATTGTAACAAGCGTTTTGGTGGGGACCCGGATTTTGTTCGCAAAAGAAATATGATGATGAAAGTGCCTGACTAATATTCACTTTTTGAAATGCGGGCAGATAAAATTTTTCTTGAGAACTTTATTTTGATTCTTATTGACAAAATTAATTTGAAGCCATTTTCCGGATCAGCTCGTAGCTTGCAATAGCGCAGGCCGAGGTGACATTCATTGAGGAGTTAACCCCGTACATAGGGATATGCACAGTCATATCGGCAATTTCCAGCAGCTCTTTGGCAACCCCATCTTTTTCCGCACCTAATACCAGACAGACTCTGTCTCCCTTGGCTATGGGGGCCTGACTTAACGCTAGGCTGCAGGCCGTAATTTCCAGGCAGACAATCCGATATCCTTGCGCCTGTAATTGCAGTGCTGTGCTCAGGGCGTTTTCGGCATACAAATGGGGAACATGTTGTTCTGTCGCGCGAGAGATTTTGCGTATCTTAGAGTTTGGTGGCACCAGACTGGTGCCTGCAAGATACACGTTCTCAACCCCCAGGGCATCGGCAATACAGAATAAGCCCCCGATATTACTGGGCGTGCGAATATCAGTTGCCAGATAACAGAGAGAATGGGTGATGCTTTCCGGTGAGTGGTCGCTGTGCACTTTCTGCATGGTAAATCTGTTGGTGAGTAATTCAGGTCGTTGTTTTTTCTATCGTTCCACGGGTCCGTTGGTTTTCTAGAGATGCGGTGGCTTGGCTATTGCGCATCCGCTCTACCAGTGAGGGTTCCCTGTTGGCTTTTTGGTTTTGCACCTGGATGGCTTGGCGGTAGACCTTATCGGAAACAATAAACTCCTCGGCCCGCTGGTTGATTTCACTATAGCGGGTGTTGAGTTCTGAAATCTTGTTGGAGAGGTGTTCCAGGTCGAGGATGCGGTCAAAGTAAAGGGCAATAAGTCGCTCACATTCCCTGGCAATAGCCAGGTATTCATTGCCGACTTGGCGGTGTCCCTCGTAGTTTTTCTTGAAATTAAAAAAGGTCTGTACGCCTCCCAGTAGGGCGGCCAACAGGGCCAGGGCAGCGCCACTCCATTTGGTCCAATCTGGAAGTTCAGCATTGATCAAAGAAAAGAATAGAGAACCGAGAAACAGGTTGACCACTACAACCGGCACCCCGCAGAGCACATGAAGGTTGCGACCTTTCATGGAGGCGCGGAAGTGACTGTGCTTGCACAGGTGGGCATTCCAGCGCAGCTTATCCAGTACTGCCACTGTATTGGGTATCTTACTCATGAATCCTTTCCGTCTCTTTCGCTCTCTTTTTGACCGCGATAGTTTGCCGGATATAGCTGAGATGTACAGGGTGAAGTACTGGAGCGTTGTTGAATGCCTATTTAATAGGCAGAGATTTTCAAGGGCTTTGTGCGGGCCGTGAGTGAGCGCCTACCTGCACAGGTAACGTTTCTAGCATTTGAGCTAGAAGCTATAGGTAACACCGACAGCGGAGAGATTGGACTTGTCATCCTGGATTTCATAGATCGTGTGCTCTAGGGTGATGCCCCAGTCACCGGTGGACCAATTCACTTCAGCGCCGTAGTAGGGATTGCTGCCGCTTTCCTTGTCGCTGTCCCATTTATAGGACCCATTGGAAGGTTCTACTTCATAGAGCCTTCCAGCTTCGCTATACCTGCTGCGGGTCCCGGAATATGTACTCCTGCCATTGGTCTCTTCACACCACTGATGAACACCTAAACGGAAGCCGGCATTTAGGTTCTGTTGGATTTGCGTCGAGAATGCCAACCCGAGGCTATAGGATTTGAGTTTGGTTTCACTTGTGCTTTTGTAATCGTAGTTTTCTATCACGATGTCATCATAGTCATAGTACATCTCAGGGGTGTGAACACTGAATTCATAATCCCTGTGGATAGTGCCCAGGTTGGCCATGCTGCCTTCGATAGCAACGTAGTTATTGACTCGGTAGCCAAAAGTAAAAGCGTAGCCAGTTGAGTTGAGGTCCTCTTTCACCGCAAAGTGGTCTTCGGAGTCAAATTGCACATACCCTAGAGAGGCTTTCAAATAAAAGGACTGTTCACCAGCGTTAACGCTAGTGCTAGCCAGTGCTATCAGGGCGGAGAGAGCGATTTTTTTCAAGGGATACCTCTAGAGAAAGTGACTGCAGACACAGAGTTAAAAACCGAGTGTTAAAGATCGTAAAGTCATGATTGACGCGCATTGTACATTTGTACTTATAGGGCTGGAAGTTTATCGGTCGCTCTTTGAGTATTTGCTTTATGGTATCGAAAAGATAAATGGAAAATTCATCTTTTGGCGACTCTTAGGTGAGCCACATTTGGCCAGACCCTATGGATTGCCCGAGATAAAGTACTGCGCAATCCTTTTGCTTTCTTGTATTTTGTACACCCCTGTAGGTGAGGAGTGGTTGTTGGATCTTCGCCAATCTCTTGGGGGTGGGTGAATAAAAAAGTTAATTCTTTTGGGGTTGGGAGAAGTTATGTCGGTCATGCGGCAGCAATTTATCGTTTTGGGACCGTTACTAGCGGTTGCGTTTTATATCCTTTTAACCGCGATGGGGATGCAGTATCTACCCGCAGTCACCGCCGGGATTACTCTACTCACGGTGACCTGGTGGGTGACAGAGGCGCTGCCTATTCCCGCTACCTCACTGGTACCTTTTGTACTTCTGCCCCTATTTGGAGTGACTGATCACAAGACGGTAGCGGCATCCTTGGGCAGCCATGTGATACTGCTGCTGATGGGTGCTTTTATTCTATCGAAGGCACTCGAGAAGAGCGGCGCCCATGAGCGCCTAGCCCTATATATGCTGCGTATCTTTGGCGTCTCTAGTGGCCGGCGCCTGGTTCTTGGCTTTATGCTCGCGGCTGGATTTCTCAGCATGTGGATTTCCAACACGGCCACAACCCTGATGATGCTGCCTATTGCTCTGGCAATTCTTTCCCGAATTCAAAATCAACGCCTCACCGTTGCTCTAATACTTGGAATTGCCTATGGCGCGAGCCTGGGCGGAGTGGGTACACCGCTGGGGACGCCACCCAATGTAATTTTTATGGGAATTTACGAGGAGGTGACAGGCCGTGAATTTAGTTTTCTCGGATGGATGAAAATCGGGATACCGGTTGCCCTGGTCACCCTACCAATTATGGCCCTGTGGCTTACGCGTAATGTCCATTTGCAGAATGAGATCGAGCCTCCACAGGTGGGGGAGTGGCGGGCCGAGGAGAAGCGGACTCTGCTGGTTTTCGGTGTAGCAATTTTCTTTTGGGTAACCCGTAATGCCCCATTTGGTGGCTGGAGTGGTTGGTTGGACATTGAAGCTGCAGGAGACAGTACCGTTGCTCTGGCTGCAGTGGTAGCAATGTTCCTGGTGCCTAACGGCCGAGGAGGGCGTCTGCTCGACTGGCAGACCGCGGAAACCATCCCTTGGGGTATGCTGTTGTTATTTGCCGGCGGTATTGCCTTGGCCAAGGGTTTTACCGCCTCGGGATTGAGCGCCATGCTCGGGAACGGTCTCTCATTCCTGACCGCCATGCCCTTATGGTTGATGTTGGTAATTTTATGCCTGGGAGTTACTTTCCTAACGGAAATTACCAGCAATACGGCCACGGCAACCCTGTTGATGCCCATTCTCGCAGTAGCCGCCACCTCCGCAGGTTTCGATCCCATGGTGTTGATGATTCCCGCAGCCATGAGCGCGAGCTGTGCTTTTATGTTGCCTGTTGCCACAGCACCGAACGCGATCGCTTACGGTACGGGTAAAGTGCGCATGCAGGATATGGTACGGGAGGGTGCAGTACTGAGTGTGACGGCATCATTGATTATTGCTGGGATGTGCTGGTTGATACTGGTCTGATGCTTTTACTTAGTTTGACAAAGTGTACGTATGAATAGGAATTCAAAGTTCGCAAACTTGTTTCTTAGTCAGGACTATCTTTTTGGCGATTCAAGGCTTTTGGCTACTGAGTAACTGTCCTAGAGTCCACATTCTTTGGCTTTAGAGGTGTAACCGCCTGTTTTCCAATGTGAGCAGAGTGGTGATCATTGTGTGTGGTATGGAGGGTATTCGTGAAAAAAGCAGAATATAAAGTTGCCGTTGGGAAATCTGGATTTTCTAGTCTGGAAGAGGAAGTGACTAGATTGTTGAATGAGGGCTGGAAGCCTATTGGTGGCTTGGCCTTTAATGCTGGTTATCCATATCAGGCTATGGCCAGGGTAGTTTCTATGCCCAAGTCCACATCCGGTATTCCTGCTCAGAGTCAAAGTTTATCTGAGCAAGAGCCCACCAAGAAGCAGCCCCTCGGTGCCCAGGATGCAATGCGCTTGGTTGATGAGCTTACCTGAAAACGTATCTTCAGCGATGTAAGGATTATACCCCTTACATCGAGGTATCTTTCATAAGGTGGATTGGTAATCTTGTTTAGAGCTTAAGGGGTCTGCAGGAAGATGGTTCGTAACCTACCTACTTCTGTTCCTATCAATACTGCTGCGGGTTGATTGGGAGCACATAAATACCCCATTCCATCAAAGGTTTGATATATATAGTTGGCATTCATAAGCCTATGGGCCAGAAAATAGGTGTTCAGAATTCAGTGTTTTTTTACACTAAGTGGGCGAATTAGTGTGATTAAAGCCCGTGACATGCTCGGATTTGCATATTTTTCCAGTAAATAAGTGATCGGTGAATGATTCAGGCAAGATTTAAAAGTTGTAAGAAATATAGGTAATTCGTATGCGGAATTTTCTTGAGATAGAAGCACCTGTAATCGACCGCTTCGGTGGCATGAGTGGGCTTCAAGCGAAACTTAGAAAGCCGCTGCCATCTGATCAGGTATTAACCATACCGGATAACCTGTGGCTATCAGCGGCTTCTCGCGCTGTTTTCCAAGCAGGTTTCAGTTGGAAGGTCGTAGAGAAAAAATGGCCGGATATTGAGAAGATATTTTACGGATTTGACCTTTCCTTCTGTAGGTATTTATCAGAGGAAGCACTCGATGATCTGATGCGTCAGGAAGGGATGATCAAGCATTGGACAAAAACTCGCTCCATTCAAAGGAATGCAGATTTCTTTTGGTGTTTATCTGATGAATATGGGAGTTTAGGCGAATATTTTTCCAGCTGGAATACCGAAAATTATGTGGACAACCTTAAATACCTGCGGAAAGGCGGCGATCGATTAGGGGGAAAGACAGCACAAGTATTCCTTCGCCGCATGGGGGTGGATACGTTGGTGTTTGCCAGTGATACCATCCGAGCTTTGATTAGAGAGGGGGTAGTGAATAAATCCCCTTCTTCAAAGAAAGATTGGCTCGCATTGCAAAATGCCATTGAAATCTGGCAGGGGCAGTCAAACCGCAGTCTGAATGAGATTAGCCAGATACTCTCCCTTTCGGTCGGATAGTGTTTAAGGGTTATTGCCTCAGTTTTTATGCATTTAGCGATGAGTAGGCTTGATGCCGCATCTCTTGGGGCTGTTGTTTATAAATCCCTACATTTTTTACTCGATGCGTATAGTCGTGTAGATAGGTGCTTTTCTCCATCTTTAGTCTCGGCTAAGCCAAAGTGCTTGAGAGGCTTTAAGGTACTGTGGAGTGACAATTTTTGGCGAAAAATAGCGGATTATGTTGGTTTTTTCCGGGGGTGCTGTTAAGTCCTTTTGCGCATGCTGAATATAAGTATATTTTTTCGTTGTTTTTATTTGGGTTTCAGCGTTTTTGATTGATTGCTCAATTAGTACATTTCTATAAAAAGTAGAACTCCACTGGATGATTCTTTCGTTCATTACCGGCTGGTTGGTTATTTTTGCTTTTTTATGGGGGGGTGCGCATTTGAGCCGCTCCTAACTTTGGTGATTTATGATCCAGTATGCATTTCCCCTAATACTCAGATCACAGACAATCGATTGCACGGCAGATATGGTCGCGGCTGCTCTGAGCTAGGGAATCCTGACTCAAGCGTAAAACGATAACAATTTTTCAGCGACTTACTGAACGAGCAGGTTTCATGAGAATCATCTTCAATAAAAAGCTCTTGGCACTTTCAATAACCGTGATTTTGGCTTCTTGCAGCGGCGGGGGCGGTTCATCTTCAGGTGGGGATACTGGTCAAGATGATTCGAATCAAGGAGGATCAGGTAATGTGGGCTCTTCCGTGATAGTGGGCGATGTTGAATCCACAGAATTAGGGTTCGCCACACTGACTTCTGTGGATATTACCTTGCCAGACGCAATGAGTAATGCAAAGGAAGTTTATCAGATGGCACACTATATCGCTCGCACGGATGGTGAGTCGAATGAAGGGGATATTGATATCCCCATGCGCAGTTATGTGGCCACTTGCGCGACGGATACAGAAACACCACGTATGTTTGTTTCCACAACGCTCGCTGGGGATGCCAGTGTAGATGGTGCTACTTACGGTTCTGTCTACGAACTGAAGTATAATCCCGAAACCTCTAGCTTTGACCAGACTGGAAACGCAAGCCTATTAAAGCAGTGCTATGAATCCCATGGTATAGCAGCCAGTAAGGACTGTTCTCGCGTTGCAGTATTGTGTAATACAGAATACCGAGCACATGAGAACTATGCTATTCAGGGTGACTTGGTGGAAGAATATGGCACCACTTATATGAAAATGGAGGATAATTTAGAGAAAGTTGAAGGTACCGATAAAGAAAAAAAATATAATGATCAAATATGGTTGATGGAATGGGATAGTGAACCCCTGAGTGAAACACCTGATACTTATGTTGTTAACAAAATGCACGGCGGGACCCATTTAGGCGCGCAGGAATTAATCTATGTAGATACTGATAGCCAGGGGCGAGCTAGTTATGCTTTCTCTGTCTCTGCCCGAGTATTTGATAATGGCGGCGGCTCTCACTATTCTGCCGGCTTAACTATCATTAATAGAAATGACTGGTCATTAAATATGAGTGGGTCGGATAATCGTGGCTGGGATTGGGCCTGTGGCGATGGACATGTAGTCAATATTCGCTCTTTTTATAACCCATATAATGAGATGTATGGGGCTCTTTGTACTAGTGATTGGAATGACTGGATTGGTAATACTCATGGCCAGCTCGGAACTATTGCAATCAAAATGGAAACCTCAGGCTCCATAAGCGAAGGTTATTTCAATCACTTTGTACCCTCAACCGCCGCGATGGTCTCTAACGGTGGAGGGCATACGGTCGTCCCTCTGGATGCCGATACTAATTTGTCAGTAATTGTCTCCCCCAAATTTATTAAAGATACCGATATGGAGCGGTTCCTGCAGGATGAAGTGGGTGTAGACACTAATAATGGAGAGGGACCTTTTGATAAAGATTGTTCAGGTTATGACGAGTATAATTGCTTTCTTTCCTACATGTCTTACAACCGTTGGTATCCAGAAAATGCTCAGTTTCCTTCGATAGAGCGCCAAGATCTTTATTCCGGCGATGCCTTGGACTCTTCCTCTCTGACCCGAATCGGTATTGCCAAGGTCAATGGTAATGGCAGTATTAACGGGCAGGGATTTAGATGGCTGGTAGAGGATAAAGATTGCCAGGTCAGCGACCCACAATTAGTTGACTTGAAAAATGGCCGTTACCTATTTGGTTATGCTAAGTTTCAATGTATTTCGGATAACCTGAAATTTGACCGAATATATAGCAACCGTGGGGCTATGCGTCTCCTAGTTCCAAAAGCTTTTTATGTGATGGAAATTGACGCGGACCTAAATATCCTTGAAGGTCCTGTGCAGTTACCCAGTCATGGGTGGGGCGGTTTGGATGAGCCGATGTATCTCGGTAATGGTAAGGTGGCCTGGAGCTATATTAAGAATCCTACCCATGAGAATTATGGCGGTGGCCAGCAAAATGTGTGGCAGGCGATGATCTACCATTCCAACAGCGCTAAATAGATAGTCAGATTAAAGGTCTTTTTATGATGGGCTCAGCTTTTGTGTTGGGTCCTTTTTGCTCAGGTGCAATGTTCGGGCTTGAACGTTATGATAATACTTAAAAATATTAAAGCTTGATTAGCCCGTCATTTAGGCCCTTGTTTACTATTTTCTCTTTGCTGAAGAATGTTTGTTTCAATTTTCTCCCAAAGGTCTGAGGTATATTTTCTCAAAAGTATTGGCCTCCTTTTCCCGAAACGGTGCTTGCTAAGTACTCTTTTTTTTAGCCAGTTAATTTCAAAGCCTGCCCATTCTGGAGCTGGTTGCATTATTAAGTTAAAGCGACAAGCTGGGAGAACTTCCTGGAATAAAATAGATTTCAAATCTTGTATCGTATACTTGGAGCTTGTGCAGACTTTTGCGATGTAATTAATCTCATAGTCTGGATCCGTATCCATGTAGAGCATTTGCATGGCATCCCATACTTTTAAACGATCTTCGATATCTTTTTCCGGAGTTTTCATGACGGCCTTAAGGTTGTTAGAGGCATAGCAAGCCAGATTGTTGGTGAGTCTTGCTGGACTCAGCGCAAGTCTGCCATAAAGGTAAGGGTGTGGTTTTATCTTTTTGAAAGATTACTTAATTTCTATAGGGTGGCTGGGTCAAATAACCGGTAAGGGAAATCAATACAGCTTGATTGCTCATAATATGCTGGAAGGGTACTGATCCGTTGTATCTCCTTAAGCTCCTCCCCCTCTTTGGAGTGGCACAATGCTGTGAGCATGGAAAGAAAATTTGTTTACTATTTGAGCGCATTTGTATTTGATTCTTCAGTGACTATTGCTCTTTAAAAGAAGAGATTTCCCTTGCGGAATTATCCGCTCAAGCTTGCCTGAGTTGACTCTTATTGAGAGCCAGCGCGCTAAGTTAATTGAAAAGAAAAATATGACTGATTGGTCTGCAAGCCTGTCGCTTCAGGTTCTCCTTTGGCGCCCTAAGTCCTATAACCACGGGGCATCCCCAGATAAGTTTGCCTGTCGAAAAATGACCCTGGCTAATAAAAATAAATGTTGGGAAGTGTGACTTAGAGCCAGGAAATAAATATAAGGAAACAACAATGACTCTTTGTAAACGATTAGGTGTGAGTCTTTCTCTTGCACTGGCTGGCCTGCTTGCTTCCGCATCGGCTGCGGCGGATAACTGTTACATACTGGTTCACGGCCATGGTACGGAAGGGCATATCAAGCAACGCACCAACGCTCAGGGACAACTGGAGCAACCGGCGCTCGATTATTGGAGCGAAGCGTTTTTTGATAAGTATAGTAATAGTAACTTCATTGATCAGTTGCGCATGAATGGCGGTAACTACGGGGTAGTGGGTTACGACTCTACCGATGAGGGGGAAATGCCTTACTGGCACGATGGCACAGCGGGTGAAATTGCCAGGCAGATGATTGAAATTCGCAGTGGCAAGGGCGATGGCTATCAGCACGATAATCAGTGTGAAGCTGATGATACCTTTTGGGTAATCGCGCATAGTCAGGGTGCCTCACAGATGATGTACCTGGCTGGTAATGCGGTGCCTGGTTCCCCTTACTACAATCGAGCATACAATCAGTTCGATAGTAACAAGGTGACAGAAAGCTCTAAGGTTTGTACTGGTCGCTGGTTCTGGAAAAGATGTAAGACTGAAACCAAGACACATAACGTAGCTGGATTAGATGATCGTTATGCTGTTGAGGTGGACTTTGAGCGTGCGATCAGTGGCATTGCTGCGATTTTCACCACCGGTGGAGCCATTACTGGCACAGAGTTTGTTGATCGCCTGTGTAATGGTAGCTGGATCGAAAGTGCGGTGAATGACCTGTTTATCGGTCGTGAGTGTTCTGCAGTACGTTACCTCCAGACAAACGATGTTTATACCGTACGTAATTATGTTGGCACAAACCTAGCGGCACCGGTTTATACCATTGGTGGTTATGCAGGCTTCCCCGGAATCGCAACGGCAAGCTCCATACTGCTGGGTGGTGAAGATGATGGTTATATCAATTTGGCTTCACAGATGAACTGCGCAGGTTCAGCCAAGCGTAATCTTTACTCTAACCTGAAGGAGTATAAAACCCTCCTCGGAATTGCCTATGGCAGTGCGATTTTTTCTTGTGACAACGATCATAAAGGAACAGCGCGTTCTTACAACTTTGCGAGCCTCTATACGGACCATGATGCTCAGCGTAATGGTGGTATTCTATCTCCAGATTACGAGGGTATTCCCAATGGGCTGAATTGCGGTATAGGTAAAAATAGCGCTGGCCGTATTGCAGCCTGTACAGAGTAATTTGTAGCGCTATTTCAGTGTCCACTTGGGCACATTGGGGAGTAGCCATATTTTCCTGTCCCTCACAGGACCAAGCCCGCTTTTAATAAGCGGGCTTTTTTTGTATGGCTTTTAATGCTGGGGCGCCCTTTTTTCTGCGGCCAGTTGGCGTAACTGGGAAATTTCATCCTTAAATATTGTATTCATACCAAAGCGATAACTATCAGTGCTATTTGCCGCGTGGGTTCCTCCAGGAATCGTTTTAAAGGCAATTTCCCATGGGGTGCTTTCCTGTGGCTCCCAGTAATTCTTCCAGGCAATAGTATCCGCGCGTAACCTAGGAGTGTCGTTTTCGCTGCTAGTGACGACTAGAGTAGCTTTATCTCTGACGGCGCTTTGGCGTTTTTGGAAAAAAAGTCCTTTTGCGGTAATAAAGTGGGATTACTGGCAATTAGGCCTCTAAATAAATTTGGCCTGGTATATGCGGTATAGGGCACAAAGTGCCCACCCTGGCTCTGTCCGAAGAGGACTCTCTGATTGGGGGCGGCAAAATAGCGATTTTCTACACTCGGTATTAATTCCTGCTCTAGAAAGTTGAGAAATGTGTCGGCACCTCCCCGAGTCGGCGTATTGTCGGCCGCGGGCATGGAGAAATCATAGCTGCGTTTATTGATGCCTGGATCGAAAGAGTCATAGGCAATGCCAACAATAATCGCCTCGGGAATGAAATCGTCATAACCCAAAAAAAGGTGGCTGGCGGCGAGTATTGGGAAGAGGGAATCTCCATCCAGTAAATAGACTGCAGGGTAGACTGTTTGTTCTTGGCTGTTAGTGTCGTAGCCTTCAGAGAGACGGATATAGATGTGAAAGGGACGCCCGATGTTTTTTGAGCTTACCTTAAGATAATCCCCCTTCAGCGCCGGCAGAAATTGAAGTGTCGGTGTCTGGATTTTAGATGTATTACCATCATGGATTTCGAGTTGCAACCAGCCAGATAGCCCGCCAATGTAATATATAGTAATGCGTTGATAATTTGCTTCATGTGTTTCCTATACTTAGGGCCCGAAATTTTAACCTTAGCAATCAAGCTATAATCAATCGTTTCAACCTATAGTCTCAAGGGGAAATGCGATGCACAATCTTAAGTTATCGGCTGATGTAGATTTTCCCGCCATCAATGTAGCAATGCTCGGGGGTGGAAAAATTCAGCTAGGCAGGGTGGAGGAAAATTACCCATGGCAAATGGTGGTGGTTTATCGTGGCAAGCATTGTCCGCTCTGTACCAAATATTTGCGAGTATTGAATACGTTGTTGCCGAGATATCACAAGGAGGGTGTTCATGTCGTTGCCGTATCTGCGGATGGTTTGAATAAAGCACAGCAGCATATGAAAGAGATCAAGCCAGATTTTCCAATCGGCTATGACTTGTCTATAGAGCAGATGCGGCAGTTGGGGCTGTATATCTCCCATCCCAGATCTCCTCAGGAAACCGATAGACCTTTTGCAGAACCGGGGATTTTTTTAGTCAATGAGACTGGCAGGCTGCAGATTGTCGACATTTCCAATGCGCCTTTCGCCAGGCCCGATTTGCAGACCTTATTGGTCGGTATCGAGTTCATCCGTAACCCGGAAAACAACTATCCGATTCGGGGCACCTATTAAGCGGATTTCAGTAAATCGGCTATTACTAAATAGGTTCAGGGCGTTTACTTCTAGATTAGAGACTTTGAAATTTTTCCTGGTGGGGTGTTGGTTATTATTGGTGGCTTTTAACGGTGGGGTTTTATTTTTCGATGAAAAACGGGCATCAAGCCCGTTTTTTAGTGTCTTGTATTAGGGGCAATAGAGTGGATATGCTTGGGATTGGCGCACTCAGAAATTAGCAAGTTCTTCGCGCAGGTCACTTTCCAGTTCCTCTGTACCGGTAATCCATACGGTTTTATCGGGTGTGGGGAATACACCGATTTCAATAGCATCACTTTTCAGGCCGGGGAGCCATTTTCTGAGAAACTGTGGCAAGGGAATGCTTTTTGGCATGAGTCCAGTTGTATCCTCGGCATAGGCTTTGGCAAGTTCGGAGCTTGGCCATACTGGTAAATATTCAAAGCCACCATCCTCATCGGTATGTATTTTCAGGAAGCAATTTTGAGTATCAACGAGTATCCAGACCTCCCTTTCTTCTCCGGCCATACTCAGGAAGTATTCGTAGCGGTCTTCACAGCTCAGGTTAATTCCTTCGCTCAGTTCAGGGTTGTTCATAAGTGAATACACATTCGCTGGTTAAAAGGCAGGTGGATATTTAAGCCTGCTCAAATTGAGGGGTGATGATTTTGCACTGGGTGATGTAGCGGCTACACCAGACTATTCAGGACATTATGCGCCAATCCCCGATGTTGTCCAAACGGTTAAAGTGCTGTGCACACAGCAATGATAAGATGCATGGGCCGCTATAGAACTGAAATCCACGATGGACGGGTTAAGTAAATCTGGGTGCTCTAAATTAAAAAAAACGGGCATTAAGCCCGTTTTCAATACATCTTTTCCTGTGAGCGACTACTTTTTTCCTTTTTTAGTAATTCGCTTACCGAATGGCACTCTTACCACTGCAGTGCCCCGCCGGTTTGGTACTCAATAACCCGCGTTTCAAAGAAATTTTTCTCTTTGCGCAGGTCCATGATTTCAGACATCCATGGGAATGGGTTCTGCGCACCTGGGAACTGCTCTTTCAGGCCCAGCTGGCTGAGACGGCGATTGGCGATAAACTGGAGGTATTCCTCCATCATTTTTGCATTCATACCGAGTACGCCGCGGGGCATGGTATCGCGCGCATAGGATACTTCCAGTTCCATACCCTCCAGGATCATCTGGGTTACTTCCTGCTGGAACTCTGCGGTCCAGAGGTGCGGATTTTCCAGTTTGATCTGGTTGATCACGTCGATGCCGAAGTTCAGGTGCATAGACTCGTCGCGCAGGATGTACTGGAACTGCTCGGCAACACCGGTCATTTTATTGCGGCGGCCCATGGACAGGATCTGGCTGAAGCCACAGTAGAAGAAGATACCCTCGGTAACGGCATAGAAGGCGATCAGGTTACGCAGCAGCTCCTGGTCAGATTCTACGGTGCCGGTTTTGAAGTTGGGGTCACCGATGGCCTGGGTGTGGGACAGGCTCCAGGCCGCCTTTTTGGCAACGGCGGGCACTTCGCGGTACATATTGAAGACTTCGCCTTCGTCCATGCCCAGGGATTCTACACAGTACTGGTAGGCGTGGGTGTGGATCGCTTCTTCGAAAGACTGGCGCAGCAGGTACTGGCGGCACTCCGGGTTGGTGATATGGCGGTAGATAGCCAGTACCAGATTGTTGGCAACCAGAGAATCGGCGGTGGAGAAATAGCCCAGAGAGTATTCGACGATACGACGCTCATCATCGGTCAGACCGTTGGGGTCTTTCCACATGGACACATCTTTGTTCATGTTGATTTCCTGGGGCATCCAGTGATTCGCACAGCCATCCAGGTATTTTTGCCAAGCCCAATCGTATTTAAATGGTACTAATTGATTGAGGTCAGCGCGGCAATTGATAATGCGCTTTTCGTCCACCTGAATACGGGCTGCGCCCATCTCCAATTCTTCTAGGCCGGGAGCGGGATCCATAGTGGCGATTGCCGCGCGCGCGGCATCGACGGCCGTGGAGCCATTTTGGGGCGCGGAGCTGGCTGACGGAGCTGTGGTTTCCGCTGTGTAAGAAGCGCTGGGCTCTTGTACGGATTTCGTCTGGCTCTCCGGCGCTACTTGCGCTTTGGTGGCATTTTCAGGTTGTTGGGGCTTTGTCTCGAAATCGTCCCAGCTCAGCATAGTTGGCCCTTTTAATCGGTCTCGCTATCGAAAATTCGATAATAATTTCTGTACTCTTCCTGGCGTGATGTTCGCAGAGCGAAGCCAGGGGTGATATGTCGGAATTACTCCGGCAGTGGTCAATCTCTGCAGGTATTTTCAGCCTGCCTGGGCACAAAATTCCTGTGCCAGATCAATTATTACTTTGCTTTTCCAACTTTTATTTTGAATGTTCATCGCTCAGTTGTGGGATGAATCGCAAAGTTTTTTACGAGGTTTCGGTGCTCCGCAGTATTTGTACGGAACACGTAAAACGCTGTTGGGAAAAGAACGCTAACGAGCCCCGGCCCGTGAATTACTCCCGGCTTTTGTGTGCCGGGCGAGCCGGGGTCGCTGCGCATGGTCATGCCCGCACGTGCGGTTACGACGCTCTCCCCCGAGAGTGAGTGCAGGCCCCTGGCGGGGCCAAATGGTTATTGACAGGCTTCACAGTCCGGATCGTCCAGGGAGCAGGCTTGCGGCACTGCTGCTGGGGCCGGTGTGGCCTGTTCGGCAGGTGCCGCTGTTGCAGCGGCCATGCCATTACTACCGTGTGCGCTTACCGCATTCAGGGTGCCGCTGGTTACCGTGGATTTCTCCGTGGTGGTAGCGGCCAGGGCGCGCAGGTAATAAGTAGTTTTCAAACCGCGGAACCAGGCCATGCGATAGGTCAGGTCCAGTTTTTTGCCATCGGCGCCGGCGATATACAGGTTCAGGGACTGGGCCTGGTCGATCCATTTCTGGCGACGGCTGGCGGCGTCCACAATCCAGCGCGGCTCCACTTCAAAGGCGGTGCAGTATTTCGCTTTCAGGTCTTCCGGTACGCGATCAATTTTCTGTACAGAGCCTTCGTAGTATTTCAGGTCGTTGACCATCACCTGGTCCCATAGGCCGCGATCTTTCAGGTCGTGTACCAGGTAGGGGTTTACTACGGTGAACTCGCCGGACAGGTTCGATTTCACATACAGGTTTTGGTAAGTCGGTTCGATCGACTGGGAAACTCCGGTGATATTGGCAATGGTCGCAGTGGGGGCGATCGCCATCACGTTGGAGTTACGCATACCCTGGGTTTTGACCTTCTCACGCAGGCTGTCCCAGTCCAGCGTGGCACTGGTGTCCTGGTCGATAAATTGCTGGCCGCGCTGTTCTACCAGGATCTGAATGGAGTCCAGGGGCAGGACACCTTTACTCCACAGAGAGCCTTCGTAGGTCTGATACTTGCCGCGCTCAGCCGCCAGGTCGCTGGAAGCGGAGATGGCTTCGAAGCTGATGGCTTCCATAGTGTTATCGGCAAAGGTTACCGCTTCGTCGCTGGCGTAGGCGATGCCGGCTTTGTACAGCGCGTCTTGGAAGCCCATCAGGCCCATGCCCACCGGGCGGTGACGCATGTTGGACTGGCGCGCACTCTCAACGGCGTAGTAGTTGATGTCGATAACGTTATCGAGCATGCGGACGGCAGTTTTTACGGTGTTCGCCAGCTTGGTACGGTCGAGTTCGCCGTTCTCATCGATGTGCAGGGCCAGGTTGACAGAGCCCAGGTTACAGACGGCAATTTCGTCGTCTGCCTTGGTGTTGAGGGTAATCTCGGTGCACAGGTTGGAGCTGTGTACCACACCGGCGTGCTGCTGCGGGCTGCGCAGGTTGCAGCTGTCTTTGAAGGTGATCCAGGGGTGGCCGGTTTCGAACAGCATACCCAGCATCTTGCGCCATAAGTCGAGCGCACGGATTTTCTTGAACAGCTTCAGTTTGCCTTCGGCAGCCTGTTGTTCGTAGTGGTTGTAGCGCTCTTCGAATGCACTGCCGAAGAGGTCGTGCAGGTCCGGGCAGTCTGCCGGGGAGAAGAGGGTCCACTCTTTGTCTTCGAACACACGCTTCATAAACAGGTCGGGGACCCAGTTGGCGGTGTTCATATCGTGGGTGCGGCGGCGGTCGTCACCGGTGTTCTTGCGCAGCTCGAGGAATTCCTCGATATCCAGGTGCCAGGATTCCAGATAGGCGCAGACTGCGCCCTTGCGCTTGCCGCCCTGGTTCACCGCTACCGCGGTGTCGTTGGCCACTTTCAGGAAGGGCACAACACCTTGGGATTTGCCGTTGGTGCCTTTGATGTAGGAGCCCAAAGAGCGCACCGGGGTCCAATCGTTGCCGAGGCCACCGGCCCATTTGGACAGCATGGCATTGTCGCGGATAGCGCCGTAAATACCGTGTAGATCGTCCGGTACGGTGGTCAGGTAGCAAGAGGACAGCTGCGGGCGCAGGGTGCCGGCGTTGAACAGCGTGGGCGTGGAGCTCATGTAATCGAAGGAGCTCAACAGGTTGTAGAAGTCTACCGCGCGCTCGTTCTTATTTTCTTCGTTAATGCTGAGGCCCATGGCGACACGCATAAAGAAAATCTGCGGCAGCTCAAAACGGATGTCATCGCTGTGCAGGAAGTAGCGGTCATACAGGGTTTGCAGGCCGAGATAAGTAAACTGGTGGTCGCGCTCGCCCTTCAGGGCCTGGCCAAGTTTTTCCAGGTCGAAGGTGGCCAGTGCCGGATCGAGCAGTTCCAGTTCAATCCCTTTTTCCACATATGCGGGCAGGGTGGAAGCGTAGAGCTTTTCCATTTCATGCTGGGTTGCGCGCTCAGCGACGTCGAGGAAGCGCAGAGCTTCGGAGCGCAGTTTGTCGATCAGCAGGCTGGCAGTGGCGTAGGTGTAATTGGGCTCTTGCTCAACCAGAGTACGCGCGGTAATAACCAGAGCAGTATTGATGTCGTTTTCAGAAACGCCATCGTACAGGTTCTTCAGAGCTTCACCGAGGATAGCGTCTGCATTGACGTCCTTGAGGCCCTCACAGGCTTCGCTGACCACGGTGCGCAGGCGCTCCATATCCAAAGGCGCCAAGCTATCGTCATCGAGTTTTACGCGGATGCTCGGGTGTGCATTGATGGACTGTTGCTCAGCTGGCGCCTGGCTGCCTTTCTCTGCGCGCAGACGGGCGTGCTCTTCACGGTAGAGTACGTAGTCGCGAGCAACCTTTTGTTCACCGGCCCGCATCAGGGCCAGTTCCACCTGGTCCTGGATTTCCTCAATATGGATAGTGCCGCCAGAGGGCATACGGCGCTTGAAGGTGGCACTGATCTGGCCGACCAGCTCCTCGACCTGCTCGTGGACACGGCTGGACGCAGCGGCGGTGCCGCCTTCAACAGCGAGGAAGGCCTTGGTGACGGCGACGGAAATTTTGCCATCGTCATAGGGGACAACGGTGCCGTTGCGCTTGATTACGCGGATCTGGCCCGGTGCGGTGGCGGCCAGAGTGGTGCCGTCAGTAGCCTGGTCGCTAGAGGTGCCCGATTTTTCCGCAGGCACGGCTTGAGAGCGCCCTGTCTCTGTGTGCATGTAAATCTCCGAAAGGTTTGTATTGTTGTCTGTCCGCGTGTGTTCACCAGAACAGCGCCACTGAACTGCGTGGCATGTGCGGAGCGGGTCCATCGCTTGGCCAGTGATTCTCCCCACACCGTGGAGGCACTGGAAACAGGCGGCTTGATACCGGCTCTCTGTTAAGGTCTGCCGGCCGCTGCCTGCGGCGGATAATTCCTTTCCGCCCGCTTACCTCTGATTCTGCTTTGAAAAAAGCAGCGTCTGGCACCGGCCGCCAAAAAGTCTGGCGGAGTGCCGTGATTCGCCCCTTGATCTGGGGGTGCTCTCGACCCTGTACCCCAATATATAGGGGGTCGGCCTCGAGTGCGCTACAAGATAATGCGGTAGGCGGGTCAGTTCAAGGCGAATAACTTTGTGGTTGTTTGTGGATAAATTGTGGGTAGGCTCATTGAGTCAGTAGCCACTTCTGCGGCAGAGCCCGCCACAGCTGGGCTGCAAGACATTTGCCTGGGAGGGCGTAGAGCGAATACAAGCTCTTACAATTTTTTTTAATAGCCAGGGCGTTCTAAATTAACAACGGCAATAACCATATGCAAATGGCCGTAATTTGAGCAAGTTGGTACTAAGATGATCAGTTTTGTGGCGGGATTTTTATGGTAAAGCTCAGTTGTTTATTATTTGTTCACATTGATGGTTTGGCCTGAATCTGTGTTTATACGCCAAATAAGGAAGTGAGTGGTTGAATTGTGTGTAGGAGTGAGCTTGAGGAAAATGCTTAGGCGACACCTGCGGGATCACAACTGAAAATTCATTGGCGGAATGGGGATGTGGAGGCGGGGAAATAGCCGACCGAAATAACAATAGCGTGCCTTCGATCGGCGTTGAAAGGCCCTTAGTGGAGTGGCCCCTAGGGGGTGGTTTAGTGGCTGTGCTCCTGCAAAAACTCCATCAGGGCTTTTTGCGCGTGTAGACGGTTTTCGGCCTCATCCCAGACCGCAGAAATACTCTCGTCCTCAAGGAGCTCGGCGCTCACCTCCTCACCGCGGTGGGCCGGTAGACAGTGCATGAACAGCGCCCCACTATTGGCGTGGCTCATCAGTTCGTGATTCACCTGGAAACGGTCAAAAGCGGCGGTGCGCGCCTGCTGTTCCGTTTCCTGACCCATAGAGGCCCACACATCGGTGGCGACCCAGTCGGCACCGCGCACGGCATCCACTGGATTGTGAACAATGTGTACCCGGTCGCTGGCGGTGGCGACAATATCGGCATTGGGCGCATATCCCTGGGGGCTGGCGATACGCAGCTCGAAGCCGCACAGCCGGGCCGCATTGATATAGGAATGGCACATATTGTTGCCGTCGCCGACCCAGGCTACGACTTTACCTTCAGGGCTGCCGCGATGCTCTACGAAGGTTTGGATGTCGGCGAGCAATTGGCAGGGGTGGTAACTGTCGGATAGGGCGTTGATCACTGGTACGCGCGAGTGCGCAGCGAAGCGTTCAAGCACTTGGTGGCCAAAGGTGCGAATCATCACCATATCGACCATCCGCGAGATGACCCGCGCACTATCTTCGATTGGTTCACCGCGCCCTAGCTGGGTATCGCGCGGTGAGAGAAACAGGGCGCTGCCACCCATTTGCGCCATACCCGCTTCAAAAGAGACCCGGGTGCGGGTGGAGGATTTTTCAAAAATCATCCCCAGCACTTTACCGCGAAAAAAGTCGGTGGTAATGCCCTGGTTACGCAGTGTTTTTAATTCGATGGCGCGCTCAATGATGTGCGTTAACTCTTCGGCGGAGAGATCCATTAAGGTGAGGAAGTGTCTGGTCGCCATAAATTGTTCTCCTTGATTGGTGCCTCAGACGGCCTGCAGGGTAAATTGTTGAATTAGGGTGCCTATATCGGCGGCCAGCTGCTGGCACTCACTATCGGTAAGCGTCAGCGGGGGCAGAAGCCGCAGCACATTGTTGGCGGTAACGTTGATTAGTAAGCCCTGTTCCCGCGCTTGCTCTACCAGTTCTCCGCAAGGGCGTCTGAGTTCGATACCAATCATTAGGCCCAATCCGCGGATGTCCACAACTGCGGGGCAATTGCCAAGCCGAATCTGCAGGGACTGCAGCAGCTGTGCGCCCATTTTTTCCGCACGTTCGATCAACCACTCGCCCTGCAGGGTGTCCAGTACAGCAAGACCTGCGCGACAAGCGAGGGGGTTGCCGCCGAAAGTCGAGCCGTGGCTGCCTGCCGTGAATAGCTGTGCCGCCTTGCCGCGGGCGAGGCAGGCGCCGATCGGGACGCCATTGCCGAGACCTTTGGCGGTGGTGAGGACATCCGGCACGATGCCCATATGCTGGTAGGCAAACATTTTGCCACTGCGGCCGTTGCCAGTCTGAATTTCGTCAAGCATTAACAGCCAGTTTCGCTGATCGCAAAGTGCACGCAGTTTTATCAGGTAGTCCCTAGCGGGAATGCGCACACCGCCCTCGCCCTGAATCGGCTCCACCAGTATGGCGACGATATCGCTGTGCTGCTCCGCCAACCGTTCAATGGCTTCCACATCATTGAACGGCACCCGCAAAAAGCCCTCAGGCAGTGGGGCGAAACCCCGTTGTACTTTTTCATTGCCGGTCGCTGTGAGGGTGGCCAGGGTTCGCCCGTGAAAAGCGCCTTCCATCACCACAATCTGTGGTGTTGCCAGTCCGCGTTCATTGCCGAGTTTGCGCGCTAGTTTGATGGCGGCCTCGTTGGCCTCAGCGCCAGAGTTGGAGAAAAATACATTGTCCATGCCGGACAGATACGCAAGCCGATCGGCCAGTTGCTGCTGGGGTGGGATGTTGTACAGGTTGGAAACGTGCAGCAGGGTCGCGGCTTGTTCATGCAGCGCTTCAGTAACTTTTGGGTGGCAGTGCCCCAGACCACATACAGCAATACCGGAGATGGCATCCAGGTATCGTCGACCCCGGTCGTCCCACACGTAATTCCCTTCTCCGCGTACCAGGGTCAAGGTTCTTTCGCCATAGTTGTGCATCAGTGTGGGGGTGGGCACTTCGGCGCCTCCTTTTCTCTTTTGATTGCTTATCGAAAGTGTAATTTTCCGCAGATAATTTTGTTTGTTTGGTTTTAATCTGCAAGATATCCTGTTTCGCTAATGCTAACACAGCCGCTATGGCGTGTGTGCTATCTGTTGATTTTCTCTTTAGAGGGTGGCATTTGATGACTGTGGTGGCGCTTATTTTTGAGATGTGCGGGGAGTCGGGTACTTATTCCCCCTTGCGCTGGGGTACAATGAGCGGCCGTGCGCAATGGCTGGGTGCCGATGCGATACACGTTAATTACTTTTGCTTCCACCACCTGAGGTTTCTCACGCTTATGGATACACTGGAGAACATCAAACAGCAGATCGCCGACAACGCCGTCCTGCTCTACATGAAAGGTAGCCCTAACGCCCCCCAGTGCGGCTTTTCCATGCGCGCCTCCCAGGCGATGATGGCCTGCGGCAAGCGCTTTGCCTATGTGGATATCCTGGCTAATCCAGATATTCGCGCTGAATTACCCAAGTATGCCAACTGGCCAACCTTCCCCCAGTTGTGGGTGAAAGGGGAGCTGGTCGGCGGTTGCGACATCATTATGGAAATGTATGAAAATGGTGAGCTGAAAACCCTGGTTGAAGAGGCCTCTGCTGAGGGTGATGAATAACTCACTCATCCGCTGATGTGACTCCGGTGGCAGGGATTGCCGGATACATAAAAAAACCGCGGCTTTAACCGCGGTTTTTTTATGTCGGAAATACGGCTGAAACTCAGCCGGTCGCTTTTTCCATCTGGGATTGCAAGTAATTCTGGATGCCCACTTTATCGATCAGCTCCAGTTGGGTTTCCAGCCAGTCGACATGCTCTTCTTCTGAGTCGAGGATTTTTTCCAGTAACTCGCGGCTGCCGTAATCGCGAACGGATTCACAGTAAGCGATGGCATCGCGCAGATCGGGAATCGCTTTGGATTCAATCTTCAAATCGCACTTGAGCATTTCCTCGGTGTTTTCACCGATCATCAATTTACCCAGATGCTGCAGGTTGGGAATGCCTTCGAGGAACAGGATGCGCTCGATGAGCCAGTCGGCGTGTTTCATCTCATCGATGGATTCGTGGTATTCCTGTTTACCTAGCTCTTTTAGCCCCCAGTTGTCGTACATGCGCGCATGCAGGAAATACTGGTTGATCGCTACCAGCTCATTGCCCAATACTTTATTTAAATGTTCGATAACCTTGGGATCGCCTTTCATAGCTTGTGCTCCTGTGGCCCTGCGAGCTGGATAACACCCTCAGAGAATTCCTATTTGTTGATTACTTGAAATAAGTAGCAATAAAAAGTCACTAAATTGTGTTAGTCACTTAAGTCTGCGGCTGACCGTTTTCCCACAATTTATTTTAGGGTGGCAACTGCAATCCGGGCCGAGTTTGCGTTGCGATTTGCGGCAAGTCAAGGGGAAGTTGCTACCTGCGGAATGCAGAAAAAACAAGGTTTTTAACACGAATTCGGCCGAAAATAGCAACGAAAATGATTCTTGTTTAGGTTGTGGGGTTAGCCTGTCAGATTTTTTTGAATATCGGATATTATTTCCCGAATTTGAATTGAATCAGTTTCACTTTTAATAAAAGTTTTAATGTCGTCGGCCAGCCGTTCGAGGTAGTTAAATAGTGCGACTTTATCCTTTTCCCGTTGGCAAACCTCGGCGAGATGTTTCAGTGCATTGAGGAGGTGGCGTATAAATACGCCATTAGCGCGGCCGGATTCAACGATTTCATCGAGCGAGGCATCGAGCAATTGGGCGAATTCCAGTTTACAGCTTACCAGTCGTAAGTTTCCGGCAGAGCCGGTATAGCAGTTTGGGGGTTCCGGCCTTTGCAGTACCGTACCCAGCCCTTCAATGAGACGGTCTACACAAGAATACGCTGTATAGGGATCGTTAATTCCGGGAGACAATGCACGCACGGCGATTTGTGAGAGTTGGCGCATGGAAAAAACAACATCCTGCTCTGCTGTCGGCAGCGCACCAATCTGCAGAGCCGCCTGCACTTGTGGAATGATCGCTTGCGGGTTGCCACCTTGGTAAATTTTGCCGATCTGGCTCCAGCCGTGCACATAGGAGCCGGGGTGGCAGTTAATCCGCACACAGCAGTTATATTTTTCGGCAACCGCAATAATTTTTTCCCGGTCAATAATCTGGACATAACCACCGCGAGGGGTGGGGACTTTCGTCGAGCCCGCGCCCAGTTCCAGACGCTCGGTATCAAAGTGTTCGCCGGAAGATTCTGCAGAGCTCGGGTATTCGCGATCAATTGCCTGGTGAAATTCCAGGTTGATCTGGTGGGCGATGTTATCCACCTGGATGGATTGCGCCACATTGTGGATAAAATAAACGAGATAGCCGACGCTGATCAAAGTGAGCAGCAGCGCAACTTGAATGGCAAAACCATAACTGTTTGCACCCTCCGCTGTGCCTTCGATGCCGCGCATGGTGACCAGCGCATAGACATAGGTGGAAAGAAAGATCCCGAGGGAGCCCTGGGTACTGCGGTCGCGGATAAAGTTTCTTACCAGGTGGGGACCGAACTGATTGGAGGCGAGCGTCAGGGCAACTACGGTGATCGAGAACACTGTGCCGGCAACGGTAATGGTTGAACCCGCAATCACGGAGAGTAGGGCGCGTGCGCTATTGGTATCGCGCATATGCAACCAATCCAGAGTAGCGATACGGCCGGTCTCGAATAATGGCAGTGCGCTCAATATGGCATCCAGCTGGCGCATCAAATAAGCGAGAAGCAGCGATGATAGGATCATGACTAGCGGCACGCTCCAAAAGCTGGTGCGAAGTTTTTCGTAGAGGTGCAGTAGGTGCTTCTTCATGTTCCAATCTGAGCCATAAATGTGCTCTCAGCTTAGAGCATCCAATATGCGCATCATAGAGTCGTGAAGGGAGAGGACTATTAAGCCGGGCCCAGAGGGGGCGGTTTAGGGGGAAGTTCGGGAGTGGCCGCGGCCGCCGCTGAATTCCACTGGCAGGCGGCCGTTATAGATAGGGTTAGCTCGCAGAGTAAAACAGCCCGCTGGTGGCGGCGGTAATCACCCCTGCGCCCATGGTTTCGTCGATGATTTCCTTGGTCTGCTCGGCACAGCGACCGCACTGGGAGGAGACACCCAGCTGGCGTCTCAAGGCCTTCACCGAAGTGGAGCCATCGTAGACAGCCTCTTTGATTTGGCGGTCGGTAATACCTTTACAGATACATACATACATCGTCGTGGGCTCTGGTCGATTTATGTTCAATAGTAGACTGATGTAAATCCTATTGCAATTGAGAATGAGTGTCAATAAGATTTCGAAATGATTGAAAATCGACCTTTATGTTCTTTTTTTATGCTTTTCGTTGAGGCCTTTTCCTATTTTGTGGCTTGGTTCACGTATAGCTTTTCTACTATCAGGCCGATTTAAAAAATTTATGGGCCTGTAATAAGTGGATGTGTATCATAGCGGCCCACTATCAATTCCCATTCAATTTATAGCTGTTGCATATAAATTGAACACTTCACTCTCTTTATCAACAACCCATCATTGGATTGAGGAGGTTTTCATGGCAGTACTAGTAGGCAAGCCGGCTCCAGATTTCACCGCTGCAGCGGTAAAGGGTAACGGCGAGATCGTCGATACTTTTAACCTGAAAGATACAATCAAAGGTAAGAAGGCTGTAGTTTTCTTCTACCCACTGGACTTCACCTTCGTATGTCCTTCTGAGCTGATCGCTTTCGACCACCGCTTTGCCGAGTTCGAAAAGCGTGGTGTTGAGGTAATCGGTGTTTCCATCGACTCGCAGTTCTCTCACAGCGCCTGGCGTAACACCCCGGTGAACGAGGGCGGTATCGGCCCGGTTAAGTACACCCTGGTTGCTGATGTTAAGCACGAAATCTGCCAGGCGTACGACGTTGAAGCCGACGCTGGTGTTGCTTTCCGCGGCTCCTTCCTGATCGACGAAGAAGGCAACGTTCGCCACCAGGTAGTCAATGACCTGCCGCTGGGCCGTAACGTTGACGAGATGCTGCGCATGGTTGACGCCCTGGCATTCCACCAGGAGCACGGTGAAGTTTGCCCGGCCGGCTGGCAAGAAGGCGACAAAGGCATGAACGCTTCTCCAGAGGGTGTAGCGGCTTACCTGAGCGAGAACGCTGAAAAGCTGTAAGCTCGAGCGCTGTTGGGGCTCAGTTCCCAAGCAGAAAAAACCGCCGAAAGGCGGTTTTTTCGTTTTAATGAGGGCCAATGCGCAGATTTGGGCAGGTGGCACGGGGGTTCGCACAGTGACTGTGGTAAGCGACTAGAATTCAGCAGTCAGTCCTGAGTGGCGCCTAAATAGAGTTTTTGCCCGCCGACTGCTAGTCTTATCTGCAAGTACCGGATTGCTATGGCGGCTCGATTTGCTTATGAGACCTGCAATTCTCTCAAATATTGTCTATCACCCACGTGCCGGGATGGCGCGTATTATTCTTTCACTGCTGCTTTTGTGCAGCCTGGCGTTGCCTGCGCGAGCGGTCAACATTGACGCCAGGGCCAAGGCGTTTGATCGCTACTTCCGCCAGATGATGGCCAGTAAGTCGATCCCTGGCGGTGCCTATGTCATTGTCGATGGCAACCGGGTGGTCGCTATGGACACCTATGGCGTGCGCATACGCGGTAAGAAGGGCAAGGTGGATCTCGATACGGTGTTTCGCCTGGCCTCGGTCTCCAAGACCTTTGCCGCGAGTATGGCCACCATGCTGGAGCATGAAAACCAATTCGGCTGGGATGACAAGGTCGTCAACTATGTGCCGGACCTCAGTTTCAAGACACCGTCTCTATCGCGTCAGCTGCAGGTGGAGCACTTACTCAGCCACTCCTCGGGCCTGACCCCCAACGCTTACGACAATTATCTTGAGGACAATAAACCTCTCAGTAAGATATTGCCGAAGTTCGCTAACATCGATCCGCGCTGCAGCCCTGGAAAGTGCTATGGCTATCAGAATGTGCTGTTCAGCCTGATTGAGGATGTGATTTTCGGGGCTACCGGGGTGACGTTTGCCCGGCAGCTTAAGACACGTATTTTTGTGCCGCTGAAAATGCAGAATGCTTCGGTGGGGTGGGAGAGCTTTATGGCCTCGGACAACCGCGCCGCACCCCACGTGCAGACTGGCAGCGGCTGGCGTCCGGTGAAGGTTGAGAAAGAGTATTACTTCGCCGCTCCGGCGGCGGGTGTCAATGCCAGCATCTCCGATATGGCCCAGTGGTTGAAAGCGCAGATGGGTTACTACCCCAAAGTGCTGTCTCCCGCGGTGATTGAGGATATGACCACCGAACGGGTATCCACCCAGCGCCATATGCGCCATCGCATCTGGCGGGATTATCTATCCCATGCGGGTTACGGTCTGGGCTGGCGGCTCTACACCATCGGAGATGACCGTATTATCTATCACGGTGGTTGGGTAGCGGGATTTCGCGCGGCGGTGGCCTACTCGGAGAAACTGAAGATTGGAATCGCAATCCTAATGAATGCGGAATCCCGTGTGATTTCTGATCTTACCGCCAACTTTGTGATCGATATTACCGGTAAGGGCAATACCGGTACGCTCAAAGCCAGCAGCAAGGCCAGCAGCAAGGCCAGCAGCAAGCGCTCAAGCGGAAAACGCTGACATATCTATGGCCCGCCCGAAAGGGTTCTCAGGCGGGTTCCACTCTGTACCGCGATCGTTTGATGGCCTGCACAGCCCTGATGAGCCGACGTTGGGTTGCGTGCGGCTCAGCGCTAGAGCGTGCTAAGACATATTTCAGGCTAGCCTGAATACCGCTCCATTTTCACTCCGCCCTTGAAACCCGCCAGCGGGTCCCAATATCTGCTCCCTGTTCCGATTGACGTGTATGGGAGACCTAAGATGACCGTTGAGGCCCACAAAGAGAGCCGCGGGTTCCAGACAGAAGCCAAGCAACTGCTGCACCTGATGATCCACTCGCTCTACTCCAACAAGGAGATTTTCCTGCGCGAGCTGGTATCCAATGCCTCCGATGCTGCCGATAAGCTGCGCTTTGAGGCGCTGTCCAGCCCTGAATTATTTGGTGATGATACGGATCTGCGCATTCGTATTGAGTTTGACAAAGACGCGGGCACCCTGACCATTGCCGATAACGGTATTGGTATGAGCCGCGATGAGGTGATCGAAAACCTCGGCACCATCGCCCGCTCGGGCACCTCTGCGTTTATGCAGCAACTGTCCGGCGACCAGAAGAAAGACGCACATCTGATCGGCCAGTTTGGTGTGGGTTTCTACTCCGCCTTTATTGTCGCTGACAAAGTCGATGTATTTACCCGTCGCGCCGGCCTCGAAGCCGATCAGGGCGTACACTGGGAGTGTCATGGGGAAGCGGAATATTCCGTGGAAACTACTGACGTGCCCCAGCGCGGTACCCGTGTGGTGCTGCACCTGAAAGAAGACGCGAAAGAATTTGCCGATGGCTGGCGCCTGCGCTCTATTATCAAGAAGTACTCCGATCATATCGCCATCCCGGTGCAGATGCTGAAAGAGGAAGTGCCCGCTGCTGAGGGTGAGGAGCAGAAAGAAGAGAAAGCGCCTGAATTTGAAGCGGTCAACGCTGCCCAGGCCCTGTGGACCCGCCCGCGCTCCGAGCTGAAGGCCGAGGAGTACAAGGAGTTCTACAAGCATATTTCTCACGATTTCGATGATCCGCTTATCTGGAGCCACAATCGTGTGGAAGGCAAGCAGGATTACACCAGCCTGCTGTATATTCCCGCCCGCGCACCGTTCGACCTGTACCAGCGCGATGCCGCCCGCGGCCTCAAGCTGTATGTGCAGCGCACCTTTATCATGGACGACGCAGAGCAATTCCTGCCGCTGTACCTGCGCTTTGTGAAGGGCGTACTGGATTCCAATGATCTGCCGCTGAACGTTTCTCGCGAAATCCTGCAGAAAGACCGCAATACCGATGCAATCAAAAACGCTCTGACTAAGCGTGTGCTGGACATGCTCGATAAGCTGGCGAAAAAGGATGGCGATGAGTACCAGAAATTCTGGGATCTGTTCGGCAATGTGCTGAAAGAGGGGCCGGCAGAGGACTTCTCCAATAAAGAGAAGGTCGCCAAACTGCTGCGTTTCGCTACCACGCATGCCGATACCGACAAGCAGGACCAGTCCCTGGAAGATTACGTGGGACGTATGAAAGATGGCCAGAAGGCGATCTACTATGTGTGCGCTGATAACTTCGCCACAGCCAAGTCCAGCCCTTATCTGGAAGTTTTCCGCAAGAAGGGGATCGAGGTCCTGCTGCTAACCGATCAGGTGGATGAGTGGTTTGTCGGCCATATGAACGAGTTTGACGGCAAGCCCTTCCAGGATGTGGCCAAGGGTGCGCTGGACTTGGGCGAAGCCGAAAGTGATGAGGACAAGGCTGAGCGCGAAAAGGTTGAGAAGGAGTCCGGTGCCTTGGTTGAGCGGGTACAGACCGTGCTCGACGGCCGCGTTGAATCCGTGCGCGCTACAACTCGTTTGGTGGATTCACCGGCCTGCCTGGTGGTGAGCGAGCAGGATATGGGGCCGCAGATGCGCCGTATTCTCGAGCAGGCCGGTCAGGCTGTGCCGGAGGCTAAGCCAATTTTTGAACTCAACCCATCGCACCCGCTGGTGCAGCGCCTGGATCAGGAGCAGGATGAAGATCGCTTTGCCGATCTCACTAATATCTTGATGGATCAGGCCAATCTGGCCGCGGGTAATCAGCTGCTAGACCCGGCTGACTATGTGCGTCGCTTGAATACCCTGTTACTGGAAATGCACGACTAGGGAATTCATTGAAACTTCGCGGGCTCACCCTGTGAGCCCTGTGCGCTAAAACCCTGCGGGGCAAGCGTGCTTCTGATGTGCGGCCCCTGCTGTATCGACCCGCCGGCTTTCCGGTTCGGTTGATAGTGGCAGTGGGCCGTTTTCTGTTTTTTCCGTATTATTTTGCAAAATTGCGTGCAAATTACCGCAACTTGAACCCTTTGGGCTGAGGGGGTCATACCTCTATAATCCAGCCCTCGAGAAGCTTTATCGGTATCAATATGCAAAAGGAAACTTCCAATCCCTTCTCCATAGCCGTATTGGGCGGTGGTAGTTTCGGTACGGCCATTGCCAACATTGTGGCGAGCAATGGCCACGACACCCGTCAGTGGATGCGAGATTCGGAGAGTGCGGAAGCCTGTAGGGAAAACCGCGAAAACAGCAAGTATTTGCCCGGAGTGGCTCTACATCCCGAGCTTTGTATCAGTAGCGACCTGCAGGAAGCGGTGCAAGGTTGCAACATTATATTTGTCGCTATCCCCAGTAAATCCTTCCGCGAGGTGGTTCGCCGGGTGGCTCCCCTGCTGAAACCCGGCACTATGCTGATCTCTACCACCAAGGGGATTGAACACGATAGTTTTCACCTGATGAGCGATATCCTGCGTGAAGAGACTACGGGAATGCGCGTGGGGGTATTGAGTGGGCCGAACTTTGCCAAAGAGGTGGTTGCGGGTCATTACACTGCTACGGTGGTTGCGAGTGAGGATGAGGCCCTGTGCAAGGATATCCAGGTCGCCCTGCACTCTGAGACCTTCCGGGTTTACTCCAGTAACGATGTATTTGGTGTGGAGCTGGCTGGCGCCCTGAAAAATATTTATGCGATTATCACGGGTATGGCGGCGGCTTTGGATCGCGGGCAGAACACCATCAGCCTGTTGATCACCCGTTCACTCGCGGAGATGATGCGGTTTGCCGAAGCGATGGGGGCCGATCCTATGACCTTCATCGGCCTCGCCGGGGTTGGAGATTTAATTCTGACCTGCTCCTCCGATCTGAGCCGCAATTACCGCGTGGGCTACCTGGTGGGTAAAGGTAAGCCGCTGGATCGAGCTGTCGCAGAAATCGGTCAGGTTGCCGAAGGGGTTAACACGGTACGTCTCATTAAAAAGAAAGCGGATGAAATGGGCGTGTACATGCCCTTGGTTTCCGCGATTCACGCCATATTATTTGAAGAGCGGCCGATTCCTGAGGTAATTCGCAATTTAATGTCGGGCGCACAAACCTTTGATGTGGCCTACTCGGCCAAGCCTTGATGGAAGCCTTCTATGAAAAATGATGATTTAAAACGCAACCTGACTTCCGGGAATCAGTGGGTGCGGCTGATTTATATGGTGCTGTTCGGCATCTGTCTGCAGATAGCCGGCTGGTTGCTGCTGGCGGTAGTGGTGTTGCAGTTTCTGTTTTCAATCATTGCCGGCAACCCCAATGATAACTTGCGCCGCTTCGGCGACCAGCTGGCTTCCTATATCTACCAGGCTGTGCAGTTTTTAATTTACAACTCCGAGGAAAAACCCTTCCCCTTTGCCGAGTGGCCCGAGTCGGATGTGGAGGATGATCTGTCTCGCTATGAGGGCGCGGAAGAGGTTCCTGTGGAAGTGGTCGCCACTGGTAACGATGATTCAGTCGAGAAAAAAAGCGCCCCCAAAGAGGAAGAGGCTGAGGATGCGATTATTCTCGGCAGCGATACCGTTGAACGGAATGACAAACCGGAGTTGGTGGAGGAGAGTGCCGATAAATCCTCTCGCACTTCATCCGACGAGCAGGGTGAATCCGGCGAACGCGGCGATAAGTATTAGTGGACTGAGAATCTCTTGCTGAGGGCAAGCTGATGCAACTGTTTATCCTGCGCCACGGCAAGGCCGAGCCCATGGCTACTAATGATGCCGCACGCGCGCTCACGGAGCGAGGGCGTCGGCAGGTGGCGCAGGTATGTAAAAAGCGCGTACAGGAGTTGTCCTCGGTAGGCGCTATTTGGGCGAGTCCGTTTGTACGTACTCAGCAAACAGCGGATATTGTCTCCGCGCACTTGGGGCTGCCTGTGATCACAGAGCCCCTATTAATCGGTGATAGCGATCCTCAGCAGCTGCTCGACCTTTTGCAAGAGCAGGGGCCCGATAATTTCCCCATTTTATTAGTGAGCCACCAGCCGCTGGTTGGCAGTTTGCTCAATGGTTTGTGTGGTAGTGGAAACCAGCATTCTATGGGCACTTCCAGCCTCGCCTGCGTCCAGTCAGAGGTGTGGGCCAACAGTTGTGCCGAGCTGAAGTGGTTACAGCACGCCGAGTAGCCAGCCTGCGCTGCTTGTAGCCACCGCCGGCTCGGTGTTTGCTCTCAAATCCCCACCGCGGTGGCGCTTAGTGTCATTGCCCGTTAACCCCTGGGCTTGCACCATCTGTTCCCCAACGTTTTTTATGGAATCAGCGCGCATGATGCAAATCGCCCCCCGCGAAATCAGTCTGGAGTTTGACAGCAAGACCATTGCCGCGAGGCAGTGGGGCGAGGGGGGCGGTGAGCCGGTGCTGGCTCTGCACGGCTGGTTGGACAATTGCGCCAGCTTTGATCGCCTGGCGCCATTGCTTAACGGCATTAATTTGGTGGCAGTGGATATGGCCGGCCATGGGCGCAGCTATCACCGCTCTCCCCATGCCAACTACAACATCTGGGAAGAGGCTGAGGATATTATCGGTATTTCCGAGGCCTTGGGCTGGCACAACTTTTCTTTGCTCGCCCACTCTCGCGGAGCGATTGCCAGTGTGATCACCGCCGGAACTTTCCCTAAGCGGGTCAAGCGCCTAGCCCTGATTGACGGCCTGGTGCCCCCGGCGGCGAAGGATGCCGAGGCGCCGGATAATCTCGCTAAGGCTATCGCCCAGCGCGTGCGCTACAGCCAGCGCAGAGCAAAAATTTACCCTACATTTGTGGCGGCGGTAGAGGCGCGCAAGAACGGTATGTTCCCATTATCGGAGCGGGCGGCGCGCGCTCTAGCAGAGCGCGGCACCCTTCCGCTGGAGGGTGGTTATACCTGGAGTAATGACCCGCGCCTGATGGCTGCGTCTACCGCCAAACTCAATGAGGCTCAGGTGCGCGCTTTCCTGTCTCGCCTGAGTATGCCGGTACGCCTGGTGCTGGCGGAAGGGGGGATTGCCAATATGATCGAACGGCTGCGCCCGGTATTGGCGGGCTATAAAAATATCGAGGCGCGGGAAATGCCCGGCAGCCATCATTTGCACATGGAAGAGGGCGCTGAAGGCATCGCCGAGTGGTTCGGCCCCTTTCTGCGTGGTGACGTCGCCTAGGGCCTGCTAGTACCCCCTAGAAAGGCACTCTTTTGGAGTAGCAGCTGGGATCCATCTCACGCACTTCCACAGAGACTGCCGGTACGCCATCGGCAAATTGGCACAGGCAATTAAACACTGCCGAACTCAGCGTTTCCCGCTCCTTAGCGCCGCGACCTGCCAGTAAGCGGATTTCCGCGTGAATAAAGCTGTCGCCATGTTCCCCAGCGATAAACTGGTCGTAGGCTTTAGCGCGGGTTTTGATAGTGTGTGAGGCGAACAGCCCGGAGCTGTGCATTGCCTCTTGTGCCGAGCTAACCAGAGCGGCAACAGAAATTCTATCTTCCAGGTTTTTTGCGTATTCGATGACTAGGTGGGGCATGGCAATTCACTCTGTGAAACTAGGCGGCCCAGAGGCCGCACCGTGCTGTTGAGCGGATCTTGTTACTAGCGAATCAGGGAAAGGAATTCGTTGCGAGTAGCCTGGTTGCTGCGGAAGGTACCCAGCATGGCCGAGGTCTTCATCACGGAGTTCTGCTTTTCTACACCGCGCATCATCATGCACATATGCTTGGCCTCGATAATAACGCCGACATCGGCGGCACCGGTGACATCTTGCAGGGTTTGGGCAATCTCTACAGTGAGCTGCTCCTGGATTTGCAAGCGGCGCGCGAACATATCGACAATACGCGCCACCTTGGAAAGGCCGACAACCTTGCCATTGGGAATATAGGCTATATGAGCGCGGCCGATAAATGGCAGCAGGTGATGCTCGCACAGGGAGTAGAGTTCGATATCCTTAACCAGCACCATTTCGCTGCAATCGGTGGGGAAGAGCGCATCGCCAACTACCTCTTCTAGGGATTGCTTATAGCCGCGGGTCAGGTATTGCATGGCCTTGGCTGCACGCTCCGGGGTATCTTTGAGTCCGGGGCGTTGCAGATCCTCGCCGATTGCTTCAATAATTCGTGCGTAGTGTTCGTTCATGCTGCTCTTTCCAACATCTCAGCCCGAGGGGCGGGTGCGCTACCCTAAGCGTTTGTAACCCGAGAGTAAAGATCCGCGCGGACCCTAATGAGATCCATAGCACTTAAGGATAGTTTCAATGATAGAAAGGCGTGAATCCAGCCTGCACGAGCTGACCACGGTTTTGGACTATATCCGCTGGGGCGCTAGTCGTTTCAGCGAGGTTGGCCTCTGGTATGGCCACGGCACCGACAATGCCTGGGATGAGGCGGTATTACTGGTAACCCATGCGTTGCATTTGCCGCCCTACAGCAAGCCGGAAATATTACACGCGCGCTTGACCATGGAGGAGCGCCGAGACGTGCTCACACTGCTTGAGCGCCGTTTTAATGAGCGCGCACCGGCGGCTTATCTCACTCATGAAGCGCATTTTTGTGATATGACATTTTACGTGGATGAGCGGGTGCTGGTGCCGCGCTCGCCTATCGGGGAAATGATCCGCCACAATTTTGAACCCTGGCTCAATGTGGAGCCGCTGGCAATTCTCGATCTGTGCTGTGGAAGTGGCTGTATCGGTATTGCCTGTGCCGAAGCATTTCCCGGTGCAAGGGTGGATCTGAGTGATATTTCTGCGGGCGCTATCGAAGTTGCCCAGATCAATATCAATCGCCACGACCTCAACGAACGTGTGCGCGCAGTGCAATCCGATCTTTTCAGTGGCTTGAAGGGCTTCAGCTATGAACTGATTGTGTGCAATCCACCTTATGTGGACGCGCGCGATTTGGCGGAGATGCCGGATGAATACCAAGCGGAGCCGGAGATAGCGCTGGGTTCTGGAGAGGACGGCCTCGACTTTACCCGCCGCTTGTTACTCGAGGCGGCCAATCACCTGCAGCCGGAAGGCTTACTGGTCTGCGAGGTGGGCAATAGCTGGGAAGCTTTGGAGGAGGCGTTCCCAGAAGTGCCGTTTATGTGGCCGGAGTTTGAGGATGGCGGGCACGGAGTGTTCGTGATCAGCCGCGAAGAGCTGCTCGCTTACCAAGCTCACTTCGAAAAAGAGTAATTTCTTTTGTGAATCCGGCAAATAGTATTGTCGGATTCACAGTTAAAGCCACTTGCAAGTAGCGATTGTGCTTTTTGCCCTACCTGGCGCGCGCTGCAAGCAGATCCTTTATAATGCGCGGCTTTCCGCGAAGCCAACCGCTGCAAATCCACCAACTATTATCTGGGAAAGTCGCATATGTCGGGCAACACCTTTGGCAAGCTGTTTTGCGTCACAACTTTTGGCGAGAGCCATGGCCCAGCTTTGGGCTGTATCGTCGATGGATGCCCCCCGGGGCTGGAGATTAGTGAAGAGGAGCTCCAGGTGGAGCTGGATCGTCGCAAACCTGGCACCTCTCGTTATACTACTCAGCGCCGTGAACCGGACCAGGTAAAAATTCTGTCCGGCGTCTTCGAGGGGAAAACCACCGGCACGCCTATCGGTTTAGTGATTGAAAATACTGACCAGCGCTCTAAGGATTACGGCAATATCGCCGAACAGGTCCGCCCGGCGCATGCCGATTATACCTATTGGCAAAAATACGGTATCCGCGACTATCGCGGTGGCGGCCGCTCGTCCGCGCGAGAAACCGCAATGCGTGTTGCTGCTGGAGCTATTGCGAAAAAATGGTTAAAACAGAAATACGGGATTGAGGTGCGCGGCTATCTCTCTCAGTTGGGGCCGATTAAGGTGCAAAAACTGGACTGGGATCAAGTGGAGAGGAACCCCTTCTTCTGCCCAGATGCCGAGCGAGTGCCTGAAATGGAAGCCTATATGCAGGAACTGATTAAGGAGGGTAACTCCATCGGTGCCCGTATTTCAGTTCATGCCCGCGCAGTGCCCGCTGGTCTGGGTGAACCGATTTTCGATCGCCTAGATGCAGATCTGGCCCACGGACTGATGAGTATCAACGCGGTAAAGGGAGTGGAAATTGGAGCCGGTTTTGACAGCGTAGCGCAGAAGGGCACCGAACACCGCGATGAAATCACTCCGGGAGAAGGTTTCCTTTCCAACAATGCCGGTGGCATTCTCGGCGGTATTTCCAGTGGCCAGGATATTGTTGCCCATATCGCTCTGAAGCCCACCTCTAGCCTGCGTATCCCCGGCCGTAGTGTTGATCGTTCCGGCAATGCTATCGAGGTGGTCACCAAAGGTCGCCACGATCCCTGTGTCGGTATTCGTGCGACACCCATCGCCGAAGCCATGATGGCCCTGGTCCTCATCGACCACGTCCTGCGTCACCGAGGCCAGAATGGAGATGTAACACCAGGATAAAATGGGGGGCGGATAAGGTAGCTGTTCAGAAATTCCTCAGGAGTTCGGAGGCTCGCCAAGCCCTTAATCTGAAAAAATTCTAAGTTATCGCAAAGAGCGCATACTCAGTTTTTCCAGCCTGGTAAAGCCAGCTATATATTGGCTCAATTTTATGCTGGCCGCGAAGGCGGTCAGAGGGGCTTAAAACCCCCTTATTACCTCGATTCACTACATGCGTATAAATTTCCGTAGTGCTCACATCCGAATGCCCAAGTAGCTCCTGAATAGTGCGTAGATCGTACCCGGTTTCAAGTAAGTGTGTGGCAAAGCTATGCCGGAATGCATGGCAGCGTGCTGGTTTGTTGATTCCTGCCTTACCCACAGCGGTATTTACTTGGCGCGTTAATGTGGACGAGTGCATATGGTGCCTTCGGTAGATACCTGATCGAGGGCATTTACTGATAGTGTTAGCAGGAAACAGGTATTGCCAAGCGAGTTGTTTGGCAGCATATGGGCATTTTCGATCGAGTGCATCCGGTAGGAAAACCAAACCGTAGCCGGCCAGTAAATCTTGTTGATGAAGAAGAGATACATACTTAACTTGACGTTGTAGATCCTGGATTATTCCCTTCGGAAGAAGAGTAGTTTGATCCTTATTTCCTTTTCCGCCGCGCACAAAAATATTGTTGCTACCAAAATCCAAATCTTTTATTCGGAGAGATAATAGTTCGGCACTACGAAGTCCTGAGCCATACATCAGCTCAATCTGTAATCTGAAGACGCCCTGTAAATGACTAAGAACCGCGGCCACTTCCTCACGACTATAAACAATAGGCAGCCGCCGTTGCTTCTTGACAAGTTTAAAATTCAAGTCTGGGATTTCCTTACCTAAGAACTGCTTGTAGAGATAGGCAATAGCGTTCAAGGCCACTCTTTGTGTATTGGATGCGCAAAGTCCCTGAACAGTGAGGTGGGTAAGGAACGCCTCAACCTCAGCCGAGCCCATGCCTGCAGGGTGTTTCAATCGATTAAAATGAATAAATCGTTTTATCCAATGCGTGTAAGTTTGCTCCGTTCGGTACGATAGTCCTTGTTTGCGAATATGCTGACGCAAAATATCCATAAAACGTTCTGGCTTAGTAGGTAGCTTAGGGCGTATATCATCCATGACGCTTTCTTTAGGCTGTTTTTATATACAGTATTTGCTGTTTTTCTGTATTGTCAATATTGAAGATTAAAAGCAGCTGCTCATATCCACGGTAGCATGAGCGTTAAATCATTGATTCTGAAGGATTTACATCTGTGATTAAAAGCAACAAAATATCAAGATATGATGCAGTTGCAATATATCCACTAGAGTATTTCTATGTCAGCGATAGCTAACTCCTTGATTTGTATATTTTTCCTGCTTTGGTGAATTTTTAATCTTGGGATAGGTTGCAGGGTGATATAATGCAGCTGCTTTTGAATACACTGTTATGTGTCAGAGATAAAATGAGCGATTCTAAACTAACAAAAGAACAGGCTTTCTTGGCGATGTACGCATTTCTAGATGAGTACTACCAAGCAACAAAGTCTGACGATGTTGGCGGCTTACTCGGTAGCATGTCACTACTTAGCGATGGTGGATCAGCTGACCCAGCAGTTCAGAAAGAGTGGGAAGAGGCTATTCAAAAAGTTATGGATGGTAGTGTTAATGCGCAGCTTAGTATCAAAAACACATAACAAGTTTGTCAACGATCGCCCTTCGGGCTGGACCGCTAAAAGCGTGGCTTCGCCACAACGCGGCCCATTACAAAGGCGTTATTGGTCGCTCGCTCCGGTTTTGCGCGGGTTCAGTTAAGAATAGCAGGTGATTATTAGCTTGCTGTATAAAAAAACAGTATTGGCGGGAAAGCCCATAGTCAACGGTTCGACCTTCGTGTAAGCTTCGAAGCTTCAGCGACGCTCGCATAACGAAGTTGATGCGGACGGCGCAGCCGCTTCGAAGCAAGGCCGCGAACCTAGTGCTGCTAATTTTTCTCTCCGAATCGTGGTAGACAGTAAAAGAAAGATATTTGTAGTGAATTTGTACACAGTGCCACGAGCAACAAATAACAACCCGATGATATGGAAACCTAAAAGTTGTCATTCCCTTTGCTTATGCAAAGGCACTGCCAACTTTCTTAACGGTTCCGCATATCTATTTCGTTATGGCTCAGAGTTAACCATTGATGGCTAGTATGAAAAATTCTAAATTATTAATTTTTTCATTGTTTTTGTTGGCCTCTACGGGCTCAAGTTCAGTGAAAGCCTGTTTATTTCCTGAACCTCTTGATTTTGACTACATTGAAAATGCTGACGCAATTTTTATTGGTCATGTATCTAAGTTCATTTATTTTGATAGAAACCCGGTGGCAAAGACGGCTTCATATTCGTTAATTTCTTTTGAGGTTGAAAGTTATCTTCTAGGTGATGATAAAGAATATGAATTGGATGCGTTCTGGCAGGATTACAGTTATATGCCTGAGAATTTCGAGCAAGGTAGATACCTTGTTGCTGTTAAGGGGGAGGCGTTGCCATCAGCTGTGCTGGCGAATCAACCTTATTCTATTGGATCAAAAGCTGTAAAATACAGAATACTACAAGACCCATGCAGGCCCGCTTTTGTTTTAAAGCCAAGTTCAGAAAATTTGCACAAAGTTAATGAAGTAGTGGATGGCATGGGTACAATTGATATCGTTCAGCCATAACAAAGCGCTGCAGACCGACATCTTACTTTGTGCATATTTTGCGCGGTCGCTGTCGCTCCCATTTTTGCACATAATATGCCCAAAGTAAGCTGCGGCTGAGCGCGACGTTAGCATTCCGAAGAGACCATAATGGATATCGTTAATCAAATTCTAAGCTGGCCCGCAATAGTACAGGGTGCCATTGGATCAGGACTTTTTTGGCTTGTGTTGCATCTTGGTCAAAAGATAACAAAAATTTCTCAGTCACTGCTCGGTCGTCATAGGCATGAAGTCGACATGCGGGATAGGATCATCATAGCCGCGCTGGAGTCTCAAGACATCAAGCAAATATCTACGGTTCTGAGTATGGGCTCCTTTTTCGGAATCCATTACATATTTAAAGCACTTATATTTGTTGTATTAGGTTTATGTATTCAGAACATAATACCTACCTTTGGCACAATTGGTTATGTGGGTGGTTTGGTCTATCTTTTCCTGGGCCTACGAGCCTGCCCAGCCTTAGAATCCTATAGCAATAAAATTTCAAAAAAAGAAGAGCCAAAAGTCGAGGCCCAAGAATGCTAACAAGGCCGGGCAGTTTGCTCCGGGCCTGCGGCCCTCCGCGGGACAGCTTACCTTGTACACGTTTTGCACAGGTCGCTTCGCTCCCATTATTGCGCAAAACGCGCACAAGGTAAGCTGCCCCTGCCGGCGGCGTTCAGGCTGTAGAAAAACTCTTAAAAGGTAGCTTTTTTGTTAAAATGGAGGTCTTGATGTCGAGATTATCCATATGCCCAATTTCAAACGTTACGATTACAACCAAAATGCAATGGTCGTCATCAATTTCGAAGAACAACTACAACCTGAAACCTTTGAGTTTACGCTTCATCATCTGATTGATGACCATATCGATCTCTCTGTCTTCCATAAAAAATATCAAAATGATAGCGGCGGGCGAACCGCTTATGATCCAGCTATCCTCCTGAAAATCATATTGTTTGCTTACTCAAAAGGCATTACTTCGAGCCGTGAAATTCAATGGCAATGTGAGAACAATATCCTCTTCAAAGCACTGTCATGCGATACCGTTCCGCATTTTACTAGTATTGCGGGTTTCGTAAGCAGTTATCCTGATGCGATTGAGTCGGTGTTTGAGCAAGTGTTACTGGTCTGCGATCAGCAGGGGCTGCTTGGCAACGAACTTTTCGCAATAGATGGATGCAAGATGCCATCCAATGCCAGCAAAGAACATTCGGGGACTTTTAAAGAGCTAGAACAGAAGTAGGAAAAGATTCGCAAGAAGATCAAACATTGCCTCAAAGAGCACAAGAGGCTTGATGGCAGGAAACCTAAAGAAAAAGAGCGAAAGCAAGCAGTAGCTAAAGCGGCTGATACTCTGCAGAAACACTTTGATAAAATTGATCAGTTCTTAAAGAATCACTCTCCCAGGATGGGGCAAGGTAAAAACCCTAAAGAGGTAAAAAGTAATATCACGGACAATGAATCAGCCAAGATGACTACCAGTAAGGGAACCATTCAGGGCTATAACGGTGTTGCCGCAGTTGATAGGAAGCACCAGATGGTTGTTGAAGCACAGGCCTTTGGAGAGGGGCAAGAACATCATGCACTGAAGCCTATTCTCGATGGCATCAGTTGCCATTATCAGAATATAGGAATAGATGAAGCCATCTTGGCCAAACAGGTCATTATTACTGCTGATACTGGATTCTCCAACGATGCTAACTACAGCTACCTGCGAGAAAACGGCATCAATGCCTACATACCTGGCAATAAATTCCGTTCACGTGATAAAGCTTTTGCCAAGCAAAAAACTAAGTATGGAAAGCGTAATCAAAAAGGTAGAGATAGTGCTAAGCAGACTTTCCCGGCTAGTGAATTTATATTCAACAAGAAAAAGAAAACCTGCATCTGTCCGGCAGGAAAATCCATGCTCTTGTTAAAAGAAGAGCATGTCAGTGAAGGTAAGAAAAAGCTATTGTTCGAAGGGCGCCTCACTGACTGCAGGGAATGCAGTCTTAAAAACCAATGTATGCGAAACCCAGATTCTGCCGGCTCTCGAAAAGGACACGGAAGGCAAGTATCCCTCACTTGGACAAACGGACGGACAGCCACGGACTGGATGAAAAAACGGGTTGATAGTATAGAGGGCAAGACCATTTATGGGCATCGAATGTCTGTTGTTGAGCCGGTATTTGGGAGCATTGGTACCAACAAACGATTGAATCGCTTCTCGCTACGAGGGAAAAGTAAGGTTCAGGGACAATGGCAGATGTTCTGCTTGGTACATAACATTGAAAAGTTGATGAGATATGGCAGTATCCACTGACTGAGGATAAATTAAGGGCATCAAGGCGCCTAAATTTAATACAATGAAAGGAATTTGGTAGTATAGCTAAATTTAGCCCGAAATTTTAATTAGAGGGGTCTGAGGAGTGATAGCTTTTTCTAAAACTATTTTTCTACAGCCTCGTTAGGAGTAAGACTTACCCACGTTTAGTAGACACCCTGTATAGTTAGATTTCGGCCTAACACGGAGGTGTATCATGGGTAAGAAAAGAACTCAGGCGTATACGGAGGAATTCCGCAGAGAAGCAGTTAAGTGAGCGGAAAAGCCTGTAGCAACAACGGCTTCTGTGGTGCGAGAGCTAGGCGTCAGCCACAGCAGATCTACAACTGGCGTCGTTAATTTAATCGACTGTCTGATAAGCATTTTAATAGTTTAGACGGCGTTGACTATTCCAAACAGGAAAGCGCTGAAGTTCACAAGCTCAAGAAGGAACTGCATGAAGCTCGTCAGGAGGTTGAATTTCTAAAAAAGGCAGCTGTGTACTTTGCAAACCACCAAGAGTAAAGTACCCACTGATGCAAGAGCATGTAGGGTCATTCCCGGTTAGCTTGATGTGTCGGTGTTTAGAAGTCTCAAGATCGGGTTATTATCGATGGCGGGGGCGGTTGCCATCTGCTCGC
>NZ_JBGMEL010000006.1:0-236215 GCF_041447225.1 Microbulbifer echini | reverse complement strand
TTTACGGCGCTTCAGATTGTATTCTGCTTCGGCAAAGGTGACTTGGTGCATGATCTATCGTAGCCTTGACGGATAACTGAATACTACCAAATTAGCTCGGAATTATTCAGAGGTTCCTTAGGTGTCGTTTGATCTTTTTTATTCATACCAAACTAGTTAGCAACTAGATTTGGAGAACAGAAGGAAACATGATCCATCTATTGGATATTACTGGGGTAGAAGAAAAATATATACTCCTCTTGTGGTAGGCCATGGATTCTCCCCTGAATGCTCGCAATCAATATCCGTGCCTTAAACCGCCCAAAGTCAACTGTATCCATCCTCTCTGCCATTTCAGTAAACCTGAGAATGCTATCAGTGCGAATATACGAATTCATCCTTTAGTGCTGCTGATTGGTTTTATATAATCGCATATTTCCGGGTCGCAATTTATCTTATTCTTGGTGGAGCCAGGTTAGGGGTAAAAGTCACCCCGGCAATAGTGACTTGATAATTGATTTATCGTAGTCTAGAACGGTATCAAATTAATGCCAAATTTACTTTGAATTATCTAGAGATTCCCTGGAGTTGGAAAAGAGGCTGTTTCAAACAAGATAGTAAAAAACAATAATCTTTAGGGTTGCGAAAACATTATGTTAAATTTTCAATTTAACACTACAAAATGTATCATAAGTAGTCCCGGTGGCTTAAGTAATATTAGTGACATTTGTGATCAATTAAACATAAATAAGCTGTTAGTGGTCACTGACCAAGGCATTGTAAATTGTGGTTTACTGGCAAAGCTAGAGGAGCAACTACACCGTAGATTTGAGTTCGTCGTTTTTGATAAAGTTGTCGCTGACCCAAAACAAGATAACGTTTTGTCAGCAGTAGCTTTGGCGAAGCAATATAATGTTGATGGTGTTATTGGCTTTGGTGGTGGCAGCTCAATGGATACCGCTAAAGTTGTTGCCGTCATGATGGATTCACGGCAACCTTTAGAGCAGTTATACGGATTTGAAAAGGTTCAGGGTGATCGCTTACCATTAATTTTAATACCTACCACTGCCGGCACCGGTTCAGAAGTAACGCCTATTGCGATTTTAACAACTGGAGAAACTACTAAAGCTGGCATTATTGCTAAACAATTACTGCCAGATGTTGCCTTATTAGATGCCCAGTTAACTATAGGATTGCCGGCTCATGTTACTGCAGCAACAGGTATTGATGCAATGGTACATGCCATAGAGGCATTTACATCCAAGCATAAAAAAAATCCCTATTCAGACATGTTGGCTAAGCAGGCCTTGCAGTTGTTATCGAAAAATATAGAACAAGCCACCCACCACGGCGAAGACATTGAAGCAAGGCAAAATATGCTATTAGGCGCTTGCCTGGCAGGTCAAGCATTTGCCAATGCACCGGTTGCCGCCGTACATGCGTTAGCATACCCATTAGGAGGCCATTTCCATATACCTCATGGATTGAGTAACTCTTTAGTGTTGCCGCATGTGATGCGTTTTAATCAAAGCGATGCCGCCAAACTTTATAGTGAGTTGGCGCCTTATATTTATACAGGCATTAATGCCTCTCAATCAAATCAAAAAGTATGCTCCGATCTTATTGTTTTTATAGAACGGTTAATTGAGCGGCTAAAATTACCAAACACCTTAAAGCAATTAGATGTTGGTGAGCATCATCTAGAGAAACTCGCCACTGATGCGATGTTACAAACACGATTACTAATCAATAATCCCAAGCCATTGTCTCATGATGATGCACTCCTAATATATCAGTCTGCGTATGAGGGGGCTTTGTGAGTAAGCAAGTTGTGTTACGTTCAGACTATTTTTGCATTGAAGAATTAACAACCAGATGGATGGATAATGATATCTATGGGCATGTAAACAATGTTATTTATTATTCTTATTTTGACACCATTGCTAATTGTTTTTTGATTGATAAGGCTGGACTTGATATTCACTTCAGCGAGGTCGTTGGCTATATGGTGAAATCTGATTGTAATTATGTGGCTAGTATTTCTTATCCTGATAAAATATGCGGTGCGTTTAGAGTTAATAGAATAGGTAATTCTTCAGTCGAATATGGTGTCGCAATATTTAAAGATGGACGAGAAAATGCATGTGCATATGGTACTATGACACATGTCTTTGTCAATCGTCATACGGAGCAACCGACAAAAATTTCTGGTCAATTGTTGGAGGCATTACAAAGTGCATTTATCAAGCCTTGAATGTTAAAAATATATTATTGTTGGGGTTGTATTATATACAGCATAAACTTATTTTTTTGAAGAGTAGCTAACTACTTAGGGTTCTTGAAATTAACCAGCCGATCGCCAACTGGTCTCCCGTGCTATTACAAAATGTGTCAGTTTTAATGTGAAACTTGGGTATACACTTTGAGCGTATTTCTAAAGTAGTGTATTTACGATCGTAGCGTTGTGACAGTGATTAAAAAATTCTCAAGTATACATCGGCCATAAATGGAGCGTCTTTCATAGGATGGTCAATATTGTGTACCTGTTGTGTCTTAGTGGTGGGTTTGGAGCTTTTTGCGCTATTTGTAGCGAGATGTATATGTTTGTTGGCAGTGTATCCGTTCAATCTGTTACACTGATTCCTAGATCTGAAGCCAATAAATAATAATGTCAGCGATGATGTGGTCTACAACAAGATACTGCATCAGACTAGTCGACAATTATCACATCATATTTATAAGCTGGTATGAAGAAATTTTATTTGTCTTAGGGGTGTTCCATTTGTAAATTACGTATTCAGACACGTATATGCAAGTTTTGAATAGGGTGTGCCATTGAAGGCGAACCCCAATATCATAGAATAAATTCTCGGAGGCACGCTGCGAAAAAAAGAATAAAATGCATTCTAGGGTGAGTTGTATTAATGTCTTTTGTAGTGCTCAAGAAGTAATTGATTTATTGCATTTATTTTTGTAGTGGGTGATGGCAGCTCATGCAATTTGCAGTTGTAATACAATCATTCTTACTAAATTTAAAGTGAGCGGAAACACGTAGATATTTAGCAAGGTAGTCTGGCTGGCCGCTAATTGCTTAAAGAAAGCGATAACCCATCGATTTATTAGGCTGTTCCCAGTAGGTGTGTGGCTGGGGAGATACAGAAATATAAAGAAGCTTCTCCGTATATACTTTGAGCGTCTGTACCAGCTTGGAGTGGCTTGCCGACTATCAGTTTTTTGGGGTGGTCGGCCTTAGTGAGCTTTTAAGTTACAGGGAAGAGTGGTGTATAGATTCAGCTTTTTAATGAGCCGTTACACATTACGTCACTTCAGTTGTGGTATGCATCTATAAATTCCGTCCACTCATCGATATTGAATGTTAACTTTGTTGCAATTTTATCCTTTTAAGTGCCTACTTTAATGCGAACGACCGGGGCTTCTCTTTGGAGGTTGCCTTCTTGTTTGGATTTAGGTTTTTATAATGGTTTTTTAAAATGACTTATTTATATAAAGTGAGTGTCGGTATGTTGGCACTTTCTTCAGCTTTATTTGGATGTTCTGTAGCTAATGATATGGCTGATACAGAATCTAGCTCCGCTTTTGATAGTTCTGAGAAACTCCACAACCTTGCAAATCAATACTCCGAAATTTTTTTGACTAATTCCCAGACGGATTCCTATTTTCTAAATGTTCCGTCAGACAGGCATAATCTATTTCTTAACAATTCCCCAGATGGTTTTTCGTCTTTAGGTGATTCCGAAGATGAAATCTTGAAGAATCTGGCCAATATAGATCCGGCTAACTTGAAGTCAGATCAAGAGCGAGCTTTCTATTTTAAGCTCAAGGAGCAATTGGAAGCGAATGTTGGGGTGAGGGTCTGTAAAGCAGAACTATGGTCCGTTAATCATATGTTTGGGCCTCATATCAGATTAAGCTTGCTAAGTGAGTTTCAGCCTGTTGAAACAGTACAAAATAAATCTGATGCGATTGAGCGTTGGCGCAGTGCCTCCGGTTACTACGAGCAGGAAATCATTAATCTGAAGGATGGGCTTAAACTGGGTTATTCTGCTCCTAAGAGCGTGGTTAGTCGTGTTATTAAGCAAGTGGACGCATTAACTCGAATTCCAATTGATGAACATCCCTTCTTTAGCTTGGCTCAGCGTGCAGAGGATCCAAAGTTTGCGGCTGCTTTTAAGCAAGTTCTTGTCGATGATCTGATTCCGTCGATGAAGCGTTATAACGAATTTTTGAAGATTGACTATTTGCCTAAGGCTAGAGTGGAGCTGGGTATTCATGCCATTCCTAATGGTCGTGAATGTTATATGGCTCAATATCGGTCCTATACAGGCTTGCAGAGGACTCCTGAACAGGTTTTTCAGTTGGGTTTGAATGCGGTTAAGAAAAATAAGATTGAAATTACTCGCTTGGGAGCGCTCTTTTACCAAGCAGAGTCCTTTTCAGAAGCTGTTGAGAGGGCTAGTGAAGATAAATCTCAGAAGTTCAATAGCGCAGATGAAATGCATGAATTTTATGAGGCGCTGGTGGCTAAGTCTAAGGATCTCAGTGCGGATTTCTTTTATGGAATGCCATCCATGGTAATGGAGGTAAAGGCTATCCCTGAGTATGAGCAGGGTTCAGGTAGGAGCGCTCATTATACTCCCGGTAATGAGGAGCGAACTGCAAGGTTTGCTTATGATCCCACCACTTATAAGTCATCTTCTTACGCCTCCGCAGAGACGGTGACTATTCATGAGGGGTATCCCGGACATCATATGCAGATAGCTTTAAGCCAAGAACAGGATACTTTTCATCAGATTGAAAGTACTTTTATGAATGGCGCATTTGTTGAAGGGTGGGGCAGGTACGCCGAGCATCTTGCTGAGGAGGCGGACATTTATCAGTATGCTTCAACAAAGATTTTAAGACGAGCATGGCCGGCACGGGGTATGGTTGCTGATACCGGGATGCATTTGCTTGGCTGGAGTAATGAAGAGGTTGCGGATTTCTTAAGGGAGTCGGGTGCTTCTTTTGCGAAAGATCCCAGTGCATTGATGGATCGGATGGCGGTAATGCCAGCTCAGCTGACCTCTTATGACTCCGGGGCATTGGAAATCTTTGCGTTAAGAGAGCTTATGCAAAAGGAATTGGATGAGGGGTTCGATATAAAAGATTTTCACGAGATTATCCTGAAAAATGGTAGTTTACCGCTGCCCATGCTAAATGGAAAAGTTTGGGCGTTCATTCAAGAAAAGAAAAAAGGATAGATAAACCTGTTCAATAATGGCTAGGGCCCGTATGTTGCGGGTCCGATTCTGTAGTCGAGTTAACGTCTTTAAGTATTTTCCAACACAGATGTTAGCCGGATACCAAAGAATAATTTCTCGAAAGACTAATTCCAGGGAATTACGTTAACCATGTATCTCGTACTTTCAGATAGATATTTCTGATGTTTTCTTAGCCTATATAGCTGCAAATTAAGTTGATCGTTCATCAAGTATTTGGGAGTGAAAAAGTGGGGCTAGAGTCTCTAAAATTTCTGTTCATCCCCTGATTTTTCGAGCTCTCGTGGTGACACGTTGGCGTGGCGTGGCTTGGCTGTGCGCTTCCCTCTCTCGTTATAGAGGCGGGAAACTGAGCGTTGAGACGGTAGCCTACGGCTGCCAATACTGCCGATTACCACAAAATGATTGTTAATTTCATCCCATACTATTTGTCTTCAAGGGTAATCGATTAATGTGGGGCTAGGAGATGCTTTAGAGAAAGCAGATTCTCGGTTACGAAATATACGACTTTAAACAGAGTGACCGAATACTCACAAGTGGCATAAGCGGGCAAGTAGAATTTCAACGGTGTGTTTAGAAAGTAACCAAAATATCGTTAAAGGATAAGGTAGACTTAAGTGGTGATACTCCAAGAATTTAGTCGCATCCTGATTCATATTGTCGATGTTTGAGCAATATGTTGTTCTCCTGTTTTTATACTGGCTATTGGTTTCTGTGTTCAATGGTCCTAGGTTAAAAGTGTAGTAGTTCATGCCTAGGGAATCTTCGTTCTATGGCTTTCACGCCACGTGTACTAGATTCTCCCGGGGAGAGAGGCCCTCTTGGACCTGGGCGATTCTTACTCAGAACTTTTGTACAAGAGGGTCGAATTTCGGGGTGCGTTCTCAAAATATCATATGGTGTTCTTTTATATTTCTTTGGTTAATATTTTGTTTGCTAAATCCCCATCTGCCTGGAAGCTAGGTCCCGCATAATTTCTTCAGAGCCTCCACCAATCGCATTCACCCGAACCTCCCGATAAATTCGCTCAATCCGCCCACCGCGAATATAGCCAGAACCGCCCAACACCTGCATAGCTTCACGCGCACAGAATTCGAGGGTTTCTGTCGCCTGTACTTTGAGCAGGGCAATGTCAGCGACTTTTAGCTGGTGTTGTTGTTCTGCCCAGGCACACAGATCGAGATAAGCTTGGGTGGCATTGATACGTTGCAGCATCTGCGCAAATTTATGTCGGATGACCTGATGATTGGCCAGACGCTTGCCAAAAGTCTGGCGTTCTTGCGCCCATTCGATAGCATCTTGAAGGCAGACGCGGCTGTACTCGACACAGGAGGCGGCGATACCCAGGCGCTCGCGATTAAAGTTGTGCACTATCGGCAAGAAGCCTTGGTTTTCGCCGCCGATCAGGTTGCTCTCGGGTACGCGCACTTGATCAAAAAAGATACTGGCGGTATCCGAGCACCACCAACCCTGTTTTTTATCGAGCAGCTGCCGGCTCACGCCCTCTGCATCTGCAGGGATTAACAGTAAGGAAATCCCGCCGAAACCCTCGTCACCGGTGCGTACAGCAGCGGTAAACCAATTGGCGCGCATGCCGCCGGTTATATAGGTTTTTTCTCCGGTCACAATGTAGCTATCGCCATCACGTACCGCGCGACATTGGATATTGGCCACATCGGAGCCGGCTCCGGGTTCGGTGACCGCCAGGGAAATATGTTTGTCGCCGCGTAAAACTGAGGGAATAACCCTATCTTTCAGAGCGTCGCTGCCGTAGTGCAGCAGCGGGGGCAGGGCGATGCCGTGGACCATCAGGCTAGCGTAGAGGCCGCCGGCGCCGGTGCGGGCCAACTCCTCGGCGGCGATGATCATGTGGAATGCATCGGTTTCAATACCACCGTAGTTTTCCGGATAGCCCATCTTTAGAAGGCCAACGTCCGAAGCTTTTTTCCAGAGTTCTTCGGGCAGCTGCCCCTCTTCGTCCCATTGAGTGATGTAAGGGATGATCTCCCGGTCGACAAAGCGGCGCAGCTGGTTGCGCCATGCCTGGTGGCTTTCGTCGTAATAGGGGCTTGCTATGCGGGAGGCATCGATATCGTACATGGTGAACTCCTTTAGGATGTGGCGTCGCTGGGAATTTTGGCGCTTTCACTGGGTGCGGCTTCGATCTGCACCAGCAGTTGTCCGCCGCGCACCTGGTCTCCGGCTTGAGCGCCGAGTTTCATCACGGTGCCATCGCGGTCTGCCCTTAGGCTGTGTTCCATTTTCATGGCTTCCATCAGGGCAATGGTATCTCCACATTGAACGGCTTGATTGGGCTCGACCAGAATTTTCACCAGGCAACCGTCCATAGGCGCAGTAATTCGGCCGCTGCCCTGATTCAGGCTAGATTTTGCCGGTGCGTGGGTGGTGTCCTCAAAATGGTACTGCCTGCCATCGCACAGTAGATAGAGGTCATTTCTGCGATGTAGGAACAGCCTTTTATAGCTGACGCCATTTACCAGTAGTTCTGTACTAAAGAGCTCGACTTCTTCTTGAAGCTTTACAAAATTGATTCGTTGAAGCTGGAATCGTCGGTCTCCAAGAGTGACTTGATATGTATTTTTTTCCAGCGCCAGTAGTTCGCAATTAAGTGGTTGCCCAGAAATTTCCAGGCGATAGCTTAGGGGAACGCTGCTATCACCATTGCGCCAGTCATTGCGACCGCTACGTTGATCTTGAGGGTTGGCGTGGCGCAGGTGATTGAGTAGCACCGCTTGGACCGCAACGTCCACTGGAACCGGTTCGGGAGACGTCAACGAGTTGTTTTGGTCAAGGAAGCTGGTGTCCGCGTCGCCGGCAATAAACTGGGGTTCCGCCAGGATCTTTTGCAGGAAGTGAATATTATTTTTCGGGCCGATAAATTGCAGCTGGGTTAGGGCACGGGTGAGTTTGCGTCGCGCTTCCTCGCGATCCTGCCCCCACGCAATTAACTTGCCGAGCATGGGGTCGTAAAACGGAGTGATATCGCCGCCACTCTTTAAGGCGTGGTCGATACGGACTCCTTGCCCCTTTGGCGCCCTCCAGTGGAGTACTTTCCCAGCCTGGGGCAGGAACTGCTGCTCGGGGTCTTCCGCGTAAAGACGCACTTCTATGGCGTGCCCCTGCTGCGTCATTTGATGTTGGGCGATGGGAAGGGCTTCGCCACGGGCTACGGCCAGTTGCCAGGCGACCAGGTCAAACCCGGTCACCATTTCCGTAACAGGGTGCTCTACCTGCAGGCGAGTGTTCATCTCCAGAAAATAGAATTCGCCGTTGGGGCAGAGCAGGAATTCCACGGTACCTGCGCATTGGTAGCCACAGGCGTGTGCGACGGTGACTGCGGCATTTCCCATTTTCTCTCGCAGATTGGTATCTACTGCGGGTGAGGGGCACTCTTCAACGACTTTTTGATGACGCCGCTGTACGGAGCAATCCCGTTCTCCCAAGTGAATGCAGTTGCCTTGGCTGTCTGCAAAGACCTGGATTTCAATATGTCGCGCATTGATCAGTGCTTTCTCCAGGATTAATTCATCGCTGCCAAAGGCACTCATGGATTCGCTGCGTGCCGCACGCAGCTGGGAGGCCAGTTCGGCATCTCCCTGGGCCAGGCGCATGCCGCGCCCGCCACCGCCGGCAGCGGCTTTGATCATCAAGGGAAAACCGATGCGCTGTGCCTCGGCGATCAGAGTGTCGTCGTCCTGGGCTCCCTGGAAGCCGGGAATACAGGGTACGCCGGCGGCAGCGACAAATTCTTTGGCTTTGCGCTTGTTGCCCATCAGTTCTATGACTTCAGCGCTGGGGCCGATAAAGCGCAGTCCGCTCTCCGCACAGGCATTCGCGAAGTCCGCATTCTCGGCGAGGAAACCGTAGGCGGGGTGTACCGCAGTGGCCCCGGATTTTTTTGCTGCGTCGAGAATTTTGTGGATATCGAGGTAGGATTCCGCTGAGGTCTGTCCGCCGATTGCCACAGCGATATCTGCGCCCTGGGTGTGTAGCGCATCGCGGTCTGGGTCACTGTAGACAGCAACAGTGCGATAGCCCTCCGCCTGGGCGGTACGTATTATGCGCAGGGCGATTTCACCACGGTTGGCGATAAGCAGGGTTTCTGTTGTCGACATCAGTGCTGCCACTCCGGTGATCGTTTTTCCAGAAACGCGCGGGCGCCTTCTCGGCCCTCATGGCCCTGAATTGCGCGGGAAAATTCCTGTGCGGCGCCGTCCAGCAGTTGGCCGAGGGCGGTTTCGTCGCTGACTCGCGCCGCATCCAGCAATATCTGTTTGGTGGCGGCCAGTGCGCCGGGGGCACAGGCGTTGATGGCGCCCAGGTGTTCCTGAAGCGCGCCTTCGAGGGCCTCGGGTCCGTCGAGCAATTGATGAATTAATCCAATCGCCAAGGCTTGTTGCGCATTCACTTTTGCCCCGCTGAGGGCGAGGCGCCGGGCCTGGGAAAGACCAACCCGCGCCACCACAAATGGGGCGATCTGCGCAGGCGGTAAACCCAAACGGGTTTCCGGCAGGGCAAAGCGACAACTGTGATCGGCGATGGCAATATCAGCACTACAAGCGAGGCCAAAGCCTCCGCCCATCACCGCGCCTTCGAGTACGGCAATGACTACGAGGGGAGTCCGGTTAAACTGCTGCATCAATTCGCCGAAGCGACGGTTGAGGTGAAAGAAAGCATCGCGATCACCGTCACCCGCACCTTGTTGGGCGTTGAGCATATCGGCAATATCGCCGCCGGCGCAGAAGTTGTGTTCCGCACCCCGTAGTACCAGCGCCCGTACCTGTGGATCCTCTTCCGCTTCTGCAAGTTTTTGCAGAAGCTCATCCACCATTTGCAAACTAATCGCGTTGCGCTGCTGGGGGCGGTTCAGAGTAAGATGGCGGGCGATACCGATGGTTTCAACAATAATTGTCTGCACGGGACTTACCTCACGCTGTGGGTTTACGCTTGCCGGGCAATATGCCCATCAGCTTGCAGATGATGCCGAGCATCACTTCGTCGGCACCGCCGCCGATGGCGGTGAGACGGCTGTCGCGATAGGCGCGGTTGATAACGGTTTCCTCGATATAGCCCATACCGCCCCAAAATTGCAGGCATTGGTCTGGAATAGAGCGGGACAGGCGGCCCGCCTTGAGCTTGGCCATAGAGGCAAGGGTGGTGACATCCTCTCCCGCCACATAGGCTTCCACCGCGCGCCAGGTCAGTGAACGCAGGCACTCCACCTCTGTTTGCATTTCCGCAAGGGCGAAATGGATAGTTTGATTGTCAATTAATGGCGCTTTAAAGGCGTGGCGTTCGCGCACATAGTCGATCGTCGTGCTCACACAATTTTCTAGCCCCTTTAAATTCAACGCGGCACCGGCAAGGCGCTCTTCCTGGAATTGCAGCATCTGTAACAGGAAGCCGGCACCTTCATCACCGATACGGAAATGTTTGGGTACCCGCACATTGTCAAAAAAGATAGGGGCGGTTTCTGATGAACGCATGCCAAGCTTGTCGAGCTTTTCACCGATGCGTACGCCTGCGGTTTTGGCCGGAATAATAATCAGGGATTTATTACTGTGTGCCTTGCCCTCACTGGTGTTGACCAGGGTGCAGAAAAAGTCGGCACAGGGGGCGTTGGTGATCCACATCTTACTGCCGTTGATCACATAGTCATCGCCGTCACTTTTGGCGGTGGTTTTTATCGAGGCCACATCGGAACCGGCTCCGGGTTCGGATACGGCAATGGCGCCGACCATTTCTCCGCGTACGGCGGGAATCAGGAACTGCTCTTTGAGATCCTGGCTACCAAAATTTGCCAGGGCGGGAGTACACATGGAAGTCTGGACTGAAATTGACAGGGGCACGCCGCCGCAGTGGGCACCGCCCAACTCCTCCAAGAAAACCGTTTCATAGCTGAAGTCGAGGCCGAGGCCACCGTAATCGCTGGACTTACTGATGCCGAGCAGGCCGAGGCCGGCCAGTTGCTGAAAGATTTCGCGAATAGGAAAGTGACCGGCTTTTTCCCATTCTGCCACGTTGGGGTTGATTTCCAGCTGAACGAAATTTTGTACGGTGCGCTGCAGTTCCCGGTGTTGATCGCTGAGTATCATTATTGTTTTCCCTGCCTTGAAGTGTGAACCCGGTGATTGTGATAATGGGCAACGGCACTTCCTTGTTGCCCGGCGTTTTCGCTTTAAAACCTCGCCACGCCGAAGGTGTTTTTATTCAGTTGGCTGTACTCGGCCTCTTGGCAAACCTCCAGCAGCATACCCAACAGTTTGCGCGTATCGCGGGGATCGATAATGCCGTCATCCCACAGGCGGGCGCTGCAAGCGAGCGCATCGGAATTGCCTTGCATAAAGGCACTGGTGTCGTTTTCCAGTTTGTCCAATACCGCCTCATCCACATTGCCGCCACGCTGCATTTTTTGTTCGGTGACGATACGCATAACTTTGCCGGCCTGTGCTGCGCCCATCACTGCCGTACGGGAGTTGGGCCAGGCAAAAATAAAGCGCGGATCGAACCCGCGTCCGCACATGGCGTAGTTGCCGGCACCATAGGAACCGCCTACCACTATGCTGAGCTTGGGCACGCTGGCGTTGGCTACGGCCTGAATCATTTTCGCCCCGTGCTTGATAATGCCGTTGTGCTCCACTTCGGTACCCACCATAAATCCGGTGGTGTTGTGTAAAAACAGTAGTGGGGTACCACTCTGTTCACACAACTGGATAAATTGCGCGGCCTTATTGGCTCCTTTGGGGGTGATGGGGCCGTTATTGCCGATAATGCCTACGGGAAAGCCTTCGATACGGATATGGCCACATACTGTCTGCCGGTCAAATTCCGGTTTGAAATCCAGCATGGCGGAACTGTCGGCGATTCGCGCGAGAACCTCGCGAACGTCGTAGGGTTTTTTGCTGTCGGCCGGAATCAGGCCGAGCAGGTCGTCGATCGGGAGGAGTGGATCTTGGTAATCTCTTTCTAAAGTATTCTGTTTTGGCGAGGGCAGGGCAGCGACAATTTCTCGCGCCATACGAATGCCATCGGCATCATTTTCGGCCAGGTAATCGCCACTGCCGGATTCGGTGCAGTGCATTTCTGCCCCGCCGAGACTCTCCTCATCGGCAATCTCACCGGTGGCGGCTTTCAGCAGCGGCGGTCCGGCCAGGTACATACCGGTTTGCCCACGCACCATGATCACATAATCCGATAGCCCTGGCTGATAGGCACCGCCGGCAGTGGCGCCACCATGCACAACGGTAATCTGTGGGATACCGGCGGCGGACATACGCGCCTGATTGGCGAAGCCGCGTCCGCCGGGGGCAAAAGTATCGGTTGCGTACATTAAGTTAGCGCCGCCACTTTGTGCCAGGCTGACCACCGGCAGGTGGTTCTCCATAGCGATGCGCTGCATGCGCAGAGCTTTATCCATTCCGGCAGGGGAGATGGTGCCGCCTTTCACTGCGTAATTATCCACTCGGACCATACAGCGGCGCCCGCTGATCTGGCCGATGCCACAAATAGCACCGCCGCCAGCGCCGCTACCATCCTGATCGTCGTAGAGTTTGTAGCCGGCGAGTGAGCACAGTTCGATAAAAGGGGCGCCGGGATCAAGCAGCAGGTTGAGGCGCTCTCGCGGCAGTAGCCAGCCGCGATCGCGGTAGCGGGCAGCCTTGTTTTTTTCCGCCTGTACCGGTTTTTGCTCAGCCTCGCGAAATTCGCTGATCTGCTTCAGCATTGCGACTCTGTTGTCATTAAATTCTGCCGAGCGGTTATCCAGCTGGGAATCAATCGGCTGCATTAGAGCTTGCCCTCCGCTTCCAGCTCTTTCACCACCTGTGGCCGGTGTTTGCGATGGAAGCCGTTGAACCGGTTTGAGTTATTGGCGGCCTGTGGTTGCCACAGGGGGGAGTGGTGTTTGAGGCTGGAGCCTCCGTCAATGCGCAGGGTTTGCCCGGTGATATAGCTGGCGGCATCGCTCAGTAGAAAGCATACGGCGCCGCTCACTTCAGCCTCTTCGCCCAGTCGGTAGAGGGGAATACTGTCGCGGAAGCCTGGTAGCAGCTCGCGTAGGAATTCCGGATCGTAGGTGTCGAAGCCGCTGGAGAGGATGTAGCCGGGCGCCACAGCGTTGACTCTAACTCCAGAGGCGGCCCACTCCAGTGCGGCGGTTTCGGTAATATTTTCCATGCCCGCACGGGCGGCACCGGAGTGTCCCATCATGGGCATGCCACCGGAATTATCTGCAGTGATATTCACGATGCTACCGCCATGCTTTTTCATCGATTGCAAAAAAACTTCGCGTGACATTAGAAAACCGCCGAGCAGATTGCTGCGCACGACCGCATCGAAGCCTTTTGTATTGATCTGTTCAAGGGGGGAGGGAAACTGTCCACCGGCATTGTTCACCAGTCCGTGAATCGTCCCCTGTGCCAGAACGATCTGGCCGATAGTTTCCTTTACGCCTTCCTCATCGCGAATATCCAGGCTGAATACGCTGCACTCGCCACCATCGCTGTTGATCTCACCGGCAACGCGTTCCAGTTTGTCGAGTTTGCGTCCGATCAGCACCACATGGGCGCCAAGACTGGCGAGTTCATGGGCAATACAGCGGCCGATACCACTGCCGCCACCCGTGACGATATGGGTTTGTTCGCTAAAGCTGCCGGGGCGCAGCTGGCTTTGATAGCGCATGGGCATTTCCTCTTCTAGAGCCCTTGAGGGCTTTCTCAGTTTTTATTGTTTTAACGAGCGCTTGCGCCCGTGATTGGTAATGCGCAGAATAGCTTAACGCTACCAAGCAAGCGCTTGGTATTCAATAGTTGGCGCTTATTTGATTATGTAATTGATGAGCCGCTGTTTTGACCGCTATCAAAATACAAAGTAATGGGAGTCACCGTGCAAGAGGCTGCACAAGTACTGGAGGAGGCGCAGAGTGAGCTGTCGCCGCAACAACTCATTGGAGCCCTGGTAAAAAAGGGTGAGCTAACAGACCCGGGATCTCCACGTGGACGTTTACTCAACGCTGCTGCGCGCCTGTTTGAGCAAAAGGGATTTTCCCGTACCACTGTACGAGATCTTGCTGCCGAGGTGGGTATTCTCTCCGGTAGTATTTTTCACCACTTCTCCAGTAAGGAGCAGATCCTCTGTGAGGTGATGAAGGAGGTCACTATTTTTGCCAGTGCGCGCATGCGCAGTGCGATGGAAAGTGCTGGTTCGCCACAGGAGAGATTGCGGGCTTGTATCCAGTCCGAGCTTGAAGCCATTCACGAGCAGGCGGTACCGGGGTTTTCCATCCTGGTGATGGAGTGGCGTAGTTTGTCAGAGGCAAGCCAAAAAGAAGTGCTGTTGCAGCGCGATGAATACGAGCAAATATGGCTGGATGCGATCAATACGGCCCAGTGTCCTGGCGGCGATGCCGCCGTGGTGCGTCGCCTTTTGGTCGGGGCTTTGAGTCATACCTACAGCTGGTTCAAACCGAGGGAGAAAGGTTTGACTATTCCAGAGCTGTCAGATCGTGTCTTTCAGATATTTGCGCCGTGATACTGCCGGCAAAGTGTCGTTAAAACTGTGCACTTTGCCACCTTTCCTGCCAAATTATCCGCCGGCACCAGTTTCCTGAGAACTGGTGCCCACCTGACGTTCTCTGAATCTTTTACCCTGCGCGCAAGATGTATTAATTGTGACAATAAGTGTCACTTGGTGACAGGAGAGGGAGATGGCGGGCCAGGATTTCTATCAGGTGGTTTCCACGGGAAGGATGCTTCACGCCAAAAAACCGGAGTCGGTCACAAGCGCCGTGGCCGAGTTGTTCTCAATTCCTGAAGCCCAGGCCCGCAGGCTGTTGTTAAAGGGCTGGGTGATTAAGGACAGGCTGAGTTCGGCACAGGCTGTGGAGTACCGGACCGGTCTGCATAAAATTGGTCTGCGTGTCGAGGTTTGCCCCGCGGGAAAATTCGATAACCAACGATTGATTGCGAAGATCAAGGTGGCCCAGCGCCGCAAGGCCAAGGCGATTCAAAAAGAGGGATCAAAAAATACGGCTGCTGTAGACGGGGCGACAGAATCATTGTCGCCGGCGATGAAAAATATAGATTCCAGGCGATCTAAGGCTTCCGTCAGGCCCAAAACAACCACAAAAACTGAGCCTCTCTTTAGTGATATAAAAACACCTGTGACCTCCATGGGGTGGCGAGCGCTACTGGGGTTGCTGCCTGCTCTGGTCATACCCGCCGTTTTTATCTGTGCAGCGGCACTGTGTTTGTACGGTGCCGGCTTGGCTTTCTGGCAAATCCCCGCGGCCGTTTGGCAGGGTGAGCTAAGTGGTGGAATTGTGTTCGCCGGTCTGGGGGGGGCAACCTTCTGTATTTTTCTACTTCTGTTGCTGGCCTTTCCCTACTTTTACTTTCCAAGGGATACTCGCGCGCGATCCGCTGAAATATCCCTGGAGCACCCTGAAAGCAAGGATGTGTTCGCACTATTTAAGCAGCTATCCAGCGCCACAGGGCTACCGAAAATTCACACGATTATCATTCGCCCCGATGCCAGAGTTTTCAGTATGCCCAGATTTTCTGAGGTGATGCGCCAGGAATTACCGCTGCACCTGGGGTTGGCCAGTGTGGCCTCACTGGATGGGCGTGGAACTCTAGCGCTGGTGGCGCGGGGGCTCGGTATCTATCAGGGCAAATTAAACGGATTGTTGGCCTGGCTGGTATTAGATGGTGTGCGCCGATTGGAGCAGATGCAGTGGGCATTGGAGAACGAACGGAGTGTGCTGAGTAGTACCGGTGAGCCGGGTCTGCTAAAGCCCTTGCATCAAATACTGGTGACCTGTGGGCATTTTTTACTGCCGCTAATTGAGCGGTTGGAGAATCTGCATCGGGCGGTAACCCGTGGTAGCGCGCAGTACCTGGAATCCCGCGCTGACCTTTGGGCTGCCGACTTGATTGGCAGTGCGGCTTTCGCCGAGTTTGCAGAAAACTGGCATCGCTTGGTACATGCAGACCTGGTTGTTGCCGAGACGAGCCGTGAGGCGGCAGCCGTCGGGCAGTGCTTTGAAAATATTCCTGCCGCTGTGGCTTGGACCGGGGAAAACCTGGATGAAGAAACCCGCAAGGCCATAGAGTTGGCGATGGGGCAGGCCAGCGACCCCTGGGATATTTTCGAGGCGGCAGACCTGCAACGTATAGAGGCTGTGCAACAGCGCAGTTTGAGTGCGCGTATGCAACGAGAAATATGTCTGCGTACGCTTTTTGCCGATTTTCCCAGGTTGGCTCGCGATATCAGTGTGATTAGCTGTGCACCCGATTGCCAGGTGGTGGAGAATCGCCGCTTACTTTGTGCCAGCCGTGAGGCGGAAGAGGCGCAACAGGTGTTGGCGGTGTATTTTAATCGTCTGCCGCCGCTTACCTTACTTCCTCTGCGTCGTCCGGCCTCACCGGAAATGCAGGCGATGGGGTTACAGGCCAGTATCGACTGGCTGCGCGGAAAGTTAATAGAGCTGCGAGAGTTGCGAGAGCAGCGCGAAAGCCGCCGCACGCAGATGGTGACGGTGCAACTGGGCGCGGCGTTGATTCGGGCCAAGGTGCGCATCCAGCCACAAGACTACTTATTGACCAGTGTGAACCTTGCCACAGCGCAGGAAGTGGCGGCGGTGAAGAGATCGGAGTTCGAAGAAGTAGAGCAGCAGTTACAGCACATCTATGCAGTTTTTTACCAGCGCTTGTGTCTTGCAGTAGTGGCAATGCCAGCCCGCGAGCGACAACAAGCGCGGACTCTTCTGAGCCATCTGGCCGCTTATGATGTACTCGCCTCCCACCTGGAGCGCCTTGCGGGCTACAGTGTCAGCCTCACGTTGTTTGCCCACCGTTTGTCCCAGGACTTGGCTGAACGTGAATTGGTACAGAAATACCTGGCGCTGTCTGCGCGGGAACTGGATGCGACCTTTGCCACGGTGGAGTCTTCTGAGTTATTAAAAGCTCAGGGGTTGGATAGCGCTCTTTGTATCAAAGCAAAGCGCGAGCCATTACAGCAACTGCCCCAGCGTCACCAGGAAGCACTGGCTGTGGTAGGTACTGCGGATGCGCGCTGCAAATACGCCAGTGCGGTAATCATGGAGCACTATCAGATCCAGCTGTCTGCACTGCTGCAGTGCTGTTTGCGCCGGGAGGAGCAATTGGAGCTGAGTCCGTTGCGCCTCTTGCAGGCTGTCTAGCCGCCAGCGAGTTTTACTTTGTAGTTTTTGGACTCCAGCAGGGCTTGGATTTCAACGCGTTTGTCTCCCTGGATTTCGATCACCCCGTCTTTTAGGGTGCCGCCACAGCCGCAGCGCTTTTTCAGTTCGGCCAACAGCAGCTTCAGTTCACTGTCGCTGCCGGCTAGGCCGCGCACACAGGTGACTCCCTTGCCTTTGCGCCCCTTGGTTTCGCGCTGAATACGCACAACCCCATCTCCTTGGTGACGCTTCGGCTCTGCTGCCTCCTCTTTGATGCGGCCGCGGTCGGTGGAATAAACGAGACGATTTTCCTTGGCCATAAACTAGGGCTTCCCGGTAAATTGATGTACAGAGTGTTTGGGCGCGATTGTGCCCGAGACAAGGGGGAAGTCAAAGTGTCGGCGAAGCTGTAATCCCGGTGAAAAAGGAATTGGGGGCGACCCGCCAGCCGGCAGGAGGTAAAATTTCCCCTAAAGCAATAGCATTTGGTCCTAGAGGTGAATCCATGGCGTTGACTGGGCGTCGCAAACTGCTCAATGAAGTGATCTTTGGCACTGAGACGCCCGCCGGGCGAAACTTCGATGTGTTTTTGATCTGGGCGATTTTAATTAGTGTGGGCCTGATACTGCTGGCTTCCATTGGTCCCATAGCAGAACGTTATGGGCCATTCTTAACCATGTTGGAGTGGATCTTCACGGGTCTGTTTACCGTGGAATATGCCGCTCGTATTTATTGCTCGGTGAATCGACGCAAGTATATTTTCAGTTTTTATGGGATCGTTGACCTACTGGCCATTCTGCCCAGTTACCTAGCTCTCCTTTATACCGGTGCCACTTATCTGTTGGTGATACGCCTGTTGCGGGTATTGCGTATCTTTAGAATACTCAAGTTAGTCCGCTACCTGCAGGATGCCAACCTGTTACTGCGGGCCCTCGGTTTGGCCAGACGAAAGATCCTGGTGTTTTATTCCAGCGTTTTTGTAATGTGCATTATCTTCGGATCGCTGATGTTTGTGGTGGAAGGGCCTGAACACGGGTTTACCAGTATTCCCACCAGTGTGTACTGGGCTATCGTGACCATTACCACTGTAGGCTATGGGGATATTTCGCCGCAGACGCCGCTGGGGCAGACGATTGCAGCCATGACGATGTTAATTGGTTACTCAATTATCGCTGTACCCACAGGTATTCTCACCGCGGAGCTCGCCGGGGAAATGAATCGTGAGCGCAGGTACCATCGCTGTAATAACTGTGGTCGCAGCGCTCATGATCCGGATGCGGAGTACTGCAAGTTTTGCGGATATAGGTTGGAGCCGCCCGCTGTTTCGGGCTGGGGTTGATGCTGCTTCCATAGGCGCCGACTGCCCCAGGCCCCGTTTAGGCGAGATCTGGGGTTATCCCCTGAGGTGAATGATAGAGGAGGGGGAGTCTCCTTGCGCGAATCAGCTTGTATGGATCACCACTGGTCGGGCACACGCACAGCGACAACCTCGGCCTTGGCGCAAACGCGCCCATCGCTGCTGAGCTCGCAGTGCAGAATGGTTTTCTTGGGCCCGCGTCCGACAATAGTGGCTTCCAGGATCACCGGTTTATCAATGGCCGCCGGTGCCAGGTACTTGATGTCCAGCTTGCCGGTGGCGAACCAGATTTTGTCTCCGCTACCCGCTTCACGGCCCGCTTGTAAGTAGCCATCGGCAATTGCACTACATACGGTGTGGCAATCAATGACCGTGGCGATAATGCCACCGTTCAAATATTGAGCGGGTCCAGCGTTGTGGAAGGGGCTGGGGGTGAACACACAGCGGGATTTATCCGGCTCCACCCAATAGCTTTTAATGCGCAGGCCCTGGTCGTTATCTGGCCCGCAGCCAAAACAGTGGTTGCCCTGAATTTGATCCTGAATGGCAGTTTTTTCAGTCATAACTATCCCTCGCTGTGGACGGGCCATGGTACCGATTTGCGCCAAAGAGGGGAAGAAACTAACCTTGCGGACTTGCAATCGAGTTACCTGAATTATCTGGACATAGATACATGGAAATATACGGCTTTTGCGCCCCTGGTTTTGAAGCCTTGCTCGAGGCCTTCGCCAAGAATTTTCGCGAGTGTGGGGATACTGGCGCAGCCTTTGCGGTGCGCCAACACGGTGAGCTGATCTGTTCGCTATGGGCGGGCAGCGCCGACCGGGATGGGCAGCAGCCCTTTACTGAAGAGACCCTGGTGAATGTATTTTCATCCAGCAAAGGGGTGCTGGCACTGCTCGCCATGCAGCAGGTAGCGGCGGGCAGGCTGGACCTGGATCGCCCGGTGGCAGATTACTGGCCGGAATTTGCAAAGAATAATAAAGAGTCTGTCACCGCGCGCCAACTTCTCAGCCACCGCAGTGGGTTGGTCGCTTTCCGCGAACGTGTAGAAGAGAGTCTTATCTACGACTGGCAAGCGGCTTGCGATGCGGTTGCGGCTACCAACCCCTGGTGGGAGCCGGGCAGTGCGCAAGGGTATGCCCCTTTTCTGTACGGTTGGAGTTTGGGCGGTCTAATCGAAAAGGTTGCGCAAAAACCCCTATTGGAACTTTATCGGGAATCGCTAGCCAAACCCCTCAACCTCGATGGCGGCTTTGGTGCGCTGGGGCATCGTTCCGCCCGTATTGCCGATGTGAGCCCACTGAAGCAGCCACTGCCAGAGCTGCGTGAAAATGCCATTGGCCGCGCGATTAAAGAGGACCGCAAAGGTCCGGTAGCTATGGCCTTTAGTAATCCGGTTAGCTTGATGATGGGGACTAATAGCAGCGAGTGGCGCGGTGCCCTGATACCCGCCGCCAATGGTCACTTCAGCGCGCGGGACTTGGCGGCTGTTTATGGTGACTTGGCAGGGGAAAACCCCACAACCCTAGAGAAAAGATGGGTCAATGAAGCCGCCCATGAACAGAGCCGTGGGCGGGATAAAGTATTGCAGGCTGAGGTGAGCTTCGGCTGCGGCTTTATTCGCAGTAGCCATTCCGCCGACCTGCGCTTCGGTGGAAAGCAGGGTTTTGGCCACCCTGGAGCCGGCGGTAGTGTTGGATTTGCCGATCCGGAGCAGGGGCTGGGGGTTGCCTATATCACCACACGACTGGGGCAGAGCCTGTTTATGGATCGCCGTGCGGTTGGCTTGGTAGAAACACTGTACGGATTAATATGATGACAGAAGACGTTATGCAACTGGTTGAGCGGGTAGATGAACTGGAGAGCCGCCTGGCTTTTCAGGAGGATACAATCTCGCAGCTAAATGACGTAATTACACGCCAGGATGCGGAGATTCGCACGGTGGTGGCGAGAATGAGCGAGCTTGGGGAAAAATACAGAACACTGACTTCTGAAATGCATGGCGGTGCGAAGCAGGCCGACGAGAAGCCTCCCCATTATTGAGGGCGTTGGGCGAGCAGCCTGAGAATGAAATCGATGAATCTACATTTATTTTATGGCTGCCAGAATAATGCGGATTCTTTGCCCTTTTTTTGACCTGTTTAGCGTGGGTAAAAATTGGCACCAGGCGCCAAGGGGCGGTGGAAATTATTTGGTGCCAACTCGCCATAGCTTTAAGTCTTAATGTGTCTAAAAAAATTCTGACTTGTGACCGCTTTGCTATTGACAAACTTTTCCACATTCAAAACATGGCGGCTTGGCGTCCTGATATTTGTCGGTATTGCCAGTACACTATTTTAGTGAAAAGTTCTAACTTATTGTTTTTAAAGTAAAAAACCAAAGAGTTTAAAAAGTATGCAAAGTGCTGCAAGCGAGGGTTTACGCCGCCTGGCGCAGAACCTGGTTTATTAGTGCACAGAGTTATCCACAGAAGCTGTGGAAGAAGTTTGTTCTGTTGGTTTTTCGTTCAACAAATAAGTACCCCAGTCCCTCATCCGCCGAATTCAAGTCGCGCAATGGGGACTGGTCAATAGAACTGGTGATCAGTTCGCCGTAATCTACACAAAATTTGGTTGGGTTGATTCAGCCGCCGGTCAGCTTTTAGTTGGATAATACCGGCACTGTGCAGGGCGCACTGGATTCAGTGCATCCGATACCCGTTTATTAAAAAATGCGTTAGGAGAACCAATAATGAAACATTGGGTAGCAATTCTCGCTATGGGCTCACTGGTAGGCTGTTCCACTTTGGACCCTTACACCGGAGAGCGTAAAACCAGCAATGCCGCCAAGGGGGCTGGCATTGGTGCTGTCACCGGAGCCATTATTGGCGTGGCCACAGCGAGCAAGAAAGATCGCGGTAAAGGCGCCCTGACCGGGGCCCTGGGTGGTGCGGCAATTGGTGGTGGTGCTGGTTACTACATGGATCGCCAGGAAATGGCACTGCGCCAACGTTTAGAAGGGAGCGGTGTGCGGGTTCAGCGCGAGGGGGATAATATTCGCCTGATTATGCCCGGCAATATTACTTTTGGTACTAATCGCTCAGATATTCGCACCGATTTCTACGATACGCTGGAATCGGTCACGGTGGTTCTTCAGGAATTTGATAAAACCGCCATTCGCGTAAGTGGTCATACCGACAGCACGGGTTCGGACGTGCACAATCAGTCTTTGAGCGAGCAGCGAGCCAATTCTGTGGCGAGCTTCTTCAATCAAAATGGTGTTTCCTCCGGCCGCGTCCAGGCAGTTGGTTACGGAGAGCGCTACCCGCTGGCCAGTAACAGCTCGGATTCTGGTCGCCAGGCCAACCGCCGTGTTGAGCTTGAGCTCTTGCCGCTGTAATCACCCTGTGCAGTTGATGCTCAGCTGCACGTCACTGCGCCGATATTGCCCTTCATCAGCGGGAATATTGTGTGCAGTGGCTCCTTCCTCTTCTACCCGGCCAATCCCTGCACCGACCCCATAAGCCCGCTCTTGGGCAAACTCCCCCTCCAGACTCTCTTTCCACTCGCTAGCTTATGTTGACTCAACGGCTTGGGTTTATTCGCTTCACGCCCTTGGTTTCAGTGAAAAGGAAAACTTGCTGATTCCTACCGGGTAAAACCGACGGTTAGCGGGCTGACTGTGCTATCTCTACATCAGCGAATAAATGAATAGTGGAGTGGAAGCGTGAATCGTTACCTTTTCAAATGGAAATCCGTGTGGAGTTTTGTCTTGGCGCTACTTTTCATGGGGGGATTTACCGCGGCAGGCTTCGCCTGGGAGGGGTCGGCAGTGGAATCCAGTGCCCACCTGGAGATCCGTTTTAGTGAGGCGGCCGTCGTTGCGCAAGTGAAGGTGATTGGTATTCACCGGGATGTGGACAGTGCGCTTTCAGAGCCGGGAGTGACCGCAATATCCGGCTATGTGTATTCTGCTGAGCCGAGCCAGGTATGGAAGGGCATGGTGGCAGATCAAATTACTTTCCGGTTGGGGCTAGAGTATTGCGATAAGAAACTTGAGCAAGGTGAGCACTATCTGATTTTCGCCAGCTTAGATAGCTACGGTAGGTTGCAGTTGCACAGTTGCGATTCGGCGGTTGTGGAGTCGGAGGCTGAGGCGCTGTTGGCGGAGCTCAATGCGTTCACCTCTCAGGGTTGAGGTGAACTGGGGGGCTCACTTCAAGCCGCTTAGAACATCCCGTTGTAAGTTATCCTCTATTTACAGCAATCCAAACTCTCCCGCTATAGCTCATTGCCTTGAAGAACTCTAATGCCGGGTTATTCTTATTTATATTGGCGCCATCTTCTTTAGCCGATAGAAGTTGATGTCCCTTTGTCCCGGCGTCAAAAAGGCTTTAAGTCAGCGAGTGCTTCGCAAGTGGTGTACTCCCCTATCGTTGAGTGCTGGCTGGCCAAGTAAGAGCGCAATGTCTAAAACTGCCTGGGGTCGAGAGGTCGACGTATGAAGAAGTTATTGATTCCACTGATCATTCTGCTGCTGATCATCGGATACTTTATGTCGCGCAGTGGTGAGCATAAGGCCAAGGAAGCCTATGACTCGATGAATTCCCCCAACAGCGGGCAGATGAATGACAATTCTAAGCCAGCTGGCAGCGGAAGTGATTCAACCACCCCAAATGGAACCACCACACCTCCAGATGGCATGGGCGACCCCGATGCACAAATGCCTCAGGACTCAGATCAGACCGATCCAACACCGCCGGGAGGCGCTGGGGGGAGCGGCGAGGGCAGTGGTGCCAGCGGACCCGTACCTATGCCCGGTAGCACCGGCGCTGGGTCACCAGGAGATAGTGACGCTGGTGGTCCTCCCCCTGTCCCCGGTGCCAATGGCCAATCTGCAGAAATGCCTGGAAGTGGGGATAACGGCCAAGCCGATCAAGTGATCGATGATGCATCGAAGGAAGCCGATAAAGCGGTGGAGGGTGCCGAAAGTCTCGATAGCAATATCCCGAACTCAGAGACTGAGACGGATCAGGGTATGGAGAGTAATTCCGACGAACCTTAGTGTGTATGACAAAGCACACGCGTAAAGTCGCAAGGAGATAAGGTGGGCCGCCACGTCAGGCGGCCCACCGCTTTTGATAGAATGATCGAACATAAATGGATTCAGGGGCATAAAATTTTGCAGATTCAGCCTCACGGGGCATTTACCGTGGAGGATTTCCATCGCCTGGCGGAAAAAATAGACCCAATTATTCGCGAGCAGGGCAGGATTGAGGGGCTACTAATCGATACTCGAGACTTTGCCGGCTGGAAAAGCTTTGTTGCGATGATCTCGCATTTCCGCTTCGTACACGATCATGAAAAGCATATCCAAAGAATCGCGGTGGTGTCTGATAACCCCGTGTTGAAATTTATGCCTCATCTGGTTTGCCATTTCATTAGCGCAGAGGTGCGACCTTTTACGCCTGGGGAGTATTCCGAGGCCCTGGAATGGCTGGAAAATTCGGGTTAGCATCGCGCACCGTTTAACTGTGTTATGGAGTGCCGGTGAGCCCAGCATTGGCCATTATTGCCGCGACGATTGATGATTTACCCGCGGCTCAGCAATTGTCCCGTCAGCTTAGTCTTCCCTGTTTGGATCTTCTTCCTCCTTCTGAGATCAACGACTTTCCCCAGGTTTTATCCTGTGGCGAGCAGCTAAAGCTCTGTGCAACCGGGCGCAAGGCGCCGGGCCCCGTCTCTGTGGATTTTGTCGGAGGAGCCCTGGCACATCGACGAAAATTCGGCGGAGGCAAGACCCAGCCGGTGGCGAAGGCTGTCGGTATACGCTCGGGCTTTCACCCTCGTGTACTGGATGCAACGGCTGGATTGGGTCGCGATGCTTTCGTACTGGCAACGCTCGGTTGTGAAGTGCAGATGCTTGAGCGCAACCCAGTAGTGCATCTACTTCTGCAGGATGGTCTACGGCGCTTACAGGAAGCCTCGATCAGTGACCCTGAACTCAACGCTATTGCCGGGCGTTTAACATTGGTCGATCACGACCTACCTGCGGCCGAGTGGCTCCAACGCCAGGATGCGGCGTCTTGGCCAGTCGTATATCTGGACCCTATGTTCCCATCCCGAGGTAAGAGTGCCAAGGTAAAGAAGGAGATGGTGGCATTTCACCATCTGGTTGGAGAGGATCAAGATGCGGATGAACTGTTGGAACCCGCATTCAGGGCCTGCTATTACCGCACCGTGGTCAAACGCCCCAAGTTGGCTCCTTATCTTGCGGGGAGGAAACCGACACTTTCTTTTGAGGGAAAATCTGGTCGTTTCGACATCTATACCAAGCATGGCGTGCCGGGTTGAAAACCGGGGACTCAATACCCTTAATGGCCACAAGCACAAGCACAAGCACAAGCACAAGCACAAGCATTAGTTTCTATATGGCTGGCTTTTGTCTTGATCGCCGTAATGGCGCTCAGTCTGAGTAATCATTCTCTATTTACGGATAGTTGCCGTAGTGTCTTTTGTCCTGGCGGTGTCTTTCCTCTCTCTCCACTGGCTGACCGTTGCCATTTTCAAAATCCAGGTAATGCAAGTCATTGCTGGGATTGTGATTTCGATCGCTATTCCTCTGCTAATTTATAACCTGTGAAAGTCCTCCCTGCGAAAGTAAGGCGGGGATTTTCAGCAATCAATTTTCGATATTGACGAGTGACAAGGAGGTCGTTCGTGAAGCAGAAATCGCCATTCGATATTTTTTTTGATGAATACAACGAAGATATTCCAGAGGATCACTTTCCCAGGGATAGTATTTCCGCTCATGCGGCAGAGGCCATAGTGACCAGTGAGACTTGGTCTGATGCCAAGCCGGCTATGAACCTGTCTTCCTTTGTTACCACATTTACCGAGCCTGAAGCTTTTGAGGTGGCCAAAAACCACTACTTGAAAAACTATATCGACCATGACATGTATCCCCAGCTGTTCGCAATGGAAGCGCGTATGGTGCGATGGCTGCATGAATTGTGGAACGGGCCCAAAGATATGGAACCCTATGGTGCCGCTACCATAGGGTCCTCTGAGGCTTGTATGCTGGCGGGCTTGGCGCACAAATGGAACTGGCGAAAACAGAGGGAGAAGAGCGGCAAGGATGCATCCAAACCAAATCTAGTAACCGGGGCCAACGTACAAATCGTTTGGGAAAAGTTTATGCGCTACTTCGATGTGGAGCCGCGTATAGCACCACTAAAACCTGGGCAGTATCGATTTAATAGCAAACACCTGGATGAGCTGGTCGATGAAAACACCATAGCCGTGGTGGCGATTGCCGGGCAGACGTTCACCGGGGAAGATGACTCCTTCCGGGCGATTCATAACTGGCTGGATCGCCATCAAGAGAAAACCGGCCATGATATTCCCATGCATATTGATGGTGCTTCCGGGGGATTTGTAAACCCTTTTTTATATCCAAACTATCATTGGGATTTTCGCCTGCCGAGGGTGAAATCCATCAATGCATCGGGGCATAAGTTTGGGCTGGTGCCGCCAGGGTTGGGCTGGGTAATTTTTCGTGAGCGCTCCGTTTTCGATGAAGACCTGATGTTCTATGTCAATTACCTGGGAGGGGAAATGCCCACGGCCACGTTGAACTTCAGCAGAAATGCTTCACCGGTTGCCTACCAGTATTATAATTTTATTCGTCTCGGCTTTAAGGGTTATAGGGATATCATGCAACACACGCTGGCCAATGCTCAGACGCTGCGTGGCAGATTGGTGGACAGTGGTTACTTCGAGATTATGAATAAAACGCAACGTATACCCGTAGTTGCCATGACCCTGAATACTAAATACACCAACTTTAATGAATACGATATTTCCGACAAGGTACGCGAACGCGGCTGGGTATTGTCGGCCTACTCAATGCCACCCAATGCCCAATCGGTAAATTCCCTGCGCATCGTAGTGCGCCCACATCTCAATCTAAACGCCATTCAGGGGCTTGCCGACGATATTATCCACGCGTGTGAATGGTTGGAAAAACATGGTGGCAACGCCACACCACCCAAGCTTCATGACCCCCACAAAGTGGCCGCGAGTAAATGTTAAGCGTCGAGGCTATATCGGCTGTGCTTGTTTCATAGCTGAGTCGATAAGAGTTAACCATAAGAATACAATTGACTAATTTGAGTCACGGTGTTGATAGAATTTCAAGGTAAATCCTATGAAAAAACGTGTGCTTTACAGTGACTTGCAGGAACCAGAGGGGCCTGTCTGTCTGCCGGATGGAAAAATCTATGTTGTCGAAATGTCGAGTACGCGTAACTGTGTGAGCCGCATTGATACCTATGGGCGATACCAGCAGGTAGGTCATCCCGGATGGCGCCCGAATGGTATGGCAATCGATGGTGATGGCAATTTGTGGATTGCCGGAGCTGGGGTTAAAAAGCTGGTGCGTATGCGGCCCGATGGCGTAATCCTCAACACCTATGAGGGGCCTGAGGGTCGCCCCTACCTTTGGCCAAATGATCTGGTGTTTGGTCAAAATGGTTTGCTCTATATGACAGACTCCGGGATTGATCCAGACAAATTTTTTGAGGGGCAGACTATTCGTGCTGACTTCCGGGATTGTGAATACGATGGGCGAGTATTTGAAATTGATCCCTCTAATGGCCGCGTATTGCGAGTCATTGATTCTGGGTTATCTTTCCCAAATGGCATCGCATTTGATGCTAATGATGTATTGTATGTGGGTGAAACCCTAACAGGAAATATTTATCGTTACGATCTTATCTCTTCGGCCTCTATTGAAGCGAAATTGTTTGGTAATGTTGTTATTGGGTTACCGAACGACTGTGTTGGGCCGGATGGAATGGCTTTTGGCGATGACGGCCAACTTTATTGTGCCGTATTTGGGCAGGGGGATGTGAGTGTCCTCGACTGTGACGGCAGGATTGTCGAGCGTATTCCAACCTGTGGTATACGTCCCACTAATATCGCATTTTGTGAAGACCGCACGGGTGGAGCGGTAGTAACGGTATTAGATCTCGGCTGCCTGGAATGGCTGGACCTACCATGCCGAGGCAGAGGTTTGTATCGTCCAAAGCTGAAATGACTGTCTTTGGCGCGCTGGTTTTCTATTAAGTTATTAGCGAGTATTTCGCTTTTCCCTTTCCCTTTTTCTTAATGTTGCTTTTTATAGGTGGATCTTAAAAGAAAAATTATCTCAATTTCATTTTTTATTTGGGTGGGTGTTCCTTTTTTATCCTTTTTTTAGTGGTTATTTTTTGTTTGGGGTTTGAGTGAGGTAGCCTGCCAAAGCGATTGGCTGGTAATGTGTTTTAGGGGGGGCAAAAAAATTTGAACTTTTCTTCCTTTTTTAGATGTCTTTTTTTAAAACGATTTCCTTTCTTTTTGAGACTGTTTTGTTTTTTTTATCTTTAAAAACCTTTTAGATAAAATGACTTTACCTTCCTGGTCTGACCTGTAAGTCAAAAGCATCTTTGTTGCACACTTTCGGTTTGTTTGAAAAATGTACGGCTATTATACTCCGCGTCCTTCTTGGGCGCAGAGTTGATCATGGTAAATGCTGCGTGCTGAGTTTGTATGCTAATAAAGATTGCATTGAAAAAAATACTACTGAAGCAGTTTAATAAGGTATAAATTCCCATTTTATGGCCTTAAAGGATTGCCCTGTTGATGTCTTTGTAGAGATAGTTATGCGCATTTCTTATTTTTTCCTGTTGGTCCTTTGTGCCACTTTCTCTTCTGCAGTGCTTGCTGCTTCGGGAATTCAAAAAAATGGATATACGGTTTATAAAGGAGATATAGATGATGATGGGCGTGAAGATCTATATTTTGAGTATAACCGACCGATAATTCTTATTCATGGAGACATAATTACCCCTCTGGTAATGCCTCAACTTCCGAACTTTGTCTTGTATTTAAAAAGGGATAAAGAGAGTTATGAAGACCCGGAGGAGGTAACCCTAACGGAACTGGAAATCGCAAATCTTGAAAAATTAGATGGGGGCCTTTCACTACTGGGCGACTTTAATGGTGACGGCGCAACAGACCTATTGCTTCTTGCAGCTATGCCTCTCGTCATACATGCTCAGGGGAATGGTTTGCCAGTACTGATGCAAACCCTCTCTACTGATAATAGCGATGACACAATTTCTTATGCAGCAGCCATCCTGGCCAGTGTAGGCGTCGACTCTGTATTGGTGCAGGATAAAAATGAGGATGGGAGAGAAGACATCACTGCGGGAGATTTTGTTTTCCATGCCGATGAATCTGGCACCTTTGGTGAATATTCCACTCCGGCCAATATCCAAACGCCCAATATGGCAGGGGCTTCTGGTGGTCAATTCCGAGTCAATGAATCCGGCGCGGCAACTTATGCCTTTCCAATAGCAACTGCCGCAGGCACAGCGGGAGTTGTACCCGAGATTTCACTGAGCTATAGCAGTAGTGGTGGTAATGGTCTGGTTGGTAAAGGCTGGGGTATTGGTGGCCTATCTGGAATTTCTCGTTGCCGTCAGACACTGTCAATTGACGGTAGTGTTGGGCCCATTAACTGGACCGAGTCCGACAGGTTCTGTCTGGATGGACAGCGCCTAATAATTGAAAGTGGTTCTCAATATGGCGCTGTTGGCGCGACATATAAAACGGAAATGGATTCTTTTGCCAGAGTCACATCAATAGGTGGCAGCCCTGGTAAGCCATCTTATTTTAAAGTGGAGCGCAAGGATGGTTCAGTTAGTTATTACGGCAATAGTAGTGACTCCAAGCAGCTTGCAGGTAGCAATGTACTCACTTGGGCCCAGAATCGTTTTGAGGATAATGTCGGCAACCCTATTGAGTTTTTGTATGAGGGTAATTCGGAATCAGGGCACCGTGTTAGGTCTATCCGCTATGCCTACGGTTCGGGTTCCTATGAAGCAGAAGTAGAATTTTTCTATGAAGATCGCCCTGAGCACCTTCGTGGCTTTACCGCAGGCTATGAATTCATTACCACCAAGCGTCTGGAAAAAATTGTCTCAAGCTCCAATGGCAAAGTGATTCGCGAGTACAATCTAGGATACAACCCAGTCCTGCCCTTTATTCCCCGTGAAAAGTATAATGATAGAACCTCATTGCTAACCTCATTACAGGAATGTGTAGGTTCAAGCTGCCTTCCCGCAATTAGCTTCGAATGGCTGCAGGCGCCGTGGAGGCAATATGGAGATAAGTCGGAAGCTATTGACTTTTCACCCACTAAGCATCGCTTCCTGAGTGATTATAAATACGCCGATTTTAATGGCGATGGTAAGCAGGATATTGTCTGGATCGAAGGGTATGCTGATGATGGGAGCGATACCGATATTCGCGTTAAATATGCGCTCTCATACGGATCTGTTTTCATCAAGCAGGACTTCACAGGCGGTGCATTTTCTTCGGAATACTTCACCCAGTCCAATGTTGATGAGGGATTCGCCATACGAGTATTGGATTTTAACGGTGACGGTCGCCATGATCTGGCGATATATGATCCGCGCTCCAGTTATGGTCTGCCTGCGAAATCTTGGCTTGTCTTCCTAAGTCGCTACGATACTGGGAGTAAACGCTGGAAGCTGCACTCCTCGCCGATTGCTACCGACCGAACAAATAAAGATGCCATCTTTGCCGACTTTAACGGCGATGGTCTGGCAGATTATATCTCTGTGAGCTACAGCAAAAGTTCTGGGGCGAAAGTAGTTGTACGCCTTTTGGAGTCCGTAGGCAGGGCGGTTTCCTCAAAAAATTACTATAAATTCAGTGATGAATACACCAGTTACCCATTGAATATTTCTGGCGCTGCCAGCATGAAGTCCATCGGCCGCGTGCCCGATACCTTGGGCGATTTTAATGGCGATGGCGCTATGGATATTCTGGTGGCCACTTCGGCTGGATTTGAAGCTGCGGTATTTGATCAAGAGGCACAGGAATTCCGCTCCATTGGCGTGCTCTCGACGACGAATACTTCAAAAAGCCCAATTGCGGTCGATATTAATGCCGACGGCCTCACGGATATTGCCTACCCAGGAAATTCTGGTAGCTTTTATAGCAAGCTCAGTACTGGGACAGGCTTTAAGGATCTGGGGTACCTTGGAAGCAGTAGGGGTTCTTTTGTAGACCTGAATAACGATGGTTATCAGGATTTTGTCTGGCCGGTTTCCAGTCCCTATAATGATGTGAAAGTTCGCTATTTTGACCAAAATACCGGCGATTTTATTGACTATGATGATCGCAGAACTTTTGATCATCTCTCTGATTGCTCGGGTAGTGCTTCGTATTGTGGCACGATAGCTTCTAATGACATGGTATGGTTTGCGGACACGAATGGCGATGGAGAGGCCGATTATCATCGCTATGATGCATCCAGTGGTATCGTTTACACTCGCCTGGATAATACCCGCGATTCTCAATATAAGAATATTCCGCGGAATGTGATTAATAAGATTGATAATGGTCTTGGTAATGTTACCAATATCACTTATCAGAACATGCGGTACGATGAGCTTTACACCCGCTTGGACGTAGCAGCGGCAGGCAGCACGGATGCTTTCTATACCGCACTGAATGGCGATTGGGATCTGCCTGCCGATAGCCACACTTTAGGTAAAGATAAGCCGGTATTGGATATTCTGAGCCCTATGTACCTGGTTGCTAAGGTGGAGAGTTCAGCCCCTGCCGCCGCTGCCGCACCGGGTTCTGTTGACCCGTCTGCCCTCAGTTCCGTGTCTTACCACTACCATCAGATGAAACTCCAGGCTGCCGGCCGGGGTATGTTGGGCTTCCAGAAAATCCGCACTACCGATGATCAAACCGGCGTAGTGACGGAAACTACCTACCGCCAGGACTTCCCCTTTGTGGGCATGCCATTACAGACCGAAACCCGTACAGCCGAAGGGCAGCTACTGAGCCGGGCGACCAACAATTGGCGTCTGCAGGGCTGGAATGGTAGCGGGAAGCCTCTGCCACCTTATCAACCCTATATTTACGAAGCGGTGGAAGAAACGTATGACCTGAAGGATGCGGGTACTTCGCAGGGAGAATTGCTGCAAAGCGTGACCACCACAAACAGCTACGATGCCCATGGCAATGCGCTGAGTATCGATGTTGTCACCAAAGACGGTATCTCCGGCGACCAGTTTGTTAAGAAAACGGAAAATACCTATGGCAGCAGCGTTTGGGAGAAAGAGAAGGGCCGCTTAATCGCAACAAAAGTGACCAGCACCCGCCAGGGTATGCCAAGCCATATCCGCGAGTCGGCCTTTACCTATTATGCATCGAGCACACAGAAAGGCCTTTTGAAAAGCGAAGTTATTGAGCCCAATAAGCCGGAATACAAGCAGACCACCGCTTACGAATATGACAATTTCGGCAATGTGAATAAGAAGACGGTAACGGCTCCCGGCGAAACCGCCCGCAGTGCAAGAACGGTCTATGACCTTTCCGGCCGCTATGTGTTTGAAAGCTACAATGCCCTCGATCACCTCACCGAAAGGGTGGTTTCCCGTAACCACTTCGGCGCTCCGCTGGAAGTTCAGGGGATGAATGGGCTGGAAAGCGTGTTCGCCTACGATAAGTTTGGCCGCGAAACCATCAGCCGGAGTAGCACCGGCGCGGATAAACTGACAGATTATGAGCGCTGTGTTATCGGCTGCCCGGCCGGCGCACAATATATGGTGACGACTCACAGCAGTACCGGTAGTTGGAGTAGGGAATACTTTGACGCACTGGGCCGCTCTATGCGGACTGAAACCAAGGGCTTCAATAGTAAAATCTATACCGATAAAGAATACGATAATCTGGGCCGGGTGAAGTTTGCCAGCGAGCCTTATTTCTCTGGTGATACCCGCCTGTGGTCCACAATGGAGTACGACCTGCTCGGTCGCCCGAGCCGAGTGACTGCGCCAGATGACTCTGAGTCCAGCATGACTTATAGCGGCTTTAAGACCATCACCACCAATGATAAAGGTCAGCAAAAAACGGAGATGAAAAATGTGGCTGGTGAGTTGGTTGAAGTCATCGATGCGATCGATGGTCGACTGACTTATGAATACGACAGCCAGGGCAATTTGCATAAAGCCAAATCCTGGGGCAAGGCGAATACTGCCGGTGCCCATATCGATGAGGGCGATGGTCTTAGTTATCCCATTGTGGTCACAATCGAATACGACGACCTGGGTCGCAAAATCCGTATGGACGACCCGGATAAGGGAGAGTGGCACTACGAATATACCGGCTTCGGCGAACTGAAAAAGCAAACCAACGCGAATGGTCATACCGTCGAGTTAACCTATGATCGATTAGGTCGACAGTCCACGCGCATTGAAAAGCCTAAGGGTTCCTCTAACCCCGCTAGCGATGTCTCCTGGTTCTATGACAGTGCCACCAATGGCTTAGGGCAGGTGGAGATGGTCATGGACAGCGTCTCTGGTTATCAGGTGGTGTATCAGTATGACCAGGTTGGCCGAAACCATATCCAGGCGGTGGATGTTGATGGGGCCGGTGCGCAACCCTCCTACGTCACCACCACGGTATTTGATGGCCATGGCCGTGTTGAATACAGTTACGATGCGCTGGACAGCATGCTCGATGGGGGTAAATCAGGGACTCAGAATTTCTACAATGCCTATGGGTATCTCTACAAGGTGGTAGACCTGGCCACTGGAGACCTGGTTCAGGAAGTGAAAGCCCAGACCGCTCGTGGCCAGTTGAAAGAGCAGCTATTGGGTAACGGCGCAACGTCTAATTTTACTTACGAAGCGGCCAGCGGCCGCCTAACAAAGCAGACCTCTACGGTATTGGGAGCCTTTGGTATCCAAGATATCAGCTACCAGTGGGATACCCTCGGCAATCTCACCAGCCGTCACAACCAGAGCGGAAGCAAGGATCTGCGTGAGAGCTTCTGCTATGACAAGCTCAACCGTTTGATAAAAACCCATATTGGTAACAGCAATGTCAACTGTAGTGGGCTCAGTACGTCCGAACAGGATATCCGCTACAACGCTATCGGCAATATCACCTTTAAAGCCGGCGTGGGAGAGTATATCTATGGTGAAAATGGCGCTGGCCCCCATGCGGTGACAACCGCTGGAGGCGTTAGCTATAACTATGACCTCAATGGCAATATGACTTCGGATGGTTTTGATGGTGGCCGCACCATCAGCTACACCACCTTCGATAAAGCCTCCCTGATTAAAAAGGGAAATAACACCACAGAGTTCCTCTATGGCCCCAGCCATAGCCGCTACTACCGCAAGGACACCAATAGTAGTAATGGGGAAGTGACAGAGACCTGGTATATCGGCGGTATCGAGCGTATCCAGAAGTCCAGTAAGCCCAATGAGATCGAGTGGAAGCGTCACCTGGTGGGCACGGCGGCCTATACCGTAAAAACCGACAAGGAATTCAAGGTACTCTCGACTGATAAACTGTTCCTCTACAAGGACCACCTGGGTTCCATGGACCTGATTACCGATAAAACCGGTAAGGTGGTGCAGGAAATGTCCTTCGATGCCTGGGGGCAGCGCCGCAATAGCGCCAATTGGAATGCGTTATCCCTGACTGCACTTTCAAACTTCGATGACAGCCGCACAACCCGTGGTTACACCGGCCATGAAATGCTGGATGAGGTAGGGCTGATTCATATGAATGGCCGTATCTACGATCCGCGTTTGGGGCGCTTTATGCAGGCGGATCCGTTTATTGATGGGGAAATAAATACCCAAGGTTATAACCGGTATAGCTACGGGAAAAATAGTCCCCTTAGCGGCGTTGATCCAAGTGGTTACGGATTTTTCTCCGAGGTATTTGATGACATCTTAGGTATTACTGAGAGCTCAATTCTTAATGCTGTTGCCCAAGCTGCTGCTTGTTACTATGGTGGCCCAGCGGGTTGTGCTGCCTACGCAGCGGCATCTGCTAAAGGACATGGAGCATCTTGGGGGGATGCATTTAAAGCAGGAGCTATAGCTTATGTTTCGGCCTACGCGTTTGGAGAAATTGGTACTGGTTATGAAGCAGGTGCTATTTCCTTGGGTGAAGCAGCTCTCTATTCTGGGTTAGTAGGCGGAACAATGAGTGTTTTGCAAGGTGGAAAGTTTGGGCATGGTTTTGTTTCTGCTGGAGCAATGGCAGCTACGGGCCCACTAATAGGAAATATAGGCAACAGAGCTGCTCGCGTTACTGGCCGAGCTATATTGGGTGGTACAATTTCTAAGCTTACTGGTGGTAAGTTTGCAAATGGTGCAGCGACAGGAGCATTTCATGAGGCGGTTAGTTCAAGGACATCTGATAAAAATATCTCTGATGATGATTTAGTGGGGAAAATGGTTCCTGAAGTCCAATGGAATCAACTTGATGATGCAGCTGCATATCAATATGCCGCAGAAGGGTTAGCGGCAATGGAGGGGGATTTGAATGTCGATCAGGGGGCCCTTCGAGTTGCCCAATATAGGTTGGGTGCCCATCGAGTTATATCAAGCTTGGCTGCATCTACACTAACTTCTAAAGAGGTTTCTTGGGCAGTGTTTAACCATAATTTTTATCGCGATCAAAAATATATTGCTATTGGTGGTGCTGGCGTTTTGTGTGGAGGTTTTTTCTCAGCCTGTACTAGTGGGTTAAGTTATTACGGTTATGGCCAATTAGGAAAATCCACTTATGATTTGGTTACTGACCCTTCTGCCGGTAATGGGTATCGTTTTGGTGTAAATGTTACTAGAGAAGTGTTTACAACAATGGCACATCAAGGGGCACCAGCACCAATCAAACCTATCATTTGGTTTAATGCAGCTGTTGGTGAGGCTGCGGGGAGGATTCCAGTTGAATAGCCATAGAAAAGTTCGGGAATTTATTTTAATCTTTAGTACTGCTTTAGCCTTAGTTCCTGTTTGGTTTGTAGGGATAGTCGAGGTCGAGATTTGGGTTTTGCTGCGAGTAATTTTGTTGTTTTGTGCATTGATGCTCGGCCTAAAAATTTATGATCTACTTGGTGTGTATGAACTAAAGGTAAGGCTCGTAAGGTATGGTTTTTTATCTTCTGCGCTTATCTCAGTAATTTCTTTTCAGTTTTTAAGGGGAGGGTTTGCTGGGGTTTCAGAAAGAGAGTGGTTTGTTGCGGTTTCTTTTTTGCCGTTAATCACTGTTGTGCTTATGCAGAAAATAGTTTCTTTTAGGGGGTTGGGTAAGGATGAGTAAGGAATAACTGGGCTCAGAGTAAAATGTTGGTGTTATATGTCTCTTTGTGAGAACAATAGGGCTGGGAGTAAGTGGTCGGTGCTGATTTGACTTTCGAAAATGTCTTTTTATAGGGTATTTTGATGGCTGGGTCTTTAATAGTTTTAATAGTGCTTCTCTGCGGCTGTTCTCAGGCATATTCAGATTCTGAGAGTTCAGATTTGAATGGAAAGGTATCTGGTTTTATAGATGGGGCAGAATCAACTTTGATAAAGTTGATTCCGGAAATGCGTAATTATTCGAATGGTGAGCCTGTCTATACTGATAAGTTTTTATGTTCTATAGATCCTGATACAAATGGGAGGGGAAAGTATTTGTTCATAAAAAATTCTTTGCTCTTGATAACAGGAGAGGAGTTTCCTTGTGAGCGAGGTATATAGGTAAACCAGCACTCCTGTCGGTGTTGCTTGGTTGTAAAGAGGTTACGCTCAAGTTGAGTTTTGTTTAAAGCTGGTTTTTTCATTTTAGAATGTTAATTTTTTATTAGTTGTGGTGTTGATGGTGGAAATTTTTAAAAATATATTATTTTTTGGCATTTTTTTGTTAAGTGTATCTGTGGCAGCAGCTGAAGGGCCATTCACCACTGATGTCCCTCCTTGGGCTAGGGTGTCATCAGACGGGAGTTTTGTGATTTATCCTATTCCCGCTTCGGCTAACTGCCATGATAATAAAGTTGGTGTGGTTGATTTGGGGGGTCCAGATGTGAAAGGGATGGTGCTGTCCTTAGTGCTTGCTGCACAAATGTCTGGAAAGAAGGTAAGTGTCTGGGTGGATAGGTATGGTTCAACGACGCCGCAGCGCTGCAAAATTGCATTTATCGAAATTGATCAGTAGTTCGGGTAAAAATAATAGATTTTCAGTTGATATTGTTCTTATTGCATAAAGCATCGCGTTATTTAAGATGGTGTTTTGTGTGATCATCGCTCAGTTATCTGTTGTCGAAGTCTGTGAAGTCATATTCTATCGTAATATTATTTTCCTATATTAGAGGTAAAAATGAAAAGCTTAAATAAGCCCTTATTCTTTTGGCTGATTTTTCTCAGTGTGTCTGTGTCGGCCCTTGAAGGGCCTTTTGTCAGTGATGGTGCTCCTAAGGTTCGGGTGTCATCCAGTGGGGGGGTTACTATCTATCGTATGCCTAGCTCGGCCAACTGTTATGGCGATAAAATTAATTTAGAAAGCACAGAGAGCGTGGACTTTAGGAAAATGGCATTGTCTATGGTAATTGCTGCGCAATTATCCGGGAAGAAAATTAATGCATGGATAGATCGTTATGATTCTACTACGCCGCAGCGTTGCAAATTGGCGTTTATGGAAATTGAGCAGTAAGTGCTTATTTCCAGTTATCTTTAGTTGGATTTTCTGGTTGGTTCTTATCGATGTTGATGGTTGCTAAAGTCTGATTTTGGGGTTTTTTTTAAAATAAATCCAAGTGACAGGCTTAAGGTGCGCAGTGTATTGGGGGCGACCTAGTCTACCACATGCGAAGAATATATGGGGCCATGACGGCCCCGCTGAGTTAACTCTTTATTTAACTATGGTTAAATTATTCACAACCTTCTTAACGTCTTCGGTATTTTCTGCAATCGCTTGAGCGAGATCTTTCTGTGCACTGGATTTTACTGACCCTTTGAGGGTGATAGTGCCACCTTGGGCTGAGACGTCAATTTTAGTTCCTGGAATTTGTTGGTCGAGCAATAGTCGGGTTTTTACTACGGTTGCGATCTTGGCGTCTGTGTATTCGCTAGAAATGGTATCGCTGATACTTTTTTTGTCGGTAACCATCAGTTCGTTGTTTATTTTCTTGACGCCGTCTATTCCGGCAACCAGTTCGCCAGCCAGGCGTTTATCAATATCGCTATTGACCTCTCCTGTTAAGGTGACAATGCCATTGTTGACTTTTGTGTCAATGGTGAAGCTATTTAAATTTTTGTTGAGTAAAAGCACGGTCTCGGCTTTCCCGTCGAGCCATGCATCGCTCATGGCTGAAGATTTCTGGCCAGGTTTTTCCTCGGCTATAACCACGGCTGATGCAAGCATGGCTATTGCAATACAATTTAGGGTATTTTTTATGAGGGGCATAAATGAATCCTTCAGTTGTTGAGGGGCATGTCTACAGATAGGTAGGATATTGCATGTAGATTTTTTGGATAGTTTCTAGTTTGCGTTCGTTGTAGGAGATCAGGTGATTTTAACGCGGTGGATGGTGTTCAGTAGCGCATCGACCTGTGAGCAATCCAGTTCTAGAGGGTAGCTGTGTGAAATATGTGTTGTGAATGATCATTTTTGCCGTTGAAAGCTGGGCGATAATTTGGGTGTTTATACGCCGGAAATACACTGTGAACATCATGACCTGTGAAGCCATATAGTAGAGTTCAGCGTGCCTGTCAAACATACGGCGCAACACTCATTGAGTGCTGGGGTTGGCAGTAGTGTTTTATTTACTTCTGGTTTGCATTATTTATTAATACCTCGCCTCAGTTGGATGTGATGTGTCGCTCACCGATTAAGCGGTTGTCTATATAATAAGGCGGTGCGCATGCTCTATAAAAAGTTAGTATTTAAATCTAGGAAGGTTACTAAATTCAACGGGGTTATTTATTAAGCAGTCCGTCAGATTTAGCGATTAAGTAGTTAGGCATTCTCGATAACAGCCGGGAGAGACTCCCTCCCATCGTCTGAAGGCTTTGCCAAAGGCACTCTCATCGGAGTACCCCAAGGCTGTGGCGATCTCGACAATCGATTTGTTGCCTTCCATTAACCATTGCTTAGCATAATAACTGCGTACCTCATCCTGAAGTTTACGAAAATTGACCTGCTCACCTTGCAGTTTACGACTCAAATGCCTGGGACTAAGGCAGAGATGTTTGGCAGCCTGTTCACGGGTTAAGTCGGGGGATTGTTGAAGTAAGAGTGACACCTTACGGTGTAGGGACTTTTCTGCGAGTGCCTGTAAATGGGCATCTGCTTTTGGCTTTAAACAGGCCACAACATCTCTATCAGCTGCGGCTAGAGGAAGTGCCAAGTAATGGGCGGGGAATCGGATGGCTGAAACCTGTGCATTGAACGTTACTGGTGTTTGTAGAAGCGCTTGATACTGTTGTTGTAGGGCGAGACTGGGGGCGGGATAGGAGAGCATTATCTTGTGTGTTTGAAACTTTCCACCAGTCATAATCCGGGTTTGAGCCAGACAAGCAGCGAGTACCGTTTCTACACGGATCTGTGCGTAGCTTAAGAAATTGGGGTGGTAGCAGAGATTTACAGTCAGGGCATCGCGACGCATTTCAAAGTGACCCCCTTCCCCAAGTAACGGGTGGTAGGTAATCAACTGTTCTATCGTTGCACCCAGGTCTTTTTGGGTCATCAGTAAGTAACCCACTAGTCCAATCTGATTGGTTTGCATGGCAAGCCCAAGCCTTATTCCCAGTAAGGGGTCTGGGTAGCTGTCAATTAGCGCTTCCCAAAGCTGCTCCTGCTGATGAATTGGAACACGTTCCTCCCGGTTTATTTGGGACAAAACTTTGTGGGCCCCTTTTGGTTGAGGAAGCCCCAAGCTGGACAGTGCCTCAACTAAAGCCCTGGCATAGCTGAGGTGCACACTTCTAGAGTCGTTCAACACTATCTATATGTCCCAAATTAACCAGTATCTGCCCGATAATGACGATCTGCTGTGAATTTGTCACGGTATATTCTTTTGGCTTGGTCCTAAAACGAATAAAAAGGCAAGGGGAGCGACCATGAAACCCTACGCAGTGATTGGCGCCGGCCCCATGGGCCTGTGTACCGTGCGACATTTGCTTAAGCTTGGTATCCCCTGTGTTGGCTTTGAGGTGCACAGTGAGGTCGGTGGCTTATGGGATATCGATAACCCAACCAGCACAATGTATGCATCGGCACATCTTATTTCCTCGAAGAAGATGACTGAGTTTGCCGATTTTCCCATGGATGAGGACGTCCCTGATTATCCCAGCCATCGTGCTATGCGTGATTATTTCCGGTCCTATGCGAGAAAATTTGGACTTTACGGCCACTACGAGTTTAATACGGAAGTCTTGAAATGCACTCGTAGCGGAGGAGGCTGGCTAGTTACTACTCGTCGAAAGTGGCAGGAAAAAACGCGAGCGTTTAGTGGTTTACTCATTGCCAGCGGCACATTACACCACCCGAACCAACCCGAACTTCCTGGTAAGTTCTCTGGGGAGTTATTGCATTCCGCGCAGTACCGATCGCCCGAGGTCTTTACCGGGAAAAGAGTCCTGTTGATTGGTTGTGGTAATAGTGGAGCAGATATTGCTGTAGATGCGGTACAGAGAGCGAGCAGCGTGGAGATCAGTCTGCGTCGCGGCTATCACTTCTTGCCGAAGTATATTGCCGGTAAACCTGTCGATCAGCTGGGTGGAAAACTTAAGCTCCCCGATTTTTTCAAGCGCCGAATAACCAGGGCGCTCACGAATTTCTCATTAGGGCGTCCATCTCAATACGGATTACCCGAGCCAGATTACCAACTCTTTGAATCCCACCCCGTAGTCAATTCCTTACTGCTGCACCACATTGGCCATGGGGATATCAATCCAAGGCCGGATATTACATCGGTAAATGCCGCTAAAGTGCGATTCTCGGATGGTGAATGCCGGGAGTATGATCTGATTGTGCAAGCTACGGGTTATACGCTTAATTATCCGTTCATAGAGAGCCGTGAGTTGAACTGGAGTGGCCATGCGCCTAGCCTTTATCTAAATGTATTCCATCCAGAGTCAGACAACCTTTTCATGATGGGGATGGTCGAGGCGGCGGGGCTGGGGTGGGAAGGGCGTAACAAACAGGCAGAACTTGTTGCGCTTTATATACACCAGTTAATGGCTGGGGCTCCCTCTGCGAGTCGATTCAGGAAAACGATCCAACAGAGAGCGGGTATACGCATAGACGGTGGTATGCGGTATCTGAACCTTGAGCGCATGGCGTATTACGTTCATAAAGAAGCGTACTTGAAGGCTCTTGCAGTTCACAAGGCAGATTTGCAGAAAGATCTTCTCCCGCGAGCAGCGTTTTACCAGACCGGCGGATCAGAAGTGACTTCTTGATGGAGGCTTCACGATGGAACAGCGGATTTTGATTACAGGGGCCTCAGGCTATATCGGCCATCAGCTGGGGGAACGATTGAGTAAAACTCTTCCGGTTTTCGGGATTGATATTCGATCTAAAGCTGCGAGCTTTCCAGTTTATGTTATGGATATCTGTGATAAGGCCCTTGGGGCATTAATGCAGTCGAAATCTATTACCCATGTGATTCACTTGGCGTCGGTAATGTCTGCAGGGCGCGATCAGGCGGCCGAGTATCGCATCGACGTGGAAGGCACCAGAAATGTATTAGATGCCTGTCTCTACGCGGGTGTTGAGCATATCACTGTGTCAAGCAGCGGTGCGGCTTATGGCTATTATCCTGATAATCCATCCAAACTCGATGAACATCATCCACTGCGTGGTAATCCCGAATTTGGTTACTCCTACAACAAGCGTCAAGTTGAGGCGTTACTGGCTGAATACTGTGAAAAGCACCCACGCCTCAAACAGCTGATTTTTCGCGTTTCTTCCGTTTTGGGGGCCAAGACCAATAACAAAATCAGTGCCCTGTTTAGCCAGCAGGTAATCCTGGACCCGGGAGGCCACAATTCTCCGTTTGTTTTTGTTTGGGACCAGGATGTTATCCGTGCAATATCCTTCGGCGTGAACACTAATGCCGGAGGTATCTTCAATCTGGCTGGTGACGGTCGTGTCAGCCCCAGGGAAATCGCACATACACTGTCTAAATCGCTTATAAAGCCACCGATATGGCTGGTAAAAGCGGTTCTTCGACTAGGTTATAGTCTCCACTTAACAAATACCCATCCCAGTCAAGTGGCCTTTTTGCAATATAGGCCTGTCCTGGATAACCGTCGCTTGAAAGAAGAGTTGGGGTTTCTTCCGGAGAAGACGTCCAAAGAGGTTTTTAATTTTTTTGCAGAAAAGGCACTCGGCATAGCACCGGCTTCTCGCAAGTGCTCTTTGCCTATGGGGGAGATCTGAGGTGGCTGTGAATAAAGCTGAAACCCCAAAAAAGACTTTTGTGATTACTGGTGCTGCGGGGGGCTTGGGCTGGGCGATTACCGAGTGCCTTACGAGAAAATTTACTGCCGAATTCGCCCTGGTTGATAGTGCCGTCAATACACTTCGCCAAAGAGAAGCTCAGCTTAAGGCTCGCGGTATTCGAGTTAGGGTTTTTGTGGTTGATTTATCTAATAGCAAAGCACTTGAGGCGTTGATTCAGCTCTTAAGAGGCGCGTATTCAAGGGTTGATCTGCTAGTAAACAACGCTGGCATTACGCATCGTAGTCCCTCCGTTCAAACGACCAGCGAGGTCCTCCGAAGAGTGATGGATGTCAATTACTATGCCCCGGTAGGACTTGCTCAGGGGTTGTTTACAGAACTAAAAGCTGCTTCTGGCTGTGTGGTAAATATTAGCTCCATGGCCGGCTGGATGCCCGTATTGGGCCGTGCGGGTTATTGCGCAGCCAAGAGCGCTTTGCACCAGTATTTCGAGACATTCCGTGAGGAGGTGCGGCGTGAGAGGGTAAAAGTGCTGATGGTGTACCCAAGTTTCCTAGCTACAACGATCGAAGAAAATGCTTTAGCCGGCGATGGTGGGCTGGCCAAGCACCAACGAAGTACTATAGGAACTGTGCGCAGTGCTGAATGGATGGCCAATCAAATTGTAGCGGCTTTAGAAAAGGGGAGGGAGCGGTGGTTCCCAAAAGATGTAAGCCTTGTAGGTGCTTTTTTGTATCGACTGGCTCCGACTACCTTCCTTAAACAGATGAGGAGGAGCTTCCCGCTTGAGATGTCGGCAGCTTCGGAGAGCTAGGCCGCTCAGGCTGATGAGCACCTCGATATATTCGAAGAAAAATTTGCGATCTCAAGGGGTACTTTTTAGTGAGTTTTCAGCTGTAAATTTAGCTTTATTCAAATGTTTTTTTGGTTTAAACGCCCTCATCAAAAGCGATAAACCCTTCGTTTCAAAGGGGTGCGTCAGGTTTTGCCTTAACCAATGTATATAGCTTGTAGCATCCCGTGTAAAACCCTCTTCAAATGGTTTTTCTGTTCTTCCTTTACGGCGTATGTATACAACGTTTTGCTCTATTCTAGTCAGCCTTGCTCGCTAACTAATCGACAGGGAAGCGGGGGAGAGTAGCGGCGCAGTCATGTGCACTTCCCGCCTCCTTGGCAGCAAGAGATAATTAACAAATAGGTAAACCACCGCCTCAGGCGGTGAGACTTGATAAGGCTCTGCCGTTCCGGCGTGCAGAGTAAAAATATGGCCTCCATGAACCGGCAAGTTCTTTAAGGAGGCCATATGCGAGATTGGCAGTGCCAAGCTCACGTTAAACATTATTGCAGGTACCATGTGGTATTTTTGCCCAAGTATCGAAAGAAAGCGTTATTTGGAGCATTGAGACGTGAGATTGGAGCAATATTCCGAGACTTATGTTGTCAGAAAGGCATTGAGTTGGTCGAGGGGTACGCAATGAGGGACCACATTCATATGTTGTTAATGATTCCTCCAAGGTTAAGTGTTTCCAATACGGTTGGGTTTCTGAAAGGGAAATCTGCGATCCAGACATTTCGGAAGTACAAGCATGTGCAGAGAAATTTCACAGGAAGACATTTTTGGGCTCGGGGCTACTGCGTGAGTACAGTAGGTCTTGATGAGCAGATGATTCGAGAGTACATCAAGAATCAAGAGGTTGAAGAGCGCCGGCAAGAGCAGATGCAACTGGCGGGGTTGTAAATAGCCCCCTCTGGGGGCTTTCACCATACCACCCGCTATGCGGGTGGTTGCTGATTTTGCGTTGAGACTTTGTTGAGACCTGAACGAAAAAGGGCGGTACCAAGAAAATTGGTACCGCCCTTGGTTGCTTGTAACCCATTGATTTACAAGACTTTATATGGCGGTGGGGCAGGGATTCGAACCCTGGGACCTGTTACAGTCAACGGTTTTCAAGACCGCCGCTTTCGACCACTCAGCCACCCCACCAAATTATGCTGCGCATTATACCCAGCTTCGTGCTACATACAAGTGCCCTTGTGAATTTTTTTAATAAGTTCAATAGGTTAGGTGATTTATTGACCAATCCCGACACGTGCTCGGGAATAAAAAAGCCGCCAACACCTCAGGTGTTGGCGGCTTCACGGGGCTCTGTTAGCCGGCTTCTGCAGAGTTGCGGTTAGAATCCGCGTCTGCCTGGGCTACGCTTCGAGCCAGGCGAGGGTCGTTAGCCGGGCGGGTGAGGGGGCGAGGATTGTGCTCAATGGCCGCTGGTTGGGCGGTATCCAGCGGCTGCTGGATGCCGACTTCACGGTGCTCGGTAACGATTGCCAGCTCAAGTAATGGCTTGGGATTGTTACGAGGGTCATTACCTGCGCGACCGCGAGTTGCCGGGGAGGTGATTTCTTCGGAGGCTTTGGCCTCAGCGGTCATTACCTCTTCCCTGGCGAGAGCGTTGCTCAGCTCTTCCTTTGCCTTAGCCGCTTCACTGGCCTCTTGCAGAGCGGTCTCTTCCGCATCCTCCGGCGATTCCACGGCAGAAGGTGTTTCTTCAGCTGCTTTATTTGCCGTTTGATGGGTGGTGGATCGCTCTTCTTGGGCAGCGGCGGGTGCTACTTGTGTCGCAGAGGTTGCCGTTACTTTGGGTGCCTCCACGGCAGTGGCCGCCGGTTTCGCTCTTTCTTCGGTATTTGCTACAGATTTTGCTTCCTCTTGTCTTGTGGTGGCTTCTTCCGCAATCGGGGTGCGTGCGGGGGCCTCTACAGAGGGTTTGGCTTGGCCTGCCTGTGCGGGTTTCGATGGCCTCCGTTCTTTGCGCTCGGTTTTACGCTTCGGAGTTTCGCTTGCTGGCGTCTCACTAGCGACATTTGTGGCAGTGTCCCTGGACTTTCTGGCTTCACTTTCAGCTTCGTCAATGGCTTCATTAACTTCGCGGTCCAGCTCTTCCTGGCTTTGGGCAACGGCGGTAGCGGCAGTATTCTCCGGGCGGCGGCCTCGGCGGCGAGCCTGCGGGCGGCCGCGTACATTGCTGGGGCGGCGTGCCGGGCGCTGTTGATCGGTGCTTTCGTCTACCTGGACACTGCTTTCTGTGGCGCTGCTTTCAGTGATGTTGCTGCGATTTTCGTCTTTGCGACGATTGTCTCCGCTGCGGCGGCGGCGACGGCGGCGCTGCCCTTCTCCACGCTCTGCTCCACCTTCACGATCATCAAATTGCTTGGAGGTTTGTCTGGCCTCTCGCTGATCTTCGCCCTTAGCATCTTCGCGACGATCGTCTTTGCGGCGCGTCTGGCGCTCACCGCGATTGCTGCGGTTACCACTGCGTTGATTGCGATTACGGTTGCGGTTGCGCTGGTAGTCTTTACCTCGGTTTTGAGACTTTTGATGCTTTTGGGGCTCTTCCTCTTTATTGGAGAAAAGCTCAGCGATGGCACTGATCAGGCGACTGAATAGGCCCGGTTCCGGTTTTTTCTCCGGAGTGGGCGCCGGTATAGTGTGGGTGATCGGCTTCACCGCAGCCTGGGCCGGGGCGCGCTGGGGTTGCTCTTCTTTCTTGGTAACGGTTTCCTCTGCACTTCCGGAAATCTTGTAGGAGGTTTCCAAGGTGGCGGTATCGTCATCGCGCAGGCGCTGAACTTCAAAATGCGGTGTTTCAATGTCCGCATTGGGTACAACAACCACTCGGGTCTTGTTGCGGGACTCGATTTGGGAAATGGCTTTGCGCTTCTCGTTGAGCAGGTAGGTGGCGACATTCACGGGGGTGATTGCGCGAATCTCTGCACTGCGCTCTTTCTTGGCTTCTTCTTCCACCAGGCGAAGGATAGAGAGTGCCAGCGATTTAGTGCCGCGTATGGTGCCCTGTCCACTACAGCGGGGGCAGACGCGGAAGGTGGTTTCACCTAGAGACGGACGCAGGCGCTGGCGCGACATTTCCAAAAGGCCAAAGCGGGAGATGCGGCCAACCTGTACGCGTGCGCGGTCCATGCTGAGGGCCTTTTCCATACGCTTCTCAACTTCGCGCTGGTTGGACTTGCTCTGCATGTCAATGAAGTCGATGACGACTAGGCCGCCCATGTCGCGCAGTCGCAGCTGGCGGGCAATTTCGTCAGCTGCTTCGAGGTTGATGTTGCGCGCGGTTTCCTCAATATCGCCGCCCTTAGTGGCGCGAGAGGAGTTGATGTCGATAGAAATCAGCGCTTCGGTGACATCGATAACGATGGAGCCGCCGGAGGGGAGTTTGACCTCGCGTTCGAAGGCCGTTTCAATCTGGCTTTCGATTTGGTAGCGGTTGAACAGCGGAATAGAGTCTTCGTAGAACTTAACCTTGTGGCTGTAGTGGGGCATTACCTGGTCGGCGAAACCTTTTGCCAGCCCGAAGGAGTCTGCGTCATCGACAATCACTTCACCGATATCGTCGCGCATGTAGTCGCGGATAGCGCGAATAATTACGTTACTTTCCTGGAAGAGGAAGTGTGGGGCTTTAGAGGTGTCCGCCTCGTCTTTTATGGCGTTCCACAGTTGTAGAAGGTAGTTGAGATCCCATTGCAGCTCCTCGCCGCTGCGGCCAACACCGGCGGTGCGCACGATAATGCCCATGCCTGAGGGGACATCTACGCTTGCCAGGGCATCACGCAGCTCGGAGCGTTCGTCGCCTTCGATGCGGCGGGAGATGCCGCCGGCGCGGGGGTTGTTTGGCATCAGGACCAGGTAGCGCCCGGCGAGGCTGATAAAGGTGGTCAGAGCGGCCCCTTTGTTGCCTCGCTCCTCTTTATCTACCTGAACGATGACTTCCATGCCCTCTTTGACGACATCTTTAATCTTGATGCGGCCTTCGATGTCCTTGGGCTGTTTGAGGAAGTATTCACGGGAAATTTCTTTCAGGGGGAGGAAGCCGTGGCGCTCTTCACCGTAGTCGACAAAAGCGGCTTCGAGGGAGGGTTCTACACGGGTAATTTTGCCTTTGTAGATATTGGCTTTTTTCTGCTGACGGGTGCGGTTTTCAATGTCCAGGTCGTAGAGCCACTGGCCGTCGACCAGGGCTACACGCAACTCTTCAGGTTGGGTTGCGTTGATTAGCATTCTCTTCATGCGTGTCGTTTTCCTTGCGTTGCGCAAAGGTATGACACCGCTGTTTGCAGACTTGCTTGTGGGCCACCAAATGGAGAGGACCAGATGGCGGGGCAGGGAAATCAAAAGCGCTGTCTCTGCCGCAAACTCAGTCTACGCGGCTTATCTGAGACGATCGTTCGCCTATAGTTCTCACTGCAAAAACTCCGGATAAACGCTGTTGTGGTGCTATCCGTTGGTACTTTGAGTACCTTTTTTCCTTGAGTACCTTTTGTTAGTACTGCCCTGTACCAGGGCCGTGGATTTCCATGGCCGGGTTGGGCGCCACCCTTCGGTCAGTTTCAAGCTGGGTGGCAAGGTTTGCGTCGTTGTTACTGGCTCTGCAGCTCGGCTTTTGGCCGGTGCCTATCTTCTTTTACTTTGTTCACCAGGTTATTGGAAACAGTTGAACCCTGGTTGCCAGTTCGGTCGCTGGCATCATCATCTGCAGAGCGGGACGCAAATTTTATGAGTTGTCCTTTCAAGCGCTGCGGGTTGCGGCCCGTCTTACCTTCGCGATAGTTACCCACTTAACTGTGGGCTGTTGTGCCGGTGAGGCCCCTTGAGATTCTCGTTTTGGGGTGCGCTCATCAGCTAAGTTTTTTATCAATGACGCGGTATGCCCGCGCACTGGCCGAACAGCGGTATTTTCTCTGAAACCTTGGCTATCTCTTCATGTGGGAAGCCGCCAATGGCCGAAAACCAGCCGAATCCAGGCCGGCCGAATATAGCACGGGCAGGGTGGTGCTTCAATTGTCCTGGCCGCGGCGCTATGATGCGCGTCATGCGAAGTACATCCCCCCATAAAGCGGCTGCGGCCGACACCCCCTCTGATACCTGGAAAGCCTCTGGTGGCGTACAGTTCTTAACTGTGCCCGATGAGCTGGCAGGGCAGAGGGTTGATAATTTTCTAATGGCGCGCCTTAAGGGCGTGCCCCGATCGCGAGTTTATCGAATCCTGCGTAAGGGTGAGGTCAGAGTAAATAAAGGACGGGTAAAGGCAGAATACAAGTTGGTGGCTGGTGATGTAGTGCGTGTGCCGCCAATTCGTGCTGCGGAACAGGCTCCTGCTCCGCTTGCGGGAGAACCGCTGCGTCAGCTGATAAAAGATTCCATACTTTACGATGACAAGGGCCTGCTTGTGATCAGTAAGCCTGCCGGCCTCGCTGTCCATGGCGGCAGTGGAGTGCGGCTCGGTTTGATTGAGGTGCTCAGGCAAATGTATCCGCAGAGCCCGTTTATCGAGCTTGTGCATCGCCTTGATCGGGATACGAGCGGCGCGATTATGGTGGCGCGCAAGCGCGCGGTTTTACAGCATGTGCAGTCAGAGCTGCGCGATGGTCGTATCGGTAAGTCTTATTTGGCTCTGGCAGTGGGTAAATGGCCCAGGGGTCAAAAGGTGGTTGAGGTGCCTTTGCGCAAAAATACGCTGAAGAGCGGTGAGCGAATGGTCTCGGTCCACCAAGATGGCAAAGCTTCCGAAACGCGCTTTCAAGTGCTGGAGCGCTTTAAGGCGGCGACGTTGCTAGCCGCAGAGCCTGTGACCGGGCGTACTCACCAAATTCGAGTGCATGCTCAATTTGTTGGCTGCCCCCTGGCGGGTGACAGCAAATACACGGCTGATGAGGATAATCGGGATTTTCGCGAACGGGGCCTCAAGCGTCTTTTCCTTCATTCGGCCTCGGTGCGCTGTACGCTACCAGATGGTACCAGTGTGCATGTTGAGGCGCCTCTGCCAGGTGAGTTGCAGGGGTTGCTGAAGAAGTTGCGGGATGAGTAGGGTTTGTAGTTATGCTGGTAATACTTGACTGGGACGGCACAGTTTGTAATTCCGAGGCTCGGATTGTGGCATGTATGCTGCGTGCAGCTGAGCGGGTAGGGTTGCCAGTGCTCGCTCCAGAGGCCGTAAGCAATATTATTGGGTTGGGGCTGCCGGAGGCCGTGGCGAGCTTGTTTCCTGAGGCTGCCAGCGAGGATAAGCAAGCCCTGCGGCAGTTCTATTCCGAGGAGTGGATGGCTGCCAGGGTGGACCCTCTGCCTTTGTTTGAGGGTGTATTGGACACCCTGGACAAACTGCTTTGTGGGGGGCATCGGCTGGCGGTTGCTACAGGAAAGAGTCGGCGCGGTCTCAACCGGGAGTTTGATGAGCACGGCTTGGGGCATTTGTTTGTAGCGAGTCGCTGTGCGGATGAGACGGCGTCCAAGCCAGATCCGCGAATGCTTAGTGAGCTGCTGACCGAAACAAGTTGTGGTGTCGATGAGGCCGTCATGGTGGGCGATACGGTTTACGACCTAAATATGGCTGCGGCGATTGGTATGTCTTCTATCGGGGTAAGCTATGGTGCCCATTGCCCGACTCGTCTACAGGGGTGCAAGCCTCAGATCATCATAGATGAGTTTGCCGACCTGCTTGGTTGGTCCCCGCTTAGCACTTAATTTCTGGGTTTAGTGGGTCTATACCAAATTCGCTGAGGAAGTCTACCAGTCGGATCAGGGGGAGGCCCACAAGGGTGTTGATGTCGCCCCCGTCAAGCTTCTCAAATAAGGTAATGCCCAGGCCTTCTACCTTAAAGGACCCGGCGCAGTCGTAGGGTTTCTCCAATTCTACGTATCTTTCGATCTGCGCTGAGTTCAATGTGCGGAAGTACACCGTAAAAGTCTCCACCGTGCTTGTTTGTCGCCCACTTTCGCTGTCGAGGAGTGAGAGGCCGGTGTGAAAGGTGACTTTGTGGCCGGAGCAGGTCTGAAGTTGGGCGATGGCCTTGGATCGATTGCCTGGTTTTCCTAGTATTTGCCCGCGGCATTCGGCCACCTGGTCTGACCCTATGATCAGGGCGTGCGGGTTGTTGACGGCCAAAGCCTCAGCCTTTCTTTTGGCTAGTCTCAAGGCCAGCGCGTCGGCACCCTCTCCGGGCCTCGCCTCTTCATTTATATGGGGGGCCGCGTACTGGAAGGGAAGTTGCAACTGTTGCAGTAGTGCTCTGCGGTAGGGGGAGCTGGAGGCTAGTATCAGTGGGGTGGCCATTATTTGGACAATTCCATGGTTGGTTGGTCAAGGTTTGTGCGTGGGCGATACTGCAGTGGCTTAATTGTTTTGACAAGGGTGGGGCGAGTCCATAGAATTGCGCGCTTATGTCGATAGCCCCCCCTAAATCAGTATTGCCGAAGAGCGTTGACGCTCGAAAATTGGTGCAGCGCGAACAGTTTCTGGACGGTATTTTACCTCTGGAGTCACTGGAGCGTCTCAGTGAGGCTGTAGAGTCTGTGGATGGGGAGATCGCGACTGAAATTCAGTTTGGCCGTGATCTGCAAAATCATCTCACTGTCAGCGGTAAGGTATCGTGCGCAGTGGACCTGCTATGCCAGCGTTGTTTGCATCCTGTGCGAGAACAGCTGGAGGCGCAGTTTTGCTGGGGTATCGTTTGGTCTGAAGAGCAGGGCAGGGCCCTCCCTAAAGACCTGGATCCGGTTATTCAAGACGGCGATGAGCTGGACTTGCACTTGATCCTTGAAGATGAAATTTTGCTCAATCTGCCGATGGTGGCTTATCACGATGAGGAATGCGTCTCTAAGGAGAGCTTTCACGTTGGTGAGGAAGAAACTGAAGCGGGGGAGCAGCAGGAAAACCCCTTTAAAGTGCTGGAGCAGTTGAAGGGTTCTTCGGGTAAATCCTAGATTTTCCGGGGAGTTTGGGCTCGCCGGTAGGCGCCCCGGTTCCAGCGAAATTTGTTTATTTTAGGAGCTAGCAATGGCTGTTCAACAAAACAAGAAGACTCGTTCCCGTCGCGGCATGCGCCGCTCTCACGACGCTCTGGGCGCCGGTGCCACCCTTTCCGTAGATCCGACTACCGGTGAAAAGCACCTGCGTCACCACGTGACCAAAGACGGTTTCTACCGTGGTCGCAAGGTGCTCGAAATCGGCGGCGGCTCCGAAGAAGAGTAAGCTTTGTCCAGCCAATTGCGATTGGCCGTGGATGCAATGGGCGGGGACTTAGGTCCCCGCTCTGTCGTTCCGGCCTGTGTTAGATTCCTTCAAAACTTCCCCGCAGCGCAGCTGAAACTCTTCGGTCCCCGCGCGCAACTAGAAGCACTGTTCCTGGAGCAGCGCCACCCCCGCATTCCCGATCGTCTTGAAATTGTTGACTGTGAACAGGTGGTTACCCAGGAGTGCAACCCTCTTCAGGCTGTGCGTCACAAGCGTGATTCCACAATGGCCGAAGCGCTGAGAGCGGTTGCTGAGGGCGATGCTCAGGCTATGGTGACCTCTGGAAATACCGGCGCGCTTTTAGCTTTGAGCCGTAGCGTTCTGGGTAATATTGAGGGCGTTAGAAAGCCGGCACTGGGTAAGTCTGTCCCTTCGGGGCACGGCTCCTGTTACCTTTTAGATCTGGGTGCAAATGTGGGGTGCAATGCGGAGGACTTGTTGCAGTTCGCTCGGATGGGGATAGAGGCGCAGCATCTTCATACCGGAACCCCCCGCGCAGACATTGAAGTGGCTCTATTGAATATAGGCGCTGAAGCGCACAAGGGAACCGCTGAGATCCGTAGGGCTGCAGAGCTCTTGGAGGCAGACCCGGAAGTCAATTATGTGGGGTTTGTGGAGGGGCACGATATCTTTACCGGTGCCGTCGACGTGGTTGTATGCGATGGGCTGATGGGGAATGTGGCCATGAAATCCGCTGAAGGTGTAATTAGACTTATGGGTCAAAAAGCGTTCACTATTGAAAAGAAGGGTTGCTTTAAGCGTTTTTTTGGCCAATTAGCCATAAAGTTGTTGCGAAAATGGCGCACACAGGTAGAGCCTGCTCGCTATAATGGCGCCAGTTTTGTAGGAGTGAAGGGTAACGTGATCAAGAGTCACGGAGGTGCCAGCAGTGAAGCCTTTTACCGGGCCATGGTGACGGCTAAAGAATGTGCCGATGCTAACCTAGCCGCGAGAGTCGGTGCCGCTTTGGTGCAGGCTGGCGAGCGAAACTCAAGGGCAATAGGGTAGAAAGCATGCCCTTCTCTTACTGAAATTTGCCAAACAGATTTAAGGATGTCTTATGACCAATGCCGCGCTTGCATTCGTCTTTCCGGGGCAGGGATCTCAAAAGATCGGAATGCTCTCCGAAATTGCCCAGGAAGCCCCTGAAATCCTCGCCACTTTTGCCGAAGCTTCGGAAGTCCTCGGTTATGACCTTTGGGACCTCTGCCAAAATGGCGAGCAAGAAGCAATCAATCTTACTCAGCGTACCCAGCCACTGCTTTTAGCCTCAAGTGTTGCTCTTTACCGACTCTGGCGTGCCCGTGGCGGCGCCCTGCCCGCAAGCATGGCGGGACACAGTCTTGGAGAGTGGTCAGCATTAGTTTGTTCGGGAGTCTTGGCGTTCAAGGATGCAGTTCACTTGGTCCGTGAACGCGGCCGCCTGATGCAGGAGGCCGTCCCTGTCGGCACGGGGGCTATGGCTGCTGTGATAGGTCTTGACGATGCCGAGGTAGAAGAGGCTTGTACCAGTGCGGCACAGGGCGAGGTAGTTGCCGCGGTGAACTATAACTCTCCGGGTCAAATTGTCATCGCTGGCAGCAGTGCTGCGGTTGGGCGTGCTATTGATGCCTGTAAGGCGGCGGGTGCCAAGAGGGCAATGCCTCTGCCGGTGAGCGCACCATTCCATACTGAGTTGATGCGTCCGGCAGCGGAAAAGCTTGCTCCCCAAATTGAGGCGGCAGAATTCAGTGCACCTGAAATTCCCGTAGTACACAATGTACATGCCGAAACCGAGGCTGATCCGGCGAAGATCAAAGCGCTTATGATTGAGCAGATCTATAGCCCTGTGCGCTGGTCTGCCTGCTCCCAAAAGTTGGTGGCTGATGGTGTTATGCAGCTGGTTGAGTGTGGGCCCGGCAAGGTGCTGGCGGGTTTGGCTAAGCGAATCAATCGCAGCGTTGCCTGTCATGGCATCGACACTCCCGGAAGCTTTAATGAGGCACTGAGATCCACAGCCATCTGAGTTGCTCGGGTGATTGGAGATGATCGAATAAGGATAAAGCAAGTATGAGCTTAATGATTTCCCTTGAGGGTAAGGTAGCCCTGGTTACCGGTGCTAGTCGCGGTATTGGTGCGGCAATTGCAGATATGCTGGGCGGTCAGGGGGCGACGGTGATTGGCACTGCGACCAGTGAGGGTGGAGCAGAGAAGATCAGTGCCCGTTTTGCTGATAAAGGAATCCGTGGGGCTGGTATGGTGTTGGATGTCACCAGTAAAGAAAGTATTGCCGAAGTGCATGCGGCGATAAAGGCCAATTTTTCTGTGCCCACCATTTTGATTAATAACGCTGGTATTACCAAAGACAACTTGCTCATGCGCATGAAAGACGATGAGTGGGACTCGGTGGTTGAGACGAACCTATCGGCGGTCTATCGAATGGCCAAAGCTTGCCTGCGGGATATGACCAAGGCCCGCTGGGGGCGTATTATCAACATCAGTTCCGTAGTGGGCAGTATGGGCAATGCGGGACAGAGTAATTATGCGGCGACCAAGGCCGGTGTGGCGGGATTTGCGCGTTCCCTGGCTGCAGAAATCGGCTCTCGGGGTATCACTGTGAATACGGTTGCGCCGGGATTTATTGATACCGATATGACCAAAGTACTGCCAGAAGCCCAGCGCGAGGCGCTGCTTGATAGGATTCCCTTGGGCCGTCTGGGCCGGCCCGAAGAGATTGCCTCGGTTGTGGCTTTCCTGGCAAGTGATGCCGGGGCCTACGTCACAGGGGAGACAATACAGGTCAATGGCGGCATGTATATGACCTGATGTACGTCGCAAAAATTTTAATAAATTATTGATTTTTAAGATATTTTTGTATTTGCTGATGGTGTTGAAGGGCCGTGCATTACAACCCTAAAAAGTTGGGGTACAATGGCCTCTGAATTATCCAAAAGCTGTGTGAGCCGGTCGTTATCGCCGTTAATTGGATTGGCGAAATAACAATAGCGACTAAAACAGATTTTTACCCACTAGGAGTTAAATTGAATCATGAGCAGCATTGAAGAGCGCGTGAAAAAGATCGTTGCTGAACAACTGGGCGTGAAGGAAGAAGACGTTAAGCCTGAAGCCTCTTTTGTTGAAGATCTGGGCGCGGACTCACTCGACACAGTTGAGCTGGTAATGGCTTTGGAAGAGGAATTCGAGACCGAAATCCCCGATGAAGAAGCAGAGAAAATCACTACTGTTCAGCTGGCAATCGATTACATCAAGGATAACCTTGGTTAATTCCTGCTGGGTAGTTTAGGTGCGAACAGTCTAGTTGCTGTACGTGGCCAAGCGTTTCTGAGAGCCGTTCTATGTTTCATAGCGCGGCTCTCTTTTTATTAGGACTATGGAATTGTAACTGCTGTTCGTTGGTAATTTTCTTCGCAAGGCGAGGGAGAGCAGTAGTAGTAAGAGTTTCGGGGGGACCGCAGTGTCGCACAGAAGAGTTGTTGTAACCGGTATGGGCACAGTGAGCCCACTGGGTAACACCGTAGGAGAGACTTGGTCTGGCATCCTCAGGGGGGTCAGTGGAGCAGCTCCAATAGAAACGTTTGATGTCTCGACGTTCTCAACCCGTTTCGCAGCTACGGTAAAAGATTTTGATCCTACCCCTTATATGCCTGCGAAAGACGCCCGCAAGATGGATAAATTCTTGCAGTATGGTCTGGTCGCCGGTATTCAGGCGATGGAAGATAGCGGTCTTGAGGTAAGCGAGGGGAATGCACCGCGTATGGGGACCTGTATCGGTTCCGGTATGGGCGGTATTATGGCAATCGAAGACAATGCGCTATTGATTGCGGAAAAGGGACCCCGACGGGTTTCGCCATTTTTTGTGCCGGGCGCCATTATTAATATGGTGGCCGGCAACCTATCGATAAAATACGGTCTGAGAGGGCCAAACCTAGCGGTAACCACCGCCTGTACTACAGGCACTCATGCCCTGGGACTGGGTATGCGGACCATCCAATACGGTGACGCGGATGTCATGGTTTGCGGTGGGGCTGAAATGGTTACCACACCGGTAGGTCTCGGTGGTTTTTGTGCGGCCAGAGCGCTCTCCACCCGCAATGATGATCCAAAGACGGCGAGCCGCCCATGGGATAAAAGTCGGGACGGCTTTGTCTTGGGGGAGGGGGCTGCAGTTCTTGTCCTGGAGGAGTATGAGCATGCGAAGGCCCGCGGTGCGACAATTCACGCTGAGCTAGTGGGTTTTGGTATGAGTGGAGATGCCCATCATATGACTTCGCCTCCGGAAGATGGGGCTGGAGCCGCACTCTCAATGCAAAATGCGCTCAATAATGCGGGCATGGCCCCTGCTGATATCCATTACGTCAATGCCCACGGTACCTCTACGCCTCTGGGGGATACCGCTGAAATCAAGGCTGTTCGCAATGTATTTACCGATTCTGTAGAAAAGCTGGCTGTAAGTTCGACTAAGTCAATGACCGGGCACCTGCTTGGTGCCGCTGGAGCTATTGAGGCGGTCTTTTCTGTCCTCGCATTGCGTGATCAAATGGCCCCGCCAACGATTAATCTCTACGATCCCGATGAAACCTGTAGGGATATGAATCTGGTGCCGCAAGAGGCTCAGCCGATGATTATTGATTCAGTACTTTCCAACTCCTTTGGGTTTGGTGGTACCAACGGCTCATTAATCTTCAAGCGAATCTGACCTACCCGCCCGCCTTTTGGCGGGCAACTCCCAGCCTGAGGCGTGCATGCTCAAATTGCCGCAGTGTTTCCACCGGGGCCAGCTTGTCCAGAGCTTGCCTGCCGATGGGCATTATCAAAATGGAATCCTGGAAACCATGCGCTGTCACAACGGAAGATTACCGCTGTGGCCGTTACATAGGCGGCGTCTCGCTCGCAGTACGCTTCCAGCTGGGCTGACTCTGGATGAAATTGAAAAACATCTTTTTCGGCTAGTGGCGGAGCTTCGGCACCGGGAGGCGATTGTTCGTTTGCGCTTAGGCCGTGTGAGTGGTAGTGACTGTTGGGATCTTACTTTTTTGCCTCTAATACAGAGCTCAGAAAGTGAACTGGGAGTCCACCTTTTTCCTTGTGAAACGTATCTGCCGGTATCAAAAAGTTGGAACTCTGGCTGCAAACTTCTGCACCGCAGTCGATATAATAGGGCGAAATCTGAACTGCCTGAGGGAGAGCACTTGGATGGCCTTATGCTCGATAGTGAAGGGCGGGTCATTGAGAGTTTGCGATGTAACTTGTTGGCGCGTTTTGGCGATGCCTGGGTAACGCCCAGTTTGCAGCGCTGTGGTGTGCGTGGAGTCATGCTGGATTGGTTGCACGGTAGGATTCAGTGGCAGGAGCGGGATATGGATATTCGGGCCCTATGCGGCGCCGATGAGTTGGCACTGTGTAATAGTGTTCGTGGAATCATGCCCGTTATCGAGATTATTGGCCATAAAAGTTGGCCGATAGGGGCTGGTGTTCAAGGGTTACAGCATTTGATCGTGGAATCGTTGTGGTAAAGAAAAAACAGAAAAGCTCTCCAGCGAAGTTTTGGAGACCTCTGTTTGGAGGTTTTCTGCTCGCTTGCATGCTAGTGGTAGCATCCCTCTGGATACTACAGGTGGCGCTAGCTGCGCCCCTTCCATTGGGGGAAAAAGGGTTGCGGTTCCAGGTAGAGAAAGGCAGCAGCCTCTCTGGTACCCTGCGCAAGCTTGAAGGGAATGGAGTCATACATTGGCCGCGGTTGGTCCTCGCCTACGCCTATTGGGAGGGGAAAACTGAGATCCACTCCGGCGAATATTTAATACCCCGCGGCAGTACCGCTATGGATCTGATCGGCCGTCTTAATCGAGGGGAGGTCACTACCTATCGCCTGACCTTGGTCGAGGGTTGGACTTTCCGGCAAGCCCTGCAGAAAATCCGCTCCGGGCAGAGGGTTGTTAAATCAGAGGCGGCCAGTAGCGTCCGCGCGGCGGCTCGGTTACTGGGCTTGGAAGAGGGCTCCGTGGAGGGGTGGATATTCCCGGACACCTATGTGTACCGTTCTGGCACTACGGATATTGAGCTGCTGCGCCAGGCCCATGAACGTATGCGGCGTGTGTTGGAAGAGGAGTGGCAGGCAAAAGGGGAGGGGCTTCCCTACGCTTCTTCTTATGAGGCTCTGATTATGGCCTCGCTGATTGAAAAGGAAACAGGGCAGCCCTCTGAGCGCAGCGAAATCGCAGGGGTATTCGTGCGTCGCTTGAATAAGGGGATGCGCCTGCAAACCGATCCCACCGTGATCTATGGATTGGGGGAGGATTACGATGGGAATCTCACGCGGGCCCACTTACGTGCGTCAACTCCGTATAATACCTATGTAATCAACGGGCTGCCTCCGACGCCTATCGCGTTGCCGGGTCGTGCGGCTATTCGCGCAGCACTCAATCCAAAGCCCGGTAAGAGCCTTTATTTTGTAGGTAAGGGTGATGGCTCCCATCATTTCTCAGCCACTCTGACAGAGCACAACCGTGCGGTGCGAGAGTATCAGTTGAAGAGACGGGCGGATTACCGCTCCAGTCCGGCAGAAGGAAATTAGAGATAGTGTCGCGCGGAAAATTTATCACCCTGGAAGGCGGGGAGGGGGTCGGTAAGTCCACCAACCTGCAATTTATCACCCAGTGGCTAACCGATCGCAATATTCCATTCATTCAAACCCGTGAGCCCGGTGGTACACCACTTGCCGAACAGCTGCGAGAATTACTCCTGGCGAAACGCGAAGAAATTGTGAATCCTACGGCGGAGCTGCTCATGGTTTTCGCGGCTCGGGCACAGCACTTGGCCCAGGTGATCGTTCCAGCCCTGGAACGCGGCGACTGGGTGGTTTGTGATCGCTTCACCGACGCCACTTATGCCTACCAGGGTGGTGGGCGAGAGCTGAATAGGGCGTTTATAGAACAACTGGAAAAAGACGTGCAGGGTGAATTGCGGCCAGATAAAGTGCTCCTTTTAGACCTGGATCCGCAAATAGGTTTACAGCGAGCAGCCCACACCGGAGCTGCCGACCGTTTTGAGAGTGAACATTTGGCATTTTTCCACCGTGTGCGTGCAGCCTATCGTGAGCGCGCGGAGGCGGCGCCGTCTCGCTATTCTATCGTTGATGCCAGCCAGACTTTACCAGAGGTCCAGCAGCAGCTGGCGCAGGAGTTACAGCGTTTACTCTAATGTACGCCTTGAATGATCAGCCCAGCTTGGCTGAAGAGAATTATCTGATTATCAATTTGGCGAATGGCTGTGTCTGAAATTCCTGAACATACTCCCATCCCCCAGTTACTGCCTTGGCAAGCCGAGCAGTGGCAGCGTCTCAGCACTCAGTGGCGAGCAAGGCGGTGCCCGCATGCTCTATTGTTGAGTGGCCAACCGGGTCTCGGTAAGCGGGCTTTTGCCGATGCTTTTTCTGCGGTGGTACTGTGTGCACAGCCTCAGGATGGACAAGCCTGCGGTAGCTGCAAAGACTGCCATCTTTGGCAGGCAGGGTCACACCCGGATTTTCTTCGGGTAGAACCGGAAAAAGTGGGTGCTCCGTTGAAAGTGGAGCAGATTCGGCGGTTGGATAATTTTGTATCCCGCACCAGCGGGCGCGGAGGCGCGCGCTTGGTGTGGCTGGCACCGGCGGAGGCAATGAATATCAATGCGGCCAATGCCCTGTTGAAAAACCTGGAAGAGCCTGCGGCATCGGTTATTTTCTTGCTGATCAGTGATTCTCCTGCGGGTTTACTGCCAACCATTCGCAGCCGTTGCCAATCTATTGTGTTTCCCTCCCCGCCAGAAGAAATGGCGCTGCAATGGTTGCGCGGACGCGGACTGGAAGAGTCTGCGGCAGTTAGGGCCTTGCCGCTTTCCGGTGGGGCGCCCCTACTGGCGGCGGAACTTGCGGATACTAAGTGCGAGGAAGTCCGGCAGCAATTTCTTCAGGAAGTTACGGCATTATCCCAAGGGCGTGTCGGTGCGGTGGCAGTCGCCGGGCGCTGGGAAACCCCCCCTGAACACACAGATTTGGGTCAGCTTTTGCAATTTTGGCAGCAGTGGGTTACGCAGATGGCGCGGGTGCGCAGCTGTAATTCGATGGGGGATACCCAGGTGATGGCGTTATTGCAACGGTTACCGGGTGCGGGAGAGGGGAGCCTGCGTGCATTGTTTGCTTTTTACGACCAGTTGCTTCAAGCGCGCAAGGGGCTTGCAAGTGGAGCGAACCCCAATCGCCGCTTGCTTCTGGAAGAATTGATGATCCGTTGGTCCAGGCTCTTTTCCCAGTGAATACTTGCCCATTTTCGAAAGAGCGGGGGTTCTGGACAGAAACAGTACGCTCGGATAAGTTAGCGCAACATTAAAAACATTGAGGTTGAGCATGAAAGCCATGGGAGGCGGTGCCCGAAACGGCATCCTATCGCTGAAAATTCAGGATAAATCGGTTCTCTATGCGGCCTATATGCCTTTTGTAAAAAATGGCGGCCTGTTTATCAGTACGGATAAATCCTACAGCCTCGGTGATGAAGTGTTCCTGCTGTTAAGCCTGATGGATGAGCCGGAAAAAATTCCGGTGGCGGGTAAGGTAATTTGGATTACTCCCAGCGGAGCCCAGGGTAACCGTACACCGGGTATTGGTGTTCAGTTTGGGGATAAAGACAACATTGCGCAAAACAAGATAGAAACTTACTTGGCTGGTGCTCTTGAATCCAGCCGGCCCACTCACACGTTGTAACTTCACATGCTCGTAGATTCTCATTGCCACCTGGATAGATTGAAACTAGATACCGTTGAAGGCGGCCTGGACGCGGTTCTGGAGCTCGCTCGCAGCCGCGGGGTCGGTAAGTTCCTGTGTGTTGGTATCAGCCTTGATAATGCCGATACCGTCGTAGAGATCGCCTCCAGGTATCAAGATGTGGTTTGTTCTGTGGGTATTCATCCGCTGGATGTGGAATCCGGCCTTGCCGGAGTGGATGAATTAATTGCTATGGCCGCACGCCCCAATGTAGTGGCTCTTGGGGAAACCGGTCTCGATTATTACTACAGCACCGATACCAAAGAGACCCAGCAGCAGAGCTTTATTGCCCACCTGCAGGCCGCAGGCCAGGCAGAGCTTCCCGTTATTGTGCATACCCGCGATGCCCGCGAGGATACCCTTCAGCTGATTCGTGAGCATGGTAACTTGGATACTGCCGGTGTATTGCATTGTTTTACCGAGAGCTGGGAAATGGCGAAATCCGCACTCGATCTCAACTATTACATCTCCCTTTCGGGCATTGTTACGTTTAAAAATGCTGAGGACTTGCGCGATGTGGCCCGCAAACTGCCACTCGAGCGTCTGCTGGTAGAGACCGATTCGCCCTATCTGGCACCGGTTCCCTACCGTGGCAAGCCAAATATCCCGGCCTATGTGCGGGAGGTGGCTGAATTTATCGCCGAATTGCGCAGTATCTCCTACGAGCAGCTGGCTGAAATCACCACTGAAAATTTTCTTCGATTATTCCCCCGGGCTGCCTGAGTCCGGCTATAGGAAGTACCCCCCTTGATGATGAAACAACAATTGCAGGTCATGCTGACCTTGCAGGATGAAATTAATACCGTCGTTAACGAAAATTGGCGTGCACAAAGCTATGCATGGTACCGCGCAATCTGGGTTGAAAGTGCGGAACTCCTGGATCACTATGGTTGGAAATGGTGGAAAAAACAGCAGCCGGAAATGGACCAGGTAAAACTGGAGCTGGTAGATATTTGGCATTTTGGGTTGAGTCTTGAGCTGCAGCAGGGTTCTCCGGCCCAAGTAGCTGAAAAGATGTTGAGCGAGCTGAGTACTGGTGAGTGGACGCCCGGTGATTTTCGCGAAAATCTGGAGGCCTTTACTCTCAATACATTGGCGAGTAGGCAATTTGATCTTGTCGGATTTGCCCAGCTACTTGCCGATGCCGAAATGCCTTTCACCGAGCTGTATCAGCGCTATGTCGGCAAGAATGTGCTCAATCGTTTCCGCCAGGACAACGGTTACAAAGATGGTTCATACATAAAGAATTGGGGCGGTCGGGAAGACAATGAGCATCTCGCTGAAATTGCCGGTCAACTCGATGCGCACGCTGAAGATTACAGTGAGCAGATTTATCGCTCACTAGATGAGCGCTACCGGGAAATTGCGCTGGTGTAAGCCATTTTTATCCCCCTGTTGGATAAAGTGAACATTTGTTAAGCCGATTGCGCTGGTATTTTTTCAGCTTGAGGTGAAATTTACTCGCGAGGCCCTATAATGCGGCCGCTTACAAACGAGGAGAACTATCGTGAAAGCACCTGTTCGTGTTGCTGTTACCGGCGCTGCCGGTCAGATCAGCTATTCGCTGCTGTTCCGCATCGCTTCCGGCGAGATGCTGGGTAAAGATCAACCGGTTATTCTGCAGCTGCTGGAAATTACTCCGGCACTGGAGGCGCTAAAAGGCGTGGCCATGGAGCTCGAAGACTGCGCTTTCCCGCTGCTCTCGGGTATTGTTCAGAGTGATGACGCCACTGTTGCGTTTAAAGACGCTGACTACGCTCTACTCGTGGGTGCACGCCCCCGTGGACCGGGTATGGAGCGCAAAGATCTGCTGGAAGCTAACGCCGCTATCTTCTCTGCACAGGGTAAAGCCCTGAATGACGTTGCCTCCCGCGATGTAAAAGTACTGGTTGTTGGCAATCCAGCCAATACCAATGCTTTGATTGCACAACGCAATGCACCGGACCTGGATCCACGCAACTTTACCGCAATGACTCGTCTTGACCACAATCGCGCGCTGTCGCAGCTGGCCAATAAGACGGAGTCTAGTGTTAATGACATTACTCACATGACTATCTGGGGTAACCACTCTTCCACTCAGTATCCGGATCTGCACCAAGTGAAGGTTTCTGGTGCTGCGGCGATGGATAAAGTGGAGCAGGATTGGTACGAGAACGACTTTATTCCGACCGTTCAACAGCGTGGCGCTGCGATCATCAAGGCGCGCGGTGCTTCTTCCGCAGCCTCAGCCGCGAATGCCGCGATCGATCATATGCACGACTGGGCTTTGGGCACCCCTGACGGTGACTGGACCAGCATGGCTGTTTACAGCGATGGCTCTTACGGTATCCAAGAAGGCCTGATTTACTCTTTCCCTTGCACTTGCAAAGGTGGTGACTGGGAGATTGTTCAGGGTGTTGATATCAATGAATTCTCCCGCGAGAAAATGTCTGCTACTGAGCAGGAGCTTGCGGAAGAGCGTGATGCGGTTGCCCACCTGCTGCCGTAATCTTATGGACACACCGGCCTAAGAGGCTGATCTGTCTTAAAGGCCCGCACATCTGTGCGGGCTTTTTTTTTGGCGGTACACAGCTAGAAAACTGGCGGGTCGTTATACAACTGTGGGCTGATGATGGCGGCACTACACTGATTGTAAGTACTATTCGGAAGCGCTTGCCATGGTTACAGAAGTCGGTCGCCAAGCCCCCCGATGCGCCTGCATCCTTCTTCAGCCAAATCAATCCCTGTCTGCATCAGGCAACCTCTGGGTGTTTTTTTCCCTAGTCGGGGTCTCCCTTGGTATTAGTCTGGCATTTGCCTTTGCTGGGGCCTGGATGATCCTGCCCTTTGCGGGGCTGGAAATTCTGCTTCTGGCGGTTTTGTTTACCTATGTCTACCTCGAGGGTACTCGTCGAGAGGTCATCCGGATTAACGACGAGCGTGTGGTTTTTGATTGCTGTAAAGGGGTGCGCCAACAATCTGTCTATCACCGGGAGTTTTCTCGGGGCAATTTGGCGTTGTTGGTGCGTATGGGAAGCAGTGCGGCTGAGCCGGCCTCAGTGACTTTTAGTGGGCCTGAGGGATGCCTTGAGGTGGGTGAATTCCTCACCGATGCAGAGAAAGCGGACTTGGTACAAAAGCTCGGGCGAATGGGCATCATTGCGCGTCGGGAGAGGGAGTTTCGCCTGCATCAATTCTGATTTAAAGGTGCCCTCGGCCTCTTGGTAAGCAGTTTTCGTTATAATCCTCCAAAGATTTACAACAAAACCCAGGGGATTTCTCATGGCTTTTCCCAAGATTGGCAATTTGGCACCGGCTTTCACTCTAACAAACCAGAAAGGAGAGAAGGTGTCGCTAAAGGATTTTCGCGACAAAAATAATGTTGTGCTTTATTTTTATCCCAAGGCCCTCACGCCGGGTTGCACTACCCAAGCGTGCGGCATACGGGATAGCGCTGAGGCGTTTGATGAATTGGATACGGTTGTTCTCGGAGTTAGCCCAGACCCGGAAGCTAAATTACAGCGCTTTATTGACAAGCATGAACTGAACTTTGACCTCCTCTCAGATGAAGACCATAAAATTGCGGATAAATATGGTTGCTGGGGGCTAAAGAAGTTTATGGGCAAAGAGTACATGGGCTTGATCAGAACCACGTTCATTGTCGATAAGAGTGGCCGTTTATGCCATATTATCGACAAGGTTAAAACCAAGACTCACAGTGAAGATGTGCTCAGTTGGGTCTCTGAAAATCTGAACTGATTTTTGTTTTTCGCGGAGGCTGCCAGCTCTTCCAGCGAAGGCCTGCTGGCCCCGTTCCCTCGAATTCCCTTATGTTCTATAGGGGGCTGAGCAGATCAGTCAGTCAATTTTGACTTATACAGCACAATAAGATGAAAAAAACCGCTGTCGCCCCTTGCATTCTTAATTCTTGGTCTATACTGGCAGATGTAAAGGAAAGGTGCGCCGGCGAGAGAGTGTTTCTCTTTGGGTATTGCCGGAGCGGTTAGTTTAAAAATTGTACATCTCTGTGAAGGATTCGATGTCTGTTTTTGGTGCATCCCCCATCGAGTAGTAGTCCGCCGAAGTTTTTGGTGTGTTGGTGTGGGCAGGAGTAACCGGGATTCGCTGGATGCGGACATAGAAAAATAACTGCGGCTCACGGAACTCAAAAGGAGCAGCTCGATGAACCATACTCAGCCCGACCAAACTTCGCTCTCTGAAGACAAATCCCTTCAGCAGGCCAGAATATCCGGTGATCCGAATATTCTTGACCAGCTGCTGGCCCCCCCGGAAGCCACCAGCTTTGGCATTGCTGCCAGGGTCATCGATGTGCTGGAGCAGCGCATTGGTAAGGCTTCTCTCGCCATTCGCCCCGTTGCCTCCGATCTAAGCATGTCCACCCGGACCCTGCAGCGTCGTTTGCAGGAGCACAACCTGAGCTTTGCCTCGCTCCGGGATCATGTGCGTTTTCGCCACGCGGTGCATTTCCTCAAAGATACCGCTCTCAGCGTTGACGGAATTTCAAGGATTTTGGATTTTTCCGACAGGACCAGCTTTACCAGTGCCTTCAAGCGCTGGACTGGAATGTCGCCAACTGGCTATCGTCGCCAGGTTCGCCAGCGCTTTTAAGTGGGAATGGGTTAGGCCGATCCTTTTTGGATCGGTCCGATCCGTTGCCTCAACGGGGTAAACCCGTTAGAGTTGGCGGCAATTTTATAGGCTGACTCTTTGAGGTTTTGCATGAGCTTTTTTATTCCCTCTGCCATGGCACAGCAAGCAGCGCCGTCACCACAGGGCAACCCGATGATAACCCTGTTGATGTTTGCGGGTCTGTTCGCATTCATGTGGTTTTTTATTATCCGCCCTCAGCGCAAGCGCCAAAAAGAGCACCAAGAGTTGGTTGGTGCCCTCAAGAAAGGGGATGAGGTGGTGATGAGTAGCGGTATGCTGGGGCGTGTTGATAAAGTTGATGAGGACTACATCGTGCTGGAAGTTGCAGACAATATGTCTCTGAAGTTCCAGAAGGTGTCAGTTCATGCTGTTTTGCCGAAAGGCACAATTAAAAAGATCTGATCACTTTGTTTTGATCTTTTATTTGTCACTTGAGAGCCCGGCAGTCGCCGGGCTTTCTCGTTTTTGCCAGTTTGATTTTTATAGGCGATGTTCTAGGTTTATTGGTGTAGGAAAACTTATAGGAAATACCTATGCCAAACAGTAGTCAAGATAAGCCGGGGGCCGCTATTGTCAGAAAAGTAAAGGCCCTTCCTGGACTATCAAAAATTCAAGTGGGTATCCCGGATAGGAAAGAGGGCGGCTTTCATTTTCAAGTTAACCTCTCTGCTGAGGCTACTTTGGGGGAGGGATTCCTGAAAACTGCTACGGTCCAGGCCAACGTGCCGGGGTGTGGGGCTTTTGAATTACTGTGTGACGAGGGCACTATCATTGGAGGTAAAGATAGCGCACCGGCGCCACTGGATTACCTGTCAGCGGGCATCGCTTTTTGTTTTCTTAGTCATCTATCTATCTATATCGACCAGACAAAACTCAACATTGAAAGTGTTCAGGTTGAGCAGCAGATGCGTTTCAAGGCTGGGGTTTACAAGATGCAAGAAGTTGTAGAGGCGCCTCATAGGGGTATTTGTGAGGGGATAGATACTGTTGTCTTTATAAAATCTGATGAGCCTAGGGAAGTGGTTGAGAAAATGATGTCTGTTTGCCAGGCTGCCTGTATGGGGCTGCAAACTGCGATGAATGCTGTTCCCGTTAAGATGACATTAGTTTACAACAAGCCCTAGAGGTCACTTATTTCTGGAAAGTGTCAGTTAGGCAGGGTTCCCAAACTCTAATCCCGCTATTCTAAGTGGAGTTTTCTGTGTCTGAAAGCTTGCCAATCCCTTTGCCCAGTCGCTTACGTCTGGCTCATCTTCCCACGCCTCTGCAGCCTCTTGATCGAATCAGTGAGCGCCACTCTTTTCCTTATGGTGGGCCGAGGATATGGGTGAAAAGGGATGATCTGACAGAGTCTGGGATGTCCGGCAATAAATTGCGCAAACTTGAGTTTGTTGCGGCTGAAGCACTTGGTCAGGAGTGCGATACCCTCATCACTTGCGGGGGTGTTCAGTCCAATCACTGTCGCACCACAGCGCTTGTCGGAGCGCGTTTGGGATTTAAGGTTCATCTATTGTTACGCGGTGAGCGAGATGCTGCGATAGATGGAAACCTGCTGTTGGATCACCTTGCTGGTGCAGATGTAACTATCTACCCACCTTCGGAATACGCTGGAAATTTGGGCCGGATTTTTACTCATTGGCGTGAGCGTTACACTGCGCTGGGGCGCCGTGCATTTTGCATACCCACCGGAGCCAGTGATGGTCTGGGCATTTGGGGTTATCTGGCCGCCTCAATGGAGTTAATGCAGGATTGCCGTGCCCAGGGCTTTGTGCCCGATCATATAGTTTGTGCGACTGGCAGCGGAGGAACCCAGGCCGGGTTGACATTAGGCTGCCAGTTGCTTGAGGTAGAAAGCAGGGTTACTGGATATGCAGTGTGTGACAATGCAGCATACTTTCAGAACAAGGTTCGCGAAGATATTCGCCACTGGGTGGACCTTACGGAATGCAGTGTTGATTTGGCATCCCTTACAATTAATGTTAATGCGAACTATATGGGGCCAGGGTATGGGGAGGCGGGCCCAGAGGTCTATCAAACAATAAATAAGGTGGCGAATCTCGAGGGACTTTTATTGGACCCGGTCTATACCGGTAAAGCGTTCCATGGGCTTTTACAGGAACTTGGCAAGGGCCGTTATTCGGGCTGTAGCAACTTGGTATTTGTGCATTCGGGAGGGCAATTCGCTTTGTTTCCCCATCGTGACAATTTCTCATTTAGCGGGGTTTAGGCCCCATTACTGTTCTAGTGCTGCGGAAGCTGCTAACCTGCGCAACAAATTGCGGCTACTGCTGTATATAAAACAATCAGAATTAGATCAGAGAAGTGGGGGGTTAGTTTGGATTCCTTTAATCAGCTACTACTGTCATTGGACGGTGTGCTCGGTTCAGCGCCTTGGTTCCCCTGGGTGTTGCTCGGGGTAGGTTTCTTTTTCACTATCTATTTAGGGTTTCCACAAATCCGCTACTTTGGACATGCAATCAAGATTGTTCAGGGTAAATACGATAAACCCAGTGACCCCGGTGATACTTCTCACTTCCAGGCATTGGCCACGGCTCTTTCCGGGACTGTGGGTACCGGTAACATTGGTGGTGTGGGTCTTGCTATCTTCCTGGGCGGCCCAGCCGCGCTTTTCTGGATGTGGATGACCGCCTTCCTTGGTATGACAACCAAGTTTGTTGAGGTCACACTTTCACACAAGTACCGTATCAAGGCAGCAGACGGCTACTATGCCGGTGGCCCCATGTTCTATATGGAGCGCCGCCTCAATATGAAATGGTTGGCGGTGCTATTTGCCATTGCCACAGTGATCTGTTCCTTTGGTACTGGAAGCCTCCCTCAGGTAAACAATATTGCCCAGGCCATGCATGATTCCTTTGGTATTGAGAAAGCGCTTACCGGTGGTGTGCTCGCAATACTGCTGGGTATGGTCATCATTGGTGGGATCACTCGGATCGCCAAGGTAACCTCCACAATTGTTCCCACTATGGCATTGATTTATGTGGTTGGTGCCTTAGGTGTGATCATCTATAACTACGAGAATATTCTTCCATCTTTTGCTGCTGTGTTCCGCGATGCCTTTTCTGGTAGTGCCGCGGTTGGTGGCTTCCTGGGTGCCAGCTTTGCCTATGCTTTTAACCGCGGTGTGAATAGAGGGCTCTTCTCGAATGAAGCGGGCCAAGGTTCCGCGCCTATTGCCCACGCCGCCGCGCGTGCCGATGAGCCGGTTTCAGAGGGGATGGTCTCTCTGCTCGAACCATTTATCGATACCATCATTATTTGTACCTTAACTGGCTTGGTGATCTTGTCTTCTGGTGTTTGGAGTGAGAAGCACGAGAACTTATTTGAAGGTGCGGACACTTATGTCGTCGAAGGGCGTTACGAAGAAAGTAATCCGGAGGAAGTTAAGCAGTTGTTTAACTACCTGAGCAGTCAGCCCAGTGATGTGAAGCCCTATAACGGTTCAGTGGTGGTCACGGATGGACAGCCGCTCAATGTCCAGGACTTTACCCTGATCCATGCTCGCTCTATTGCTGAGGATCTGAATTTTAAAGTTGGAGAGGATGAATTTAGCGGTGTTCTCAATGTTGTAGATGGGAAGTTTGCCAACGAAAAAGTGGAAATTTGGGGTAAATCCTTGGTTCACTCTGTGGCGCTGACGAATAAAGCATTCCAGCGTGGCTACTTTGGTGAATACGGCGGGTTGATCGTGACCCTTGGTATTCTTCTGTTTGCTTTCTCAACTGCGATTGCCTGGTCTTACTATGGTGACCGCTCCATGATTTACCTGTTTGGCCCCAAAGCGGTGATGCCTTATAGGATCGTGTATGTGATAGCTTTTTTCTGGGCGGCGATTGAGGATACAACCGTGATTTGGAACCTGTCCGCCGTAGCCATCGTGATTATGACGCTACCTAACCTGTTTGGTATTACGATATTGGCTAAAGAAATGAAGGACTCGGTGAAGGATTACTGGAAGGATCCCAGCCATAAATAACAGGGGTTCACCAAACGCCCCGTAGCAAAAACAAAAAAGGCAGCCAATTGGCTGCCTTTTTTGATGCCTGGGTCAGCTGGTGTGTCTGCTGACTCAGGTTATCTATGCGCTTAGCAAAACAGCTTATTGTGCTTGAGCGCTGAGAGTAATACCGGAGTAGGAGGAGTAGCCACGGATGCTGATGTGCCAAGTACCTGCCTGGGGGTTGCTGATGCTGCAGCTCTCCTCATTGCCCCATTTATAAGGGCGGCAGTCCCAGTTGTTGCGAGTCGGGGTTGAACCGTAGCGTACGTAGAGGTCTCCGTCGCCGCTGCCACCCTGCATGTTGACGCTCAGGGATGACATGCCACTATCGACAACCAAAGTGTAGTGGTTCCAGCTATCTGTAGAGCCGGATACGTCGGTTTCTTCCCAGCCATCGGGGTTGCCGCCGCCATCACCCTCAGTGAAGCTGCCTACCAAGCTGACGCCAGAGAAGGAGCTATAGCCGCGCACCATGACATAGTAGGTGCCAGCTTGAACATCCCCATCGGCGATTTCACAGACTTCATTATTTCCACCGCTGAATGGACGACAGTCATAAGTGGAGCTTGTTGGAGCTGAGCCAAAACGCACGTAGAGGTCTGCGTCGCCGGTGCCTCCGGACATCTCAAATTTCAGATCGGTCGCATCGGCTGTAACGTCCAGAGTATAGAGTAACTCATCGCCGGAGCCGCCAGATAAGCCGCTTACTGGTACACCGTTGTCTAGTGCACCGGGGGGTGGGGGTGGGGTGTCATCACAGGTAACACCGACGGTATCGAAAGCGGCAGTGACATCGGCAGAGTTATATCCGAGATCTTCTGCTGCAGAAATCACACCACAGGCCCCATCGTCATATTCAGTTTGTGCTTGCCAGTACATCTGATTGGCGAGAACGAAAGCGTCAAACGCCGTGCGAGTATTCCAGCCGTTGGTATTGGCGAGAAGATAGAAGGCACGATTGTAAACCCCGGAGCTATAGTGTACGTCCATGCCGTCATAGTAATCGTCCGCATGACCGATAGAGCTACCGTCTTGGGTGGGATCCGCAAAGTAACGTAGGGCGCCGTTGGATTTGAAAATCTGGGAGCCCACCAGCCAGTCATTACTACCAGTCATATAATATTCAGCAGCTTCACCAGAGATGTCCGAGAAGGACTCGTTGATGCCACCATATTGTCTAGTGTATTCAAGCCCGGAATTCTGCTCCGTAAAACCGTGGCTGACTTCGTGTGCGGTCACATCCAGGCTAACCAGGGGGTAGAAGGTGTTGCGGCCATCCCCGAAGGTCATCTGGCTGCCGTCCCAGAAGGCATTTTCATAGTTGTTGCTGTAGTGAACTCGTAGACGCAGCTTCTGGGTGAGTGGTGAGGTGTTGTACCAATCACTGAACATATCGAAGACCACACCGCCAAAGAAGTGGGCGTCGTTCAACGGAGAGTAAGCGCCGTTGATTTCTTTGTGGTCATTGTACGGGCAGGTGAATGAGTGAACGCTGCCACCACTGGTAGCATGATTCAAGTCAACGGTTTCGACGTTGGTGGTATCCATACGGCAATTACTATCCACTTCCATCGATGGGAAGTCGATACCGTATTCATAGCGCCCGGTTTTCTGGTTGCCGCCTGGGCCCTGTGCATCCTGGAAGGTAAGGCCATCCCAATGCTTGATCACCTCACCGGTCATAGCATCAATGAAGTAGAAGGGGCGCTTGGGCTCGTCACCATACTCAACCCAGTTCACCAGATAGGCAAGGCGAGCTTCATCTTGATCATTGATATAGACATAGAGTTCTTTCTTCTGGTTTTTGGCTTCCAGTTTAAGAACCGGTAGTGAAAGTGCGCCCTGCATAACGCCCTGCTGGGCGCGTAGGGTTACCTGGTGATTCATTGCGCGATCTATTGCATTTTTTGCATCGATAGATGCGCGCACAGTGGGTACTTCGAGTTCAAGGCCGGTGAGAATGTTGCCGCGTACTTCGGTAATAAGACCCTGACCTGAGCTGGTTACGGATTGCCCCCACACAGGAATGCCCTTGTGGGTTTGTTGATAACGGGCGACAGTTTTGCCACTTCCAAGAGTACGCTCACGAACCTTTACCAGGGCCATATCAGATCCGGCAACAGTACTTAATGTCTGAGGCGAGAGCATATCTGGGGTGGCTGGGACACGGTCGGCGGCCTGAGCACTGATAGCCATGGCTAAAGTGCAGGTAATTCCTACGAAATGCTTCATTGCTAGCTTTCCCTTTATATAACTTTTTTATTAGTTGCCGAGCACCGCCAACCGAAAACAGTGAATATAGAAATCACTGAATACTTCGGCAGTTCGATGCAAACGGTCTTTATGGGTGGTAAGACAGCAGAAGAAGGCCGGGCATCAGTGGTGGGGCCATAAAATGGCATTGACGTCCGCTTTCTCAAACCGGTTGCCCAAAATTTCCGGGCAACCTGAGATTACCTTGCATGCGCTTAGTGGCAACAAAAAGGTGATGACAAACTCATATATTTGAATTCTTTTCAATATTTTTGCATGGGTAGTCACAATTCAGCAAATAATATCCTGCCGAAGAATCCAAGTGATAGCGCGTAAATAAACCTGATAAATGGGTGGTGCGCCAGTCAATTACCATTTTTCATAAAAGTCTCAATTTTTTTTCTTGGGAATATCTACACGTTAAGAAGAAGATATTCCCGCTCCCAGGAGCTGATGACCCGATTAAATTCTTCGTACTCATCGCGCTTGATTGCACTCCATGCTTTTACGAATTTTTTGCCAAACATTTCTGCGGCGGCTTCACACTCGGTTAAAAGATTGAGCGCGTGTTCCTGTGTGCGTGGGAGAGTGATCGCTTCTTTGGAGCAGTCGCCCTGATAAGGTGCGCTGGGTGCCACTTTATTAATCATACCCAGATAACCGCAGGCGAGAGAGGCGGCAATGGCGAGGTAGGGGTTACAGTCGGCGCCGGGAAAACGGTTTTCCAGTCTTTTTCCTTGTGGTGAGCTGTCCGGAACTCTAAGTCCTGTGGTGCGATTGTCATAGCCCCAGTGCAAGCTGGTAGGGGCCGCCATTTCCGGAGTGAAGCGCCGGTAGGAATTTACGTTTGGGGCTAGAAAGCTAATAAATCCAGGGGTGTACTCCTGCATGCCGCCAATAAAATTCAGGAAGGTATCGTTTTCTTTGCCGTGACTATCGACAAAAATATTTTTTCCGGTTTTTATGTCGACAATACTTTGGTGTAAGTGCAGTGCGCTGCCCGGCTCATCTTCCATGGGTTTGGCCATGAAGGTGGCATAGATGCCGTGGCGAAGGGCAGTTTCACGGACTGTGCGTTTAAAAGTAAAAACCTGATCGGCGAGATGTAATGGGTCCCCGTGAAGGAAATTTATTTCCATCTGTGCGGTCCCGGATTCATGAATCAGGGTATCGACATCCAGGCCCTGCGCCTCACAAAAATTATACATGTCGTCGATAATAGGTTCGTATTCATTGGCGGCATCAATGCTATAGGATTGTCTGGTTTTTTCTGTACGGCCGGATCTTCCTACGGGCGCTGAGAGCTTTTCATCCGGATCCAGGTTGCGCTTGACCAGGTAGAATTCCACTTCTGGAGCGACAACCGGTTTCCATCCTTGCGCTTTGTATTTTTCCAAAACAAATTTGAGAATATTCCGCGTGCTAATCGGATGAGGTTGACCATCGCGGGTATAGCAATCATGAATAATTTGAGCAGTGGGATCATTGGCCCAGGGGTTAAGTCGAACAGAATCGGGATCGGGCACCAATAACATATCGGTATCGGCAGGATCTACTAGCTCATTGTGTTCATCGACAAAATCACCGGTGACGGTTTGTACAAGGATGCTCTCGGGCAGGCGGCTATCCTGGGTGAGAAACTTGTCCGTGGGGGTAAATTTACCCCTGGCGTTGCCCGACATATCTGGTACCAAGCACTCCACCTCGGCAATATCATGCTCGGCGAGCCAATTTGTAATCTTGTCCATTCGGTTGTTTTACCTGGTGTGATCCAATCTAAAGGTTGCTCCAGTATATGCTTGACTCTCTCAGTTGCGGTAGCTGGGTAGCTGGGTAGCTGGGAGTTGGGCAGTGCCTTGGTAGGCCCAGGTTGTGGGGTTGCTTAAGTGTGTCTGAAAACGGTTTTGAAATGGACGGTGAAAGGAGTGCTGAACTAGGATCTGGAATAGGGGCTAAAAGCGAATTACCATTTGACAATTCTCGGGGCTTGAGCATTCTTTGTCTGAATCCCCGACCGGCTCAACGCCTTAAAGGGCTATATCAATGAATACCATACCTGGGTATACAAATTCCTATTATTCCGCGAGCGCCAATTTACAATCTTTGTACCCCCAGTTAGAGGGGGATATGGAGGCGGATGTTTGCGTGATTGGAGCTGGCTATACCGGTCTCTCTACGGCGTTGCACTTAGCTGAACGAGGTTACAAGGTAGCTGTATTGGAGGCGGAACGAGCGGCTTGGGGAGCCTCTGGACGCAATGGGGGGCATGTGGGTGTAGGGCAGCGGCGCTGCCAGAGTGAGCTGGAAGAAATGTTCGGGCTCGATATTGCTAAAAGGCTTTGGCAGTTCAGTCTTGAGGCGGTGCAACTGGTTGAGCAATTAATCGGTAAATACCAAATAAATTGCGACTTGAAGCGCGGCATAATGCACCTTGCCGCCAAGCCTAGTCATGACAATTATCTGCGCGAGGAAGCCGAGCTACTCCGGGAGCGTTATGGTTACTCTGGTGTGCGTTATGCGGATGAGCAGGAAGTGGGTGGCCTTGTGGGTACCCGGCGATACCTGGGAGGGCAAATTGACAGCGGTTCACTACATTTGCATCCCCTGAACTACGGCCTGGGGCTGGCGGCCGCCTGTGCTGGCGCCGGGGTTGCGCTTTTTGAGCAAAGCCGGGTAACGGGATATCGGAGTGGGCGCCCCTGTAGTGTTGAAACAGCCAGGGGGCGGGTGAAGGCACGCAATATTGTATTGGCTTGCAACGGCTACCTCGGGAATCTCGAGCCCCGCTTAGCCGGTAAAATTATGCCGATTAATAACTTTGTCCTGGCAACTGAGCCCTTGTCCGAACCCTTTGCGCAGAAACTGATCGCTAATGATTACGCGGTTCAGGACACGCTCTTTGTCATCAATTACTGGAAACTCTCTGGTGATAACCGCCTGATTTTTGGTGGTGGAGAAAATTATACGACCCGCTTTCCCGCCGATATCCGCAAGTTTGTGCGAAAAAATATGCTGAAAGTGTATCCGCAGCTGGAAAAGACCCGCATTGATTATGGTTGGGGAGGCACTCTGGCCATCACTATGAATCGCATGCCACATATGGGGAGATTGGAGCCCAATATCTACTACAGCCAGGGTTATTCTGGCCATGGGGTGCCGACGGCCACCTTTGCCGGCAAGTTGCTTGCGGAAGTGATTGCAGGGACTGAGGAGCGCTTCGATATTATGGCGAGGATTCCGACCGATACATTTCCCGGGGGCACACTACTGCGTTGGCCGGGGTTGGTACTGGGGATGCTGTACCACAGCCTGCTCGATAGGTTTGGGCACTGATTGGACTTCTTCTGAGTCCTATTCTGAGCTGAAATAGATGGCTGGATTGGTGGTAATATGCCCAGAGTTTCAATTGGGAACCCGATCTTGTCCAACGCCGAACAGCAAAAACGTAAAAGTCAGCTCTCCCCTCGCCGTGAACCAGTACAGGCCCGTGCACGGGCTCGGGCACGGCAAATTCTCGATGTCACCGGGCGCCTCCTCGAAGAGGTGGGTCTCAATGATCTGACCACTATTCTGATTGCACGAAAGCTCGATATTTCGGTGGGTTCCCTCTATCACTACTTTCCCAATAAGCATGCGATTCTCTACGCAATGGGTGAGCAATGGCTTGCCAGCATCAATACGGTGTTGCGTGAATTGGCCGAGCTCGACCTTGAAGGCATGGCACTTGAGGCATTTATCGAGGAGCTTACTGGGCGCCTGCTGTCTGTGTACCGTGAGCAGCGCGGTTTGCTGCCGCTGGTACAGGCCATGTGGGGGATTCCCGAGCTGCATGAGCTGGATGAATGCCACGATGAATTGGTGATCGGGCACTTGGTGGATACCTTCCGGCGCCTTGGCTTTGCCTGTCCGGCCAATGAACTGAATCGTCTTGGCAGACTCACCTTGGAAACGTGCCACGCACTGTTGCTGGTTGTTGTCAATCAGGCGGAAATTCGGGCTTATCGTACCCGCCAAGACCTGCAGCGGATGCTGCTCACCTTGCTCAGTAACAGGCGCAGTGATAGTAGTCCCGAGGGGCTCAACGATGTGGAGACCCCCTGATGAGCGCCCGACCGGATAAGTTGGTAATTGCCATTTCCTCACGGGCCCTGTTCAACCTGAAAGACAGCCATCAGGTTTTTGAAAAGCAGGGGTTACAGGCTTTTTCCCGTTACCAGGTAGAGCGGGAGAATGATATTTTACAGAAGGGCGATGCCTTCCACTTGGTAGAGAAATTCTTAAAGATCAATTCTCAGCTTGGGGGGGAGCCCAGAGTCGAAGTTATCCTGCTTTCGCGGAATAGTGCCGATACAGGCCTGCGGGTATTTAATTCTATTGAGCACTACAGACTGGATATTACCCGGGCTGCTTTTTGCAATGGCGAAAGCCCCTACCGTTATATCGCCCCTTTTGGTTGCAATTTGTTTCTGTCGACCGATGGGGTGGATGTGCGGCGTGCTCTGGAGCAGGGGGTTGCTGCGGCTACTCTGGTGGCTGGCGGCCATCGCGAGCATCGCGACGATGTTTTACGTTTTGCCTTCGATGGTGATGCGGTGATCTTTTCGGATGAAGCCGAGCAGGTTTACAAGCGGGATGGGCTTGCCGCCTTCACCGAGGCTGAGCGGGCCTCTGCCCAGATGCCACTTGGTGGCGGGCCGTTCAAAGGGTTTCTTGAGGCCCTGCAAAAATTGCAGGCAGAGTTCGGCCTGCAAGGCTGCCCGATCCGCACCGCACTGGTAACAGCCCGATCCGCACCGGCACACGAGCGGGTTATTCGCACTCTGCGCGCCTGGGATATCCGCGTGGATGAATCCGTTTTCCTGGGTGGCTTGCCGAAGGGGGAGTTCCTGCGGGCCTTTGGCGCAGATGTTTTCTTTGACGACCAGCCGGCGCACTGCGCCTCTGCTGCCGAGCATGTGGCTACAGGCCATGTACCTCACGGTATTGCCAATAGTGAGGCTTAATCCGGACCCCAGGTAGGTAGCTTTATCCCCAAAGTCGATTGACACCTGGGGCTCATCACCGGATATTCGTCTGTCCGTTGGCCCCGACTTCAATTGGCTGCTATTCTTTTCTCGCATAACTCAAGATGTTTTTTATAACTAACAATTTATCTGTCAGAGTTGCACTCGTCCTGAGGCGGGGTGATTGATACTAAAGGGAGGACTTATGAAGCTGCAGCAGTTGCGATATATCTGGGAAGTGGCACATCACGATCTCAACGTTTCTGCTACTGCGCAGAGCCTCTATACCTCTCAGCCGGGTATCAGCAAGCAAATTCGGCTGCTTGAGGATGAGCTGGGAGTAGAAATCTTTGCCCGCAGTGGCAAACATCTCACTCGTGTGACGCCCGCCGGTGAAGCCATTCTTAAGACCGCTGGCGAAATTATGCGCAAGGTGGAAAACATCAAGCAGGTCGCGCAGGAGTTTAGCAACGATAAAAAAGGTAGTCTCGCGGTTGCCACCACCCATACCCAGGCGCGCTATGCACTGCCGCCGGTGATCAAGTTATTTATGTCTCGCTACCCGGATGTATCCCTGCATATGCATCAGGGGACGCCCATGCAAATCTCGGAAATGGCGGCGGATGGCACTGCGGATTTTGCTATCGCCACTGAGGCGCTGGAGCTTTTCAGTGACCTGGTGATGATGCCGGTCTATCGCTGGAATCGCTGCGTGCTGGTACCGAAGGATCATCCCCTCTGTCATGTCAGTAAACTGGACCTGGAAGAGGTCGCGAAATACCCGATTGTAACTTACGTGTTCGGTTTTACTGGCCGCTCAAAACTGGATGAGGCTTTCCTGGAAAGGGGGCTCTCACCAAAAGTGGTGTTTACCGCGGCAGACGCGGACGTCATTAAAACCTATGTTCGTCTGGGGCTCGGTATAGGTATCGTGGCGGATATGGCGGTGGATGGCGAGGATGAAGATCTGGTGGCGCTCGATGCCAGCAATCTCTTTGAGCCCAGTGTGACCAAGATTGGCTTCCGTAAGGGAATTTTTCTGCGTGGCTTTATGTACGAATTTATCCAGCAGTTTGCCCCGCACCTCACCCGAGAGCTGGTAGATCAGGCTGCACACGCGAATTCCAGAGCGGAGGTGGATGCGCTATTCGCTGAAACAGAGCTGCCTGTTTATTGAGGTGGGCCGGCGGGTAGAGGCTATGAAGCCTCTACTTGCTGTGCCAGTGGCCGCAAAACTTCTTTGGCGAATTTGAAGTAGACAGTATAAATTTCCGCTTCCTGCCCTTCACGCTCAACCACAAAAAACGGCGCTCGCTGCACATCAAACTGTTGCGCAACTTGCATACCGGCACTTTGCGGGTCGCGCACATCGGCTATCAGGGTCTGGTCGATAAACTTGAGCTGAGCGTTTTCTTCCAGCTTTTCCTGCACGTCGCGGCACTTGGCGCAGGGGGAGCCATCGGCGAGTACTTTTTTGACCAGTGTGATCTTCACGATAAATTCCTTGATCCAAATAAGTGCCGAGATCGGCACTAGTGGCATTGAATCTATCAGATGGCCTAATAACTTTGAAATATCAATCCTAGATAGATCTATAACTAAAAAGCTGTAGTGAGACTACAGAAATGCCCGCCAGAAAGGTAACTTGAAGATAGATTCCGGCGAGTGAGTTGATCAGTGCAGGAATTGCTCGGCAGTTTCCAGCAGCAGGCGTACTTTGGCCAGGCACTCGTTGTATTCTGCCGCGGGGTCGGAGTCGGCGACGATACCGCCTCCCGCTGCGCAGGTCATACGGCCGTTACTGGCACTGAACGTGCGAATGGCGATATTGGTGTCGGCGCGGCCGCAGCTGCTGATATAACCGATACTGCCACAATAAATACCCCTGGGGCTGCTCTCCAATTCGCGGATCACTTCCATCGAACGGCGCTTGGGGGCCCCGGTAATTGAGCCACCGGGAAAACAGGCCGCTAGGAGATCACTGTAGGAGGCGTCCCCGTGTATCTCGCCGGTCACGACACTCACCAGGTGGTGAACATTGGCAAAGCTGGCCAGTTGAAATAGTTCAGGCACCCGCACGCTGCCACTGCGGCACAGTTTGCTGAAGTCATTGCGAAGCAGGTCGACAATCATCAGGTTTTCCGCGCGATCTTTTGGGCTTTTCTGCAAAGTAAATGCGGCGCGCTGGTCTTCTATTGGATCGGATACCCGGGCAGCGGTGCCTTTAATGGGCTCGGTGCGCAAGCTGTCGCCATCGGCGCGGATAAAGCGCTCTGGCGATAAGCTCAAGAGGCTGCCTTGGGGCAGTTCCATATAAGCAGAAAAGGGGCCCGCAACCCGCTGGCGCAGCGCGAGGTAAACACTAAAAAGGTCCCCCTCATAGGGCGCGCTGAAGCGCTGAGTGAAGTTTGCCTGGTACACATCCCCAGCCGCAATGTATTCGAGGATGCGCTCGATACGCTTCCGGTAGTCTCTTGCGTCGAGTTCGTGGGCAAACGGGGCCAACAGGCGAAAAGCCTTAGGTGTCAGCGAACGCTCCCACTGCACCGCTTTAAAACGGTCGATAAGTTCTCGAACTTGCCGGGGCGGACAGGCCGGATGGAACACCAGATGGCTACTGCCCAGTTGGTGGTCGGCGATAAATGCCCAGCTGTAGAGGCCAAAGAAACCCGCGGGCAGATCTGTCGCGCGGGTGTCGGCTGACAGGTAGTTACCTTCTCCGCCCAACTCATAGCCTGCAAAACCAATGACCCCACCACAAAAGGGAAGCTGAGAATCCCGTTCCTGCGGGCAGAGCTCGCAGGTTAGATCATCCAGTTGGGAGAAGGGCTCTGGACTGTTAGCGGTCAACGCCAGGGTGCTGAGGGGGTCGGCGCTGATTATGTCGTAGCGCCCGCCACTGCTGAGTGGGCGGCCGCTATCGAGCCAGACTGGTGCGGGTAGATCCGCTACCGCCTGGAAAGCTGCTGCTGAGTTGAGTGAGTAGGGTAGGGAGACTATTTGCATATCAAAACACGGCAGTCTGGAAGACGGCGCACACTACACATTTTGACGCGGTGTGAAAAGGGCGCGTGGCCCTTTAGTCAATCCTTAGTCAATTCTTCGCTCGATACCTGCCTGGGACATTAGGCGGGTGGCGAGCTCCTCCACGGAAAGCTGGGTAGCATTGAGGAAGGGCACCTGAGCCCGCCTCAGCATCTGTTCGACCTGTCGTACCTCAAATTCGCACTGTTCTTTAGAAGCGTAGCGGCTGTTGGCGCGCCTTTCCTGTCGAATCTGCATCAATCGTTTCGGATCAATGGTGAGACCGAACAGTTTGCGATGATAGGGGCGCAGTATCTTCGGTAGAGTGGTGGAGTCCATATCCTCTTCGGTGATGGGATAGTTGGCCGCACGCAGGCCAAACTGCAGGGCAAGGTATAGGCAGGTGGGGGTTTTACCGGAGCGGGAAACGCCGAGTAATATCACATCGGCCTGTTCGAATTCGCTGATACGGCGGCCATCGTCATTATCGATAGCAAAGTGCACCGCATCGATACGCTCGCTGTAGCGCCGGTTGTCGGCGATACCGTGGGAGGCGTTGACGGTTTGGGTGGGATCACACCCAAATAAATTGGCCAGGGGTGTCAGGTAGTTCTCAAATACATCCAGCATCAGGGCAGAGCTTTGGTGCAGCTGATCACGAATCCGGTCGGAAACGATACTGGTAATAATAATGGGCTGAAGGCCCGATTCCTGCGCGGTCCGCTCTATACGCTGGAGTGCCTGCTGGACTTTTTCGCTGGAGTCGATATAGGGCAGGGTCACCTGCTCGACATGCTGGTCCTGAAACTGCGCCAACAGACTGTGGCCAATGGCCTCCACGGTGAGACCGGTTCCATCGGAAATAAAAAAGGCGGTGCGTTTATCTTTTGCCATGCTTTTTCTCTGTCTGTTGGCGGGTGCTGCTGAGAGGCCGCTAGTATAGGGGCGGCGGGCCAAAAGGTCTTACCTTCGTGCGGTTGTCATTTTTTGTAGAAAATTTACAACATATTGGCCATTTTTTCTGGGCTATTTTTTACAAGACTCATCCTTATAATCAGCGCCCAACAAAACCTGATTTCAGAGGGGCTTCACTTGACGAATTTCACCATCGACTTTGCAAAACTGGGAATGGACGATGTCGATAAGGTCGGCGGTAAAAACGCATCGCTCGGCGAGATGATCTCATCTCTGGCCGGTGCTGGTGTGAGTGTACCGGGCGGCTTTGCAACCACAGCGGATGCCTTCCGGGCATTCCTCGTCCACGAACAGTTGGAGCAGCGCATTGCCGAGCGTCTGAAAGGGCTGGATGTTGGCGATGTTACAGAGCTTGCGAAGGCTGGTGACGAGATCCGTAACTGGATCTTGCAGACCCCCTTTCCCGCACAGCTGGAAAAAGAAATCCGCGAAGGTTACGAGGCCCTGGGGGGCGGTGCTACCGCTGTTGCGGTGCGCTCCTCTGCAACCGCGGAAGACCTGCCCGATGCCTCTTTTGCCGGCCAGCAGGAAACTTTCCTGAATATCCGTGGAATCGATGCGGTTCTACAGGCTGTGAAAGAAGTGTTTGCTTCCCTCTACAACGACCGCGCTATCGCTTACCGAGTGCATACCGGTTATGCGGATGTGGGCGTGGCCCTGTCTGCGGGCATCCAGCACATGGTGCGTAGTGAAACCGGCGCCGCTGGTGTGATGTTTACCCTCGATACCGAGAGTGGGTTCCGCGATGTTATTTTTATCACTGCGGCCTTTGGTCTGGGAGAGACGGTCGTTCAGGGTGCGGTGAACCCCGATGAGTTCTACCTTTACAAACCCGCCCTGGATGCGGGCCGTCCGGCTATTCTGCGTCGTAATCGCGGCAGCAAGGCCATCAAGATGGTGTACGACCAGAGTGGTGAGTGCGGGCGCTCCGTAAAAACTGTCGAAGTTGCAGAAGAAGACCGTCAGCGTTTTGCCCTCAATGATGAAGAGCTGACCAGTCTGGCTGTGCAGGCGCGCAAGATCGAAGAGCACTACGGCCGCCCGATGGATATCGAGTGGGCCAAAGACGGTGACACCGGCAAGCTGTTTATCGTACAGGCGCGTCCGGAAACCGTGCGTTCTCGCGATCAGGGTACCAGTATTGAACGCTATAGCCTACAAGAGCGCAGCGAGGTGCTGTGCGAGGGGCGTGCAATCGGCCAGCGTATCGGTGCCGGCCGTGTGCGCAAGTTGAAGTCCGTAGAAGATATGGCGGCGATGCAGGATGGTGAAGTCCTGGTAACCGATATGACTGACCCCGACTGGGAGCCCGTTCTAAAGAAGGCCAGCGCAATTGTCACCAATCGCGGCGGCCGTACCTGTCACGCGGCAATTATTGCCCGTGAATTGGGAATTCCCGCAGTGGTTGGTTGCGGAAACGCCACCGAACTTCTGGAAAACGGCACTCCGGTAACGGTGTCCTGCGCTGAGGGTGATACCGGTTTCGTAATGTCTGGAGAACTGGATTTCCAGCGTGAGGAGACCGAAGTCGCCGAAATGCCAGATCTGCCCTTCAAGATCATGCTCAATGTGGGCAATCCGGATCGCGCTTTTGCCTTCAGCCACCTGCCCAATCAGGGGGTTGGCCTCGCGCGTTTGGAGTTTATTCTGAACCGCATGATCGGCATCCACCCCAAAGCCCTGCTGGATCTGGATAAGCTACCGGAAGACCTGCAGCAGAATATACGCGAGCGCATCGGTGGCTACGCATCACCGGAAGACTTCATTGTTGAGAAACTGGTGGAAGGTATCGCTACCCTCGCGGCAGCGTTTGCCCCCAATCGCGTGATCGTGCGTCTATCGGACTTTAAGTCCAACGAGTACGCACACCTGGTGGGCGGACAGTTGTACGAGCCCAGCGAAGAGAACCCGATGCTCGGTTTCCGCGGTGCGGCTCGTTACCGCTCCGAAGATTTTCGTCAGTGCTTTGCTCTGGAATGTCGCGCGCTGAAGAAAGTGCGTGATGAGATGGGCTTGACCAATGTGGAAATCATGGTGCCCTTCGTGCGCACGCCGGAAGAGGCCGAAGAGGTTGTCGGTCTGCTCGCCGAAAACGGCCTTCGCCGTGGAGAGGGTGGCCTGAAGGTCATCATGATGTGTGAGCTGCCCTCCAACGCACTTCTGGCTGAGGAATTCCTACAGCACTTTGACGGTTTTTCTATCGGTTCCAATGACCTGACTCAGCTCACTCTGGGCCTGGATCGGGATTCCGGTCTGGTGGCCGACCTGTTTGACGAGCGCAATCCGGCTGTGAAAGCACTGTTGTCCCGCGCTATTCAGGCTTGTAAGAAAGCGGGTAAGTACGTGGGTATCTGTGGTCAGGGCCCCTCTGACCACAAAGACTTTGCTCGCTGGTTGATGGACGAGGGGATCGATAGTGTTTCCCTGAATCCCGATACGGCCGTAGATACCTGGCTATTCCTGGCGAACGAAGAAGCCTAATTTTCCTCTAAAGGCGGCCCCAGTGGGCCGCTTTCCTATCTCATGGTTGCTCTGGCCTCCTAGAATTTTTTTTGCATGGGCCAATGCGTCTTTGCTGGAAATTTAGACCCCTGTTGCGGCATTCCCCAATTACCCCGAAATTTATCCTGCATTTTTGTGTGTGATATTTGTGCATCACACCCTACCTAAAAAGTTCAAACCTCTATGGCTCCCCATCGAGAGAAGAAATCATTCTAAGTTTTTACGCCTGCCTCAATAGAATCCAAAGAGTCCTGAGGCAGCGCATTAACAAAAATACTCCGCGCAATTTGCTTTGGTGCTGATTCACCTGTTGGGGATATTTCCCTCGGTGTTGAAGTTCAAGTGGTATCGGTTCGGCTGTTTTCCTTACCGCCCACTTTGGCAGAGCAGAAAAAATTGTTGAGGTGAGCTATGCATACGAGCAGACAGTTACAAGTCCCGATTTTTCATATATTTCTGATGTTGTGCCTTCTGGCATTTCTCGCAGTACCCCCTGCAATGGCCAAGCCACGAGGCGGTAATTGGTTTGATGACCGAGCCGCAGCCCGCGGAGGGAGCCCATCGATCAGAATTGATTTGAGTGAGCAGCGCGCCTACCTCTACAAGGGGGGTAAGTTGGTCGGGGTATCACGAATATCCTCAGGCAAGCGAGGCTATAGCACACGGCCTGGGCATTTCCGTGTGCTCTCCAAACACCCAAATCATCGCTCTTCGATTTACGGTAGCTATGTGGATAGACGCACGGGCCGTGTGGTTAGGTCCAATGTAAACACCCGCAAGCATCGCCGTCCTTCCGGTACGGTATATCGCGGTGCAAAAATGAATAATTACATCCGTTTCAACGGTGGTATTGGCTTACACGCTTCGGGCCATGTACCCGGATATCCCGCCTCCCATGGTTGTGTACGCATGCCGCCGCATATGGCGAGTAAGTTTTACCGACATGTGCGTGTAGGCACTCCGGTTCGCGTCACACACTAAACAGTTTTGTAGCAGCGAAGCCTTAGCCGGGTATTATCAATAGGGGTGATACCCGGTATTTTTTTGTCCGCCTGCCACCAGAGTAACAGTACCGCTATCATAATTTTTTTAAGGAAGCTTGCGAGAGAGATTATGTCAATTTCAACACCTGATTTGTGTGATGCCCACGGCGATGCGGTACAAGTAGTCGAACCTATGTTTATTAATTATGGTGGCCGTGAGCGTTTTGGCGGGCAAATCGTAACTATCAAATGCTTCGAGGATAATTCCCTGGTCCGTGAGCTAGTGGCGGAGCCGGGGCAGGGCAAGGTTTTGGTAGTCGATGCAGGGGGCTCTATGCGCCGTGCATGCCTGGGAGATATGCTCGCCGAAAAAGCGGTAGCCAATGGTTGGGAGGGGATTTTGATGTATGGCTGTATCCGCGATGTTGACCAGATCTCAGCTTTGAATCTGGGAGTCCAGGCCCTGGGTACACACCCCATGAAAACTGAAAAAAAGGGGATCGGCGAACGGGATCTGGCAGTGACTTTCGGTGGGGTGACATTCCGCCCGGGCGATTATCTGTATGGGGACAACAACGGTATCATTGTTGCTCAACAATCTTTAGTGTGAAATAAATTTTTAATAAGAACTTACCGAGTGAAAATGCCCGCAGGTAATTTGCGACTCCACAGGCATTTTCCTCGCGGCACTTCCTAGCGATTGATTAAATCAGAGACTGGATCTCTGGGCATTCTCAGAGACATCAGAAAATACAGAATTTTGTTTTTGTCATCGTCACTGAGGTTGTTGAAATTTTGGGCCGCATAACCGGCTTCGCTACCGGGATTATCGTGCAGCAGAATAGCTTCAACCAGGGTGAGTGCCCGGCCATCGTGCATATAGGGCGCCGTATCCGCAACCCCCCATAAGCGCGCGGTGATAAATTCCCTGTTTTGCACTTCATCCTGGAAGAAGGCTGTTTCAGCCAGCGCTATACCCATATCATGTCGCTTGAGATCTGAGAACATCTGGACTTCAATTCCAGCCCCAAAAATGGACTTGAAGATCGTGGGTGGTTTGCTCAGGTCCACCTCATAGAAGGTATCTTCGAAGGGAGTGTGTGGGGAGCCGGTTAGTTTAAAAGGTAACTTTCTGCGTTCCGTCGTCATAACGGGACGATGACAGTCGGCGCAGCCTATCTCATTGAATAACCTGAAACCGTTAGTGTTTTTTGAGGACTCTATTTGGAATGGGCGATCCAGAGTCGCAACAAAGATACTGAGTGCAGAGAGATCGCCGACAGAGATTTCATTGGTGACGCCATCTTTATCAAAATCGGCATCCGCGCCACCAAACTTCTCCGTCGCCTGCATCCCCATATGGAAGACCAGGGCGTTTAAACCAAACTCACGGGCTGAGGCATTATCCCCTTTCCTGCCAAAAGGTCGCACGACTAAGTCTTCATCGACACCTTGAACATTGCTGGTGTCCAGGTTGCCATGCTCATCAGCAGCGATAGTGCCAAAATTAACGGATTTTGTATCCAGGTTGACAATCACTCCGGGGTTGTCCAGGGCATACTGCTTGAGATGCTGAAGATCTTCGGTCATTTCCCTAGCCACTAATTCGATGCCCCCAGAACCAAATAAAAAGAGGGGGTTGATCAGGCGACCGTTATATTCGGCAGTCCCATCGAAGTCTTCGTCAATCACATCGATATTTACCGGACGAAGCATTGCACTGGTGCTAAAGCCACCACCGCCGCCAATACCGAGGGTGGCTGGCACTGTGCGGTTGCTGACGATGCTATGGCACTCGAGGCAGTTTTGAGAATCGAGTCCATTTACCCTCAGGTAGGTGCCATTGCCCTGTAAGGTTGGCCTGTTGCCGGACTCGGCCGAGTTATTATCTGGCTCGGAGCTGTCGTGCTCGCCATCCCCATAACCATCCTGGCGATTAAATGGGGTGCTAAAGATAAGCAGTCCAGCTTTGCGAATTTCATCCAGGGTCAGCTCGCCCTCGACTATCTGCCCTTGAGTAATTCTGTCTTCCGGGGCTAAGCGGGGGCCTTCTCCCGCCAGGTTGGCGAAGAGTAGGGTGGGTGATAGCAGGCCGACAACGACAACCGAATTCATTAGAGTCAGCTTCATATGAGCATCCTAATTCAATGCTTTACATCAATAGATCCTGATCTTCACTGGCGGCGTCCATTCCATTTTTTTAAATATAGGTAGTTTTTCTTAGGGATATGACGACAAGTGGCGCCTATTACATCTTATCGGTGTTTAAACGATAGGATCTCCTGGGCGCCGGCTCTTTTATTCCATTCGTTGCCTATCATTGTGTTTTGATAACTCTCAATGGCCTGTGGGAAATGGCAGGGTATTTCGCCGATACTGCAGCTACAGAAGGTAAAAATGAGCGAGTTGCGTAAGAAGTTCTTTACCAAACCTCTTCTGAACATTATTAAGAGGGTTTTGCCGCCAATTTCTCAAACTGAGCGTGAGGCCATGGAGGCCGGTGAAGTTTGGTGGGATGCCCAGCTACTTTCGGGCAAGCCAGACTGGAAGCAACTGCTGGATATGGGCCCGCCGGAACTGAATGAGGAGGAGCAGGCCTTCGTGGATGGCCCCGCTGAAGAACTCTGTAAGATGGTGAACGACTGGCAGATCAGTTTTGTCGATCACGATATCCCTGAGCATGTTTGGGCCTTTCTGCGCAAGAACCGCTTCTTTGGCATCATTATCCCCAAAAAATACGGCGGCCTCGGCTTTTCCCCTACTGCGCATGCTGAAATTGTCACCAAAATTTCTACACGCAGTAACACTGTGGGGGTGACGGTCATGGTGCCCAACTCGCTGGGACCGGGGGAGTTGTTACTAGCCCACGGGACCCAGGAGCAGAAGGATTTTTATTTGCCTAGGCTCGCCGATGGCACTGATATTCCCTGTTTTGCCCTCACCAGCCCCCAGGCGGGCTCCGATGCCGCATCCATGATTGATCGCGGTGAGGTCTGCTATGGAGAGCACAAAGGGGAGAAGGTCCTGGGTATGCGTGTTAATTGGCATAAGCGCTACATCACCCTGGGGCCAGTGGCTACTATATTGGGGCTCGCTTTCAAGCTCTACGATCCAGAGCATATCCTCGGTGATAAAGAGGAACTGGGGATCACAGTGGCTTTGGTACCTACTGATACCGAGGGCGTTACTATCGGCCAGCGCCACCTTCCCGCCATGCAGTCGTTCCAGAATGGTCCCAACTGGGGCAAGGACGTCTTTATTCCCATGGAGTGGATTATCGGCGGCCAGGACAATGTCGGGAAGGGGTGGGAAATGCTGATGAGCGCCCTGGCGGCGGGGCGGGGTATTTCCCTACCTTCACTCTCCACTGGCGGCGCGAAAATGGCGGCCAGGGCCACTGGTGCTTATGCGCGTATTCGCGAGCAATTTAATATGCCCGTGGGGCGTTTCGAAGGGGTTCAGCGGCGTTTGGCAGAGATTGCCGCTATCGCCTTTGTGCTCGATAGCGCTCACAAAACTACCACCAGGGCGCTGGATGATGGGCTCAAGCCGGCAGTGATTACCGCAATCATGAAAGCCAGTGCTACGGGTGGACTGCGCCAGGCGATCGATGATGCTATGGATATTCATGCGGGCAAGGCGATAATGGACGGCCCGATGAATTACCTGGGCAATGCCTATCGCGCGGTGCCCGTGGCGATTACGGTGGAGGGGGCCAACCTCTTGACTCGCAGCTTGATGATCTTTGGTCAGGGGGCAATACGCTGTCACCCGTATCTACTCGATGAAATGCTCGCGGCAGAAAATCCCGATGAAGAGGAGGGCCTGGAGCAACTGGATAACCTTCTCCCGAAGCATATGTGGTTCCAGATCAAGACCTTGTTTCGGGGCGTATTCCACGGGTGGACAGTGGGGCTCTTTGCCAGTAGTCCTCGCAATGTGGGCGGCGCAGCCAAGTATTTCCGCCAAATTAATCGCTATTCCGCTGTGCTTACGCTAGTGACAGAATTCTCCCTGATGACACTGGGGGGGGAATTAAAAAGAAAAGAACTGATTTCTTCCCGCCTTGGCGATGTGCTTAGTCAGTTGTACTTGCTCAGTTGCACGCTCAAGCGTTTCTATGACGATGGTAACCCCAAGGATGATTTGCCGCTGTTGGAGTTCGCTATGCGCGATGGCCTGTACAAAATTGAAGTTGAACTCCTGGAGGTTTTTCACAATTTCCCGCGCCCATTTTTTGGTCAGTTGATGCACTTCCTGACCATGCCTTGGGGGCATAGTATCCATACCGCATCGGACCGTCAGGCACGGGCCTGTGCCGAACTGTTGTTGAACCCGTCCAAAACCCGGGACCGCCTCACTCGTGGTGTCTTCCTCGGTAACCCCGGCGATGGAATTGATATTGTTGAGCAGGCTTTCAACAAGGTGTGCGCCTCTGAGCGCGCGCGGCAAAAACTGAAGAAAGGTGGTATACGCACTCTTAGCCGCGAGTCTGTGGAGGAGGGGTTACAGCGTAACCTGATCAGCGATGAGGAAGCGGGTGCATTGCGAGAGGCCGCAGATGCGGTGGACAAGGCTATTCAGGTGGATCATTTTGATCACTTAGGAGAGGAGGCGGGAAAAATCGAATAGCCTTGCCTGGGAAGCCAGATATCAATGGGAGCACCCCTCAGCAAAGTCCCGCAGCGCTTTACCAGTGTCGATAAGTGCATCGATACACTTTTGCAACAAGTCGGCAAAAAAATTGTACTGGGATTGCCCCTGGGGCTGGGCAAGGCCAACCACTTCGTTAACGCCCTCTATGCACGCGCAGCCACCGACCCCTCGATTTCCCTCACTATATTCACTGCACTGACCCTTGAGCGCCCCAGGGGTAGCAGCGACATCATGCGTCGTTTCGTGCAACCGTTACTGGATCGTCTCTACAGCCACTACCAGGATCTGGGTTATGTGCAGGCGCGTAGCAAGGGGCAGCTTCCGAAAAATATTGAGGTGATCGAATTTTTTATGGAACCCGGCGCACTGCTGGGCAACCGCTACGCGCAGCAACACTATATCAGTGCAAATTATACTCAGGTACCCGCGGATCTTTTGCGCGGGGGGGTTAATGTTATTGCGCAGATGGTGTCACCTTCGCCGGAAGGGGGTAAATACAGTTTGAGCTGTAACCCAGATCTGACTTTGCCACTTTTAAAAATGGCGGAAGAGCGCAAAGAGCCGCCTCTGCTTTTACTGGGTGAGGTCAATCCCCAGTTGCCTTACATGGTCGGTAGTAGTGAACTTGCCGAAGCGGAGTTCGATTTTTTGCTCGAAGGGAAAGCCTTCGATACCCCCCTTTTTGCGGCGCCCGCGATGCCGGTGAGCTTTACCGAATACGCGATCGCTTTCCATGTCGCCAGCCTGATCGCCGATGGTGGTACTTTGCAAGTGGGCATCGGGGCGCTGGGCGATGCAGTTTGCCATGCGCTGCGCTTGCGACAGACAGAGAATGCGCTCTACACGCGACTACTTGAATCGCTCAGCGGAGTACGCCTTGCCGCTTACCGGGAAAACCTACCCCTGCAAAAAGTACCGTTTCAACAGGGGCTTTATGGAGCCAGTGAAATGGTTCCCCATGGCTTTTTGCATTTGCGCAGGGCGGGAATTCTGATCCGTGAAGTTTTTGGGGATAGGGCATTACAGGAGCTGCTCGATTCTGATGCTATTACCCACACCGTCAATGAGGAAACCCTGCTTGCGCTTAAAAAATGTGGCCGTATCCACTGCCCGCTCACCCCGGAGGATACGAAGTTCTTGCAGCGCTTTGGCATTGTCGATGAGAGCTATAGTTGGCGCGGCCACAAGTTACTGACACCGGATGGCGAGGAGGAGGAGTGCGACCTCCACAGTGAGCACGGCCGCCGGCGCCTCATCGGTGGCTGCCTGAATCAGAAGCTGAAGGGTGGCATTTGGCTTCATGGCGGTTTTTACCTCGGCCCTGAAGTGATGTACCGGGAATTGCGTGACCTGGCTCCAGCAGAGCGGGCCGGTATCGATATGACGTCAATCGGGTTCACCAATGACCTATACGATCAGTTGGCGCTGAAACAGGCCCAGAGAAAACATGCGCGTTTTGTCAACTCTGCCATGATGGTCACCCTCGGCGGGGCGGCCGTTTCCGATGGATTGGTGGACAATCAAGTAGTGAGTGGTGTCGGCGGGCAGTACAATTTTGTGGCCCAAGCTTTCGCCCTGTCCGGTGCTCGTTCGATTATTGCGCTGCCCAGTACTCGCGTTCGCGATGGAACCTGTGAGAGTAATATTGTGTGGGAATACCCCCACACAACCATACCCAGGCACCTGCGCGATATTGTGGTTACCGAATACGGAGCGGTGGATCTGCGCGGTAAAACAGACCGGGATGTAATGGTCTCGATGCTGAGTATTTGCGATGCGCAATTCCAGGCGGTATTGCTGGAGCAGGCAAAACATGCGGGCAAGATCGAAAAAGACTTTAATATTCCCGCTGAGTTTAATCAAAATACGCCGGAACATATTGCCGAAACTTTCTCTGATGAGAAATCTCTAGCGATGTTGCCTTACTATCCTCTGGGGACCGATTTTACCGATGACGAGGGGCTGCTTGCCGTTGCGTTACAGCAGCTGCGGGCGGCAGATCGCAGCTGGTGGCGAATGCTGGTAGCGGTGATCAAAGGGCGCAAGGTCTGGCGCGACAAATCTGATAAATTGACGTACCTACAGCGCTGCCTGGAACGAATGGGTTGTGATCATCCTGCCACTTATGAGCATCGTCTGGAGGCCTATATGATTGCCGCCGCGTTGTATCAGTATATCGATCCCCGTCGCCCCCTCAGTTGGGAGTAAGCGGTTATTTGTTTTTCTGATCCTGTTGTCGCAGCTGGGCCTGAATGGCAGTGAGCGCAATGGTGTAAACAATATCGTCGACTAAAGCACCACGAGAAAGGTCATTCACCGGTTTTCGTAGCCCCTGCAGCATGGGACCAATACTGACTAAATCTGCACTGCGCTGCACCGCTTTATAAGTGGTATTGCCGGTATTCAGATCGGGGAAAATAAACACAGTCGCATGCCCGGCTACAGGGCTGTCCGGCGCTTTTTGTTCGGCCACATTTTCTATCAGTGCCGCATCGTATTGCAGCGGTCCATCAATTATCAATTCCGGTCTTCTTTGTCTAGCAATTTGGGTGGCTTCACGGACTTTATCTACGTCGGAGCCTGTTCCCGACGTGCCGGTGGAGTAACTGATCATCGCCACGCGTGGTTCGATACCAAACGCCGCAGCGGAGTCCGCCGACTGTATCGCGATCGAGGCCAGCTGGCGCGCATTGGGATCTGGATTAATGGCGCAGTCCCCGTAAACCAATACTTGATCGGGCAGAAGCATAAAGAAAATCGACGATACCAATTCCTCACCCGGTGCCGCCTTGATTAATTGCAGGGCGGGGCGGATGGTATTGGCTGTGGTGTGAATAGCGCCCGATACCAATCCATCTACCTCGTCCAGTGCCAGCATCATGGTGCCCAGCACCACATTGTCCCGGAGCTGCTCTTTGGCAACCACTTGGGTGAGCCCTTTACTTTTACGCAGAGTCACCATCGGCTCTATATAGTTCTCACGCACATCCTCTGGGTTGATGATCTCAACGTTGTTATTGAGTTTCAGGCCCTGTTGCTCAGCCACTCTTCCAATGGTTTCGGGCCTCCCCAACAATACGGGCTTTGCAATATCGCGATCTGTACAGGCCAGAGCAGCTCTGATGGTGCGGGGCTCTTCCCCCTCCGGCAGAACAATCCGTTTTGGGGCGCGTCGGGCCAGTTCCGTTAGGTGGTAGCGAAAAGCTGGGGGCGCTATACGGCGCGGGCGCTGAGAAATTTGGGTGAGGGATTTCACCCAATCGTTATCCAGGTGGCTGGCGAAGAAGTCTTGCACCCTGTTTATCCGCTCGCGGTCATCAGCGGGCGTGCGCAGGTTAAAGCTTTGCAGGTCCATGACGGTACGCCAGGTATTGGACTCGACCAGTAGGACTGGCAGGCCGGTCTCCATGGCTGGGGTACAAAGCTTGTGTACACCGGGATCGAGTCGAAAACCCCCAGTCAGGAGCAGGCAACCAATTTTCACTCCGTTCATTGCTGCCAGGCAGGCTCCTGTTACCACATCGGGTCTATCGGCCGATGAGACCAACATGGCTCCCGATGTGAAACGGTGGAGCATATTGGCGAGTGATCGCGAGCAGAAAGTCACACTGTGCAAGCGGCGGCTTTCGAGCTCTCCGCGATTGATCATCTGCGCATCGAAGTGCCGAACGAGATCCAGGGCGCGAGGGGCTAGAAGCTTTGCGTTCCAGGGTATAGCACCAACAATCCGCAAGGGTATCTGGCGGTACAGCGCCTTGCGGTCGATGGCGGCAGCGGGGGGCTCCTGCTGGGCGCCCACAGAGATAAAATGCGCACCCGGTGGGTCAGATACGCGAGTGGGTGCGTCCAGTTTATTGAGAATGCAGCCCACTACCGGGTTGGATGGGCCCCGGCCAAATAAGCGCATCGCAAATTGCAGGCGCTCTTTTAGCTGGTGAATATCCCCTGCATGGGGGCTGGCCACCAAAATCACTTCCGCATCCAAGGTCTTGGCCACCTGGCAGTTCAGTTGGTCGGAGAACTGGTTTAGCCCACTGGGTAAGAGGCCCTCCACCACAATCACTTCCGCTGCCTGAAAGCTGCTGCGGTAGAGGCGCAATATCTTCTCCAGCAATTCTGTGGTCTCTCCCGCTGCAATCATGCTTTCCGCTTGCTGTGCACTGAAAGAGCGGGGAATTTTTAAGCTGGTCGTTTGTCGCAATATCTCTGTGGTTCTCTCGATTGTGCCATCGCGGGAAGGGGGCTCACTCACGGGTTTGAAAAACTGAATTTCCGCTCTGTTACGCTCAAGTGCCCTTATCAGGCCCAGGCTTACCGAGGTGATTCCGACACTGATATCAAGAGGAACCAGCATGAGACTGCGTGCGCTGTGCGACATTCTTATTGCGCCTTGGCCGCGAGGCGGGCGGTGTCGCGGGCGATTACCCAATCTTCCCGAGTGGGAATGACAAAAATATCCGGTGTTCCGATTCTGGAAATTCTTCCCTCCGCCCCAAAGCGGATTTTTTCGTTGCGCTCGGCATCCAGCTGATAGCCCAGTGGAGAGAGCCAGTCTATGGTTTTGCGCCGCACCCAGCTGGAGTTCTCGCCGATGCCACCGGTGAATACCAGGGCATCGAGCCTTTTGAGCGGTACCGTATAGGCGGCGATATATTTGGCCAGTCGGTAGCAGAATATATTCAACGCCAAGCGTGCTCCAGCATGCCCCTTAGCCATGGCTTCTTCCAGTTCGCGACAATCATTACTCAGCTCAGAAATCCCCAGAAGCCCACTTTTGCGGTTTAGGAGAAGCTCGAGTTCCGCTAAGGAGTAGTCTAACGCCTCGCCCAGGTGCAGTAGCAGGCCGGGGTCCAAGTCCCCGCAACGGCTGCCCATCACCAGCCCCTCTAGTGGGGTCAGCCCCATGCTGGTATCCAGGCTTTGCCCGCCTTTAATGGCGCATATGGAGGCGCCATTGCCAAGGTGCCCGGAAATGATGTTGACCTTATCGATGGGCGTCTTCAGCAATTGAGCGCCGCGTTCGGCAATAGAGCGATGACTACTGCCGTGCATGCCGTAGCGGCGGATATGGTGGTCCCGGTAGAGGCTGTAGGGCAGGGCGTATAAATAGGCGTAGTCCGGCATGCTTTGGTGAAAGGCGGTATCGAATACCGCCACTTGTGGCAGTTGCGGGAAGGCTGTTAACGAGGCCTGTATTCCTTGCAGGGCAGCGGGATTGTGTAGCGGCGCCAGTTCACAGCAGTTGCGAATAGCCGATAGGACCTTTGTATCGATCAGGGCGGAGTCGGCAAAGTGCTCACCGCCGTGGACCACTCTGTGACCTATGGCCATAAGGCGTTCTCGAAGGTGAGACCAGGATTCAGCAAAGCGCCCCACCAAGGCCTCGATAATGCTTTCGCAGTCATCGGTGGGGGAGAGCTGCTCGTCTCCCTCCTCATTGTGCTGACGCCATTTCAGTCTTGCGGCAGAGGTGCCCAGGGCTTCGGCCTGGCCATATAAGGATTCTGCGCCATCCGCGGGGTCAATGGCGGAGAACTTCAGCGAGGAGCTGCCGCAGTTGAGGATCAATACAAGGCTTGGGCCGGGCATAGGCTATGCACACTCCAGCAGATATAACCTAAGGCTAGACAATTTGTCGTAAAAATCTTCAGAAAGGGGCTTTGCGGAGAAACAAAAAAGGGCCGCGATTGCGGCCCGGATTCAAAGTGCAGAGATTAAAGCGCAGTTTGCAATAACTGTTCTTCTTCGGCGGAACCATAAACCGCTGGCCGATTTGGCCAAGGGGGGGAGTTCCTGAAGAAAAAGGCGGCTCACGCCGCCTTGAATCTACCTAAAAGGTATAAGAGCGTACTTAGCCGAACTGGTTCATGGTGTTGTCTTTACCAGAAGCTTTCAGGGCAGCTTCACCGGCAAAGTATTCTTTGTGGTCGTCACCGATATCGGAACCGGCCATGTTCTGGTGTTTAACGCAAGCGATACCCTGACGGATTTCCTTGCGCTGTACACCTTTCACGTAGCCCAGCATGCCTTGCTCACCGAAGTACTCTTTGGCCAGGTTGTCGGTGGACAGGGCCGCAGTGTGGTAAGTGGGCAGGGTGATCAGGTGGTGGAAGATACCCGCTTCACGGGCAGCATCTGCTTGGAAGGTGCGGATCTTCTCGTCAGCCGCGGCAGACAGCTCAGAGTCATCGTACTCAGCGCTCATCAGGTTGGCGCGGTCGTAGGCGGAGATATCTTTGCCTTGTTCAGCCCAGGCATCGAATACCTGCTGGCGGAAGTTCAGGGTCCAGTTAAAGGACGGGCTGTTGTTGTAAACCAGCTTCGCATCGGGAACGACTTTGCGGATCTCGTCCATCATGCCGCCGATTTGGCGAACGTGAGGCTTCTCGGTTTCGATCCAAATAAGATCAGCACCGTTTTGCAGGGAGGTGATGCTGTCCAGGATGCAGCGCGCTTCACCGGTACCTTTGCGGAATTGGAACAGGTTGGAAGGCAGACGCTTAGGACGCAGCAGCTTACCTTCGCGGTTGATGACAACGTCGCCATTGGCCAGGTCGGAAGGTGCGATTTCTTCGCAATCCAGGAAGGCGTTGTACTGGTCGCCCAGGTCGCCCGGCTCTTTGGTCACGGCGATTTGCTTGGTCAGGCCGGCACCCAGGGAGTCGGTACGGGCAACGATCACGCCGTTATCTACACCCAGCTCCAGGAACGCGTAACGTACCGCGCGGATCTTGGCGAGGAAGTCTTCGTGGGGAACGGTTACTTTACCGTCCTGGTGGCCACACTGCTTCTCATCGGAAACCTGGTTTTCGATCTGGATACAGCAAGCCCCCGCTTCGATCATCTGCTTGGCCATCAGGTAAGTGGCTTCCGCGTTACCGAAACCGGCATCGATATCGGCGATGATGGGTACAACGTGGGTCTTGTGGTTGTCGATCTTGTCTTGAGCCGCTTTCTCGGCAGCTTTGTCACCGGCGTCGCGGGCGGCGTCCAGCTCGCGGAACAGGTCGTTCAGCTCGCGGGCATCGGCCTGGCGCAGGAAGGTGTACAGCTCGTTGATCAGGTGTGCAACAGAGGTCTTCTCGTGCATGGACTGGTCGGGCAGAGGGCCAAATTCGCTGCGCAGAGCGGCGACCATCCAGCCGGACAGGTACAGGTAGCGGCGATCGGTATTGCCTTCGAAGTGCTTCTTAATAGAAATCATCTTCTGTTGGCCGATAAAACCGTGCCAGCAGCCCAGAGACTGGGTGTACTTGGAGGTGTCCTTGTCGTAGTTCTCCATGTCTGCACGCATGATATTGGCCGTGTACTTGGCAATATCCAGGCCGTTCTTGAATTTGTTCTGGGCGCGCATGCGGGCGACGGATTCGGGATCAATGGCGTCCCAAGAGCCGCTCTTGCTGTCACGGAGCTTAGCTACCGCGTCGATGTCTTGATTGTAAGTGGACATGACAGTGTTTCCTTAAAACGGTGACTGCGATTAGGTGTTGAGTATCTTAGGAGGAGTGGCATAATTTGCCTAATTTATTGATTTTATTTTCACTATCGATTTGGCAAATGTTGTATGCAACTGGAAAGAGCTGACCTGAACCTGCTGGTGTACCTAGATGTGCTATTACGTGAGCGCAATGTCACCCGCGCGGCTAACTACCTTGGGCTGTCCCAACCCGCTATGAGCAATGGCCTCAAACGCTTGCGTGAACTTTTTGACGACCCCCTACTGGTACGCACCCGAGAGGGAATGATGCCCACAGAGCGCGCACTGGAACTCCAGCCGATGGTGCGCGAGGCGCTATCCAGCATCGATCGGGTGATTCAGCCCAACCGGGATTTCGATCCCGCTAATACCCGTCGAACGTTTCGAATTATGGCCAGTGACTATGCGGAATCCACATTGATTCCACCATTGCTCAAGCAGCTGCGGGATAACGCACCGGGCATTAGTCTGGATATCATGACCCCCAGCGATGTGAGTTTTGTGGATGTGGAGCAGGGCAAGGTGGATATGGTCATCAATCGCTTCGACAGCATGCCGCAGAGCTTCCACCAGGCGACGGTATGGCGTGACAGCTTCTCCTGTATCATGCGGGCAGATAACCCAATTCTCGAAGACTACAATCTGCAAAGTTATTTAAAGGCCCAGCATATCTGGGTGAGCAAGACCGGAATGGGCGTTGGTGTGGGGGTTAACCCGGAGGATGTACAGCGCCTTGGCTGGGTGGATGAAGCCATCGGGCAGTTGGGGGAAAAGCGGGATATTTCGGTGTTCACCCGACATTATCAAGTGGCCATGCTGCTGGCGGAGCAGAGCGACTTGATCGTAACAGTACCCACCCGCCTGGCTCAGCTTGCCAGTGATAACCCCAGAGTGGTGCGCCGGGACCCACCACTGGATATTCCACCGCTGGAGCTGAAAATGGCTTGGAGTCCGCTTTTACAGCAGAGCGCGCCACACCGCTGGTTGCGCCGCCTGATCCTGGATATTGGCCGAGCCCTGTAAGTGACCAGCGGGTAAGCGGGCATGTGTCTTGCCGATGAATGGTTAGTTCTTCGAATGAAGTTTCATGCGCCATCCGCATTCATAAAAATTTGATCTATGAATAGTGGAAATTGTGTCTATAAATTAGCGGTATGCCGAAATGGCTGTTTAGAATGCCGTAATTCCAACAATCAGTGAGAGGCCCAGGGTATGACGGAACGCGTCCAAATCGGTGATTTACAAATCGCACCAGAGCTTTACAACCTGGTTTGCGAGGAGGTGATTCCAGGAACCGGGGTTGATGCCGAGAAATTTTGGGCTGGACTCGATGCGATCGTTCGCGACTTGGCTCCGGTAAATCGCTCTCTACTGCAGAAGCGCGATGAGCTCCAGGAAACCCTGGATCGCTGGCACAGCGACAACCCGAAAGGTTTCCGTGACTTGGAAGGTTATCAGTCATTCTTGCGTGAAATTGGTTACCTGGTGGATGAGCCAGCTGATTTCGGTGCCTCCACGGAAAATGTGGATGAAGAAATCGCCACTCTAGCCGGCCCACAGCTGGTTGTGCCGGTGATGAATGCTCGCTATGCACTCAATGCCGCTAACGCCCGTTGGGGAAGCCTCTACGACGCCCTTTATGGCACTGATGTGATCAGTGAAGAGGGTGGTGCTGAAAAGGGCAGTGAATACAATCCGGTGCGCGGCGCCAAGGTCATTGAGTACGCGCGCAGCTTCCTCGACCAGTCTGCTCCGCTGACTTGTGGCAGTCATAAAGAGGCCGTTCAGTACCGTATCAATGGCTCTTTGCTGGAAGTCGTTCAGGCCAATGGCGATATCGCCACCCTAAAAGATGGCAAGCAATTTGCTGGCTACCTCGGTGATAGCGAAGAGCCCACCAGCATTCTGCTCAAGCAGCACGGCCTCCATTTTGAAATTCAGGTGGATCGCGAGAGCCCCATTGGTAAGACCGACGACGCCGGTATTAAAGACGTATTGATGGAGTCTGCGCTGACCACCATCATGGACTGTGAGGATTCCGTAGCCGCTGTGGACGCGGAGGATAAGGTTGTGGTTTACCGCAACTGGCTCGGTCTTATGCGGGGTGACCTAAAGGAAACCATCAATAAAGGTGGTAAGGCTTTCGAGCGCAGGCTCAATGCCGATCGCGAATATATCACCCCGAATGGCAATCAGCTTACGCTACCGGGCCGCAGCTTAATGTTTGTGCGCAACGTCGGCCACCTGATGACCAACGATGCGGTTTTGTATGGGGGTGGCCAGGAGATTCCTGAAGGCATTCTCGACGGCATGATCACCAGCCTGATTTCCCTGCACGATCTACGCGGCAATAATGCGATCAAGAACTCCCGTGAGGGCAGTATCTATATCGTTAAGCCGAAGATGCACGGCCCGGATGAGGTGGCTTTCGCCAACACTCTGTTTAACCGTATCGAGGATGTCCTCGGACTGCCCCGCTATACTGTGAAGATGGGCATCATGGATGAGGAGCGCCGCACTACGGTGAACCTTAAGGCCTGTATCGCTGAAGCGAAGGAACGCGTGGTGTTTATTAACACTGGATTCCTGGATCGCACCGGTGATGAAATCCACACCTCCATGCTTGCCGGGCCCATGATTCGCAAGGGCGATATGAAGCAGTCCGCCTGGATCAACGCCTACGAAGAGTGGAATGTCGATGTAGGTCTTAACAGCGGTCTCAAGGGTAGAGCGCAAATTGGCAAAGGCATGTGGCCAATTCCTGATCAGATGTCAGCCATGATGCACGCCAAGCTCGCGCATCCTATGGCCGGCGCGAATACGGCCTGGGTTCCATCCCCCACAGCAGCCACCCTGCACGCACTGCACTACCACAAGGTAGATGTGAACCGCCGCCAGGAAGAAATTCAGCATCGCCACCACGCCAAGCTGGAAGATATTCTCACGGTCCCTGTAGCTGAAGATACAAATTGGAGTGCCAAAGAAATCCAGCTGGAACTCGACAATAATGCCCAGGGAATCCTCGGCTACGTAGTACGCTGGGTAGAGCAGGGTGTGGGTTGCTCCAAGGTCCCGGATATTAATGATGTTGGTCTAATGGAGGACCGCGCAACTTTGCGAATTTCCTCTCAACATATTGCCAATTGGCTCAAGCATGGCATCGCTACGGAGAAGCAGGTGCGTGAAACCATGGAGCGTATGGCCGCCGTAGTCGATCGCCAGAATGCTGGGGATGCGAATTACAACAATATGGCTCCTGACTTCGATAAGAGTGTCGCCTTCCAGGCAGCCTGTGAGCTGGTGTTTGAAGGTTGCGCGCAGCCGAATGGCTACACCGAGCCGGTACTGCATCGCCGTAGACGCGAGTTTAAGGCTTTGAATGCATGATTGTTGAGCGGATTGAGTATTAAAAAGGCCCCGAAAGGGGTCTTTTTTGTTGATAAATGTCAATTCTTCGGAAGTTCTTTCAATATCTCAGCCTGGGAAATCTGTATTGTGTTTGTAGAGTTCAAGCAAAATTCATGTTTTGTATGGGCATAGAAAAATCAATACCTTATAGGCACGGGGTTTATCTCACTGGCAATAGAGCGGCTAATGATGGACTGAACCATCGTGGCACATGATCTTTTTGCTTCGTAAAGGGGGGATTGTCAACAGCAGTTTACGGCGATTATATTTAATAAAGAGTGATGATGAGAAAAATAATCGTTGTCTTATTTGTGATTGTAAATTCTGGGTGTGTTTCTGACGACCCAAAATTAAAAAGTGAGCAATCGGCCATATAGAATTCAATAGGGGTACATAAGCTCTGGCTGGTGCCAGAAAGAAAATATGGAACTGTTAAAGAGGTTAGTGTGGCCGATTGTTCTAGAGCTCCATGTGGGGGAAACTGTGGGGTAATTCAGAAAAAGCTATCGAACCTTAAAGGCAAAAGTGGCTGCTTAGGCGTGGATGCACTTGTTGAAACAAACTGTTCAGCTGCCCCGTTAGTGAATAGTTACTGGGTGGCACAAGTTTGCTCTGGTATTGCTGGGAAGTGGTCGGATATATAATTAGATTATATTTAGTTAAATATGTTGTGTGTATTTTTTGAGAGGGTACAGTATCTTTCCTCGAAAGAATGCGCGACACGAGCTAGCAGTTATAACGACTTTGCAGGTTGGGATGTGCCATTCGAATAGCTGAATAAGATGACGCAATACACGGCTTGATAATTGGTTTACGTAACTAGAGGTCTCCTTATAGTGTTTAGAACCTTTTCTTTGTTATATGTGATGGCACTCCGTGGCTTCGAATATATTGTGATTGTCAAATTACTGCTTTCTAAAAGCAGTAGATATTAAAGTTTCATATGATTTTTTTGGTTATGACGCATAATTAAGCAATCGATACTCTTTGCCACAGTTTTATTTTCCTGCCCTCCTATATGCCATACTCCCTTTTGGCAATTCACCATAAATTTATGACATATATGTCTTGCTGCGCCAAAGAATAAATAGGCGTTACTGAGGTATCCAAATATATAGTCGGAGAGAGTCTTGCATCTATCTCGTAATGCGAAAGAGTCGATCAAACTCGCAGCGGCCCTGGTGATTGTTTATGCCATTGCGATGGGGCTCAATTGGGAGAAGCCTTTTTGGGGCGGGTTTGCCGTTATTGTATGTAGCCAGGCTAATTTAGGGCAATCCTTAAACCGCGCCATTTTGTGGATACTTGGGACTCTTTTTGCGCTAGTAGGTGGGTGGTTAATAGTCGCATTATTCCCCCAGGATCGTTGGCTGTTTATGATTGCCCTCTCTATTTGGGTTGCTACCTGCGTTTATCTCTTACAGAGGTCTCGGCATCAGTATTTTTGGGTGACGTGTGGCTATGTCATTTTACTGTTGTGGGATGCCACTGGCGGGGATTTGTCCATTTCCTACGAAGAGGGTATTTTACGTGTTCAAGAATCATTGCTGGGGATTGTTGTTTACGGCCTCATAGCGGTGCTGATATGGCCTAATTGCAGCCGAGAGGTGTTGCGCAAAGCCTCTATTGTGCTTTTAGCCAGGCAGAGACTATTTGCGGCTGGTTGTTTTACCCGAATTAAAAGTCAGGAAAAAGTCATGCTTCATCCTGATAAACGGGTCGAACTATTGAAAGCGGATGCGAGTCTGAGAGCAGCCATTGATGATGCCTGTTCTGACAGCTATGAGATTTGGGAGTGTCGCAAGCAGTGGAATCATTTCGGTTCTCGTGCAACGGCTCTAACACAATCACTCCTGAAGCTGGAAGAAAGTCTAGCTCTTTCTAACCAATTAGGAGTTGCAGATTTTTTTTCCGGAGTAAATGATTATATTGATGATATACAGTGCCGTTTAAATGAGATAAAGCTGACAGTTGATGAAGGTGTTCTGGCTAATATGCCAAAGGAAAGGTGTATTCAAGGCGATATCGATAAAATAAAGGCATTGTCTACATCCCAAACTGCAGCTTTGGCCGTTACTAAGCAATCGTTAAATGACCTTGAAGTGGAGTCGAGGTCATTAATAGATTCTGTGAATGATATTCAGGTAATGGGGGACTCTTATTTAAAATTTCCGAGTGAAGATGGGGCATATTGGCTTGGCCTGCTTATGCCGGACCCAGATAGGCTCGCTAATGTTGTTCGTGTAATTGTTGGTCTATGGATTTCATATCTGGCATACCTATTTGTTCCGGGTATGCTCGGTGGGTTATTGGTTGTGTTGCTAATTACGGTTATTGCAATAATTGCAGCCCTCAGTCCGCAAATTAGATTGTTTGAAACTTGCTTTTATACCATTATCGTTTGTTTGTTATCTGCACCGATGTATTTTGTTCTTATGCCCAAGCTGCAAGGGTTTTACTCCCTGGGGATAATGATATTTGTTTGGAGCTTTATTGTTTGTTATCTGGCCAATAGGGCTTTTGGTGCTCAGTCAATGATAAGGACGTTGGTGCTGATTTTTCCGCAAATCATTTTCAATTTCAACGACTATCAAGTCTACAGTTTTGTTGTATACACGAACTATATTTTTGTGTTGGCTATTATTTTTTGTATTTTGGCCGTATCCAGAAATATACCATTTTCTTCACATCCCGAAAGAAATTTCAAAAAAAATGTAGATCGATTTCTCAATAGTGCCGGTTCGCTGGTTGTTCAGGGTGATATCCCAGAGTCTAGAAGGCAATCTTTTTTTTATCGTTTGTATGTTCTGTATCACATCAACATTATTATGGTTTCGCGTAAAAATATACTCTATTGGATGGAGGGTATTGATAAAGAGCGTATTAGGGGGATGTCAAAAGATCAAATGAGAAGCCTTGTTGATTTGTTGATGCTGATCGCTAATCAGGTGAAAATTTTATATAGAGTGGATAGGGGTAAGATGCGCTTCGTGGCCACTAAAAAAATGTTACGAGAAGCCTTTATATGGCGATGCCTTGCTGCGAAGGTGTTTTTTTATCTTTCTGGAAGAAAGAGAGAGATTCATATTGATTCTTTGAGGCGGGGATATAGGAGGGTTTTTGATAGGATCAACATTGAAGTTGGTGAGTTGATGGAATTAAGGGAGAGTGATGAGCGGTCTAAAGAGGGAGTATCTAATTTTTTATATTTCTTAGGGGTTGTTCATTGTATTGATAATTATTTGTCGGATTTATTTCATTTGTCAGAGCTTGTGGATTGGAGCTGTTTTTGTGAGGATCGATGTCTTTGATGGGCGTAGGAATTTGGATGGAGAAAATACCGCATGACATATCATTCGGTGGATTCTATCTTTCCCCAATTCTGGTTTCTGGATTGTTTGGTGTGCTTGCCGCACTGCTTACGGCAAGGTTGTTGGATCGTTACCGCCTCTCAAGATATTTTGCAAATCCTCCGGTTGTTATTATCTCGCTGAGTATTATTTATTCAATTTTCTTCGGGGCAGTATTTGTGGGGATATAAAAGTGAAGAAATTTAGTAAATATATTCTCACTGGAGGTATTGTTTTTGTTGCTGTGTTGTTACTGATCTTGCAGTTTTGGAAATACCTCAATAACCCCTGGACTAGGGATGGAACAGTCCAGGCAGATATTATACAGATTACGCCAAGGGTTTCCGGTCAAGTTGTTAAGCTACCAATTAGAGATAACCAGTTCGTTAATGCTGGGGACCTCTTATTCCAGATAGATCCTAGAACCTATGAGGCTGCGCTTGCGGAGGCTAAGGCTCAATATGAGGAAGCGATTGACACTTATAACGCACAAAGAGAAAACATCCTTGCCTATGAAGCCAGAATACGCGAATCCGCGGCGGCAATAGATCAGGCTCAAAGCAATATAAATGCGCTAGAGGCAGACATAATAAAATCCAGGGCAGAATATAAACGTCAACAGGAATTACTTCCGCAGCGTGCTACTTCGGTGAGGTCCTTGCAGGCCGCGCAGGCTGAATACGAATCTTCTGTGGAGTATCGCGCAGGTGCGGAGGCAAGACTCGCTGAATCCTTGGCCTCTCTGGAGCAATCTCAAGCGGAACTGGCCAGGGTACGGGTACAACTTGGCGCACTTGGTGCTGACAACCCTGGTGTACGCGCTGCTCAAGCTTTAGTGCGTCAAGCGGAGCTTAACCTTGAATATACTAGTGTTACCGCGCCAGTTTCCGGCTATGTGACGAACCTTGACTTCCGTTTTGGCGATCAGGCTGTGGCCAACCAACCGGCCCTTTCAATCGTGGATGTCAGCACCTATCGTGTGGAGGGTTACTTTCGCGAAACATTAATTCGCCGTATATCACCTGGGGATCGGGCCATAGTGACATTGATGGCCTATCCATATAGACCATTAAATGGCTTTGTTGAAAGCATTGGTTGGGGTATTGCACAGCAGGATGCAACCGCCGGTAATGATTTACTGCCGAGGGTAGAGCCTACATTCGAGTGGATTCGTCTGGCGCAGCGGATACCGGTAAGAGTTTATTTAATTGATCCCCCTGAATCAGTTGATTTACGTGTTGGTTTTACCAGCTCAGTACTTGTTTTGAGTGGTACTGCGGGCACTGAACAAGATGAAACGGCGAAGAGTCCCTAAGCGCCTAGGCATAAGAATTTTGCGACTGCCAGTAGCTGTTGGTGCCCTTGCTATGTTTGTAATCCATGGTTGTATGTTGGGCCCCGATTACGTGCCTCCACCAGTGAGCGTTGAAGATTCTTGGATTTATGGGGAAGATAAACGTCTAGATAGCCTTGAAGCGATTAACCCTTTGTGGTGGCAAATTGCTTTTTCGGATCCAGTGCTCGATGACTTGGTGGCTCAGGCAATAGAAAATAATTTGGAGTTGAGGTCGGCAGCCCTGAGGGCTCTACAGGCCCAGCAGGTTCTAGCCATTGCCGTTGGAAATCAATACCCCCAGGTACAACAACTCGACGGCTTAATTGATCGTTCAAAATATGTTCGGTCAGGCATAACTGGTAACTTACAAAATGAATATTATCTTAATTTTAATCTAACCTGGGAGTTAGATATGTGGGGTCAGCTTAGGCGATTAGTAAATTCTGCTGCAGCTGATTTTGAAGCGAGTTTGGCTGAATACGATGGTCTTCTCGTTTCGATTATCGCCCAAGTGGCTCAGGCGTATATAAATATTCGTACTGTGAAGCGTCGCCTAGAGGTTGCCAGGGAAAATATTCGCACTCAGAGGGAGGGATTGAGGATTGCAGAAGTAAAATTCCGTGCGGGTGAAGTTAGTGCTTTGGATGCAGAGCAGGCTCAGACTTTATTGAGTAATACCGAGGCTACTGTACCTGGATTGGAAATTGCTTTTCAGCAACTTAAAAATTCTCTGGCCATTTTACTTGGAATGCCCCCGCGCAGTCTTAATGAGATACTCTCAGTACGCCCAACAGTACCGCAGGTACCCGCAATTACGAGTATTGGAATGCCGCAAGATCTTCTGCGGCAGCGGCCGGATATTCGCCAGGCAGAACGCTTGCTCGCTGCGCAGGGAGAGCTGATTGGTGTGGCAAGAGCAGAACTTTACCCAAACTTTTCCATCGGTGGGTTAATAGGGGCGATTGATATTAGGGGGGGGCAGTTAAATGGTAGAAGTGACGCATGGGATTTATTTCTCGAGTTCGATTGGGATATTTTAAACTATGGAAGACTGCGCAATAATGTGCGCCTGCAGGATGCTACCTTCCAGCAGCTGGTTTCAGATTATCAACAGGTCGTTTTGCAGGCTCAAGTTGATGTGGAAAATGCCATCGTTGCTTATCTTAAGTCCCAGGAGCAACAATTTTTTTACAAAACTGCTGCTATGGCCTCGGAAGAAGCTGTTAATCTCTCTTTGACTCAGTATGTCGATGGGCAGGTTGAATACAATACAGTGATCACTACCCTGATATCCAACCTTCAACAACAGGATATTCTGGTGATAGCACAAGGTGCAGTGGCAGCAAATTTAGTACAGGTATATTTGTCACTCGGTGGAGGTTGGCAGATCCGTGATGGACTGACTCCTCTGGAGCTATTACCGGAAGAGACAATAGAGGATATGCTTTGGCGGACTCACTATTGGGATAAATTCTTGAGTGAATAATTTTGTACCAAGTATTTCCCGGGCTAATCCCGAAAGGTGAGTGTACTCAGTATTTCTAAAGCCTACTCCTGCATCATTACTATTGCAGTTAGCTTACTAAATCTATCAAGCCCCGCGTTGCTAAAATTTTAGCTGGATATTGACCCTGGAATTCTTTCACATAGGCGTTATGTAGTTTGATTCACATGCGAAGATGTCTCAGTCATCAATCGAGTTTTGATTTGTCAATGGGATCACATCTATTCATAAAAAAAGTGGGTGTATTAGAGCTCAGCACTTGGTATTGACCTCAACTTAAGTTTAGGTATTAAGCTTGCTTTATTGTTGATTGACCCTAAGGATTAAAGCGAAATGACTACGGATGCACACAGTGTTGACTTGAAAAAATACTTCGAACGTATTGACTATCATCAAAATCCATCCCAAAACCTGCAAACATTGAATGACATACTTGCTCAACATGTCCGAACCTTGCCGTTTGAAAATCTAACCTCCTTTCTTGGAAGTCCGGTAAACATTGATCTGGCGGCAATTGAAGAAAAACTCGTACAACAGAAACGCGGTGGGTATTGCTTCGAACAGAATGCCCTGCTGGGTGCGGTATTACGGCAGATTGGCTTTTCTGTTACTGGTCTCGCCGCTCGCGTCTTGTGGCAGACCCCCGCAGGACATGAACCAGCTCAATCCCATATGATATTACTTGTGGAGGTGGGCGAGGTGGCCTATTTGCTGGATGCGGGCTTTGGCAGTAATACTCTCACCGCACCTCTGCGTTTAGATATCAATGCCCCACAAAAGACAGTTCACGGAATCTACCGTCTTACTCGAATAGAGGAAGATTACCTGCTACAAGTAAGAGTCGCGGGTACTTGGCAGTCGATGTACAGTTTTGATTTAAGGCCGCGTACCGCAGGCGATTATAAAATTGCTAACTGGTATTGCTGTACTCACCCGCAATCCCGTTTTGTTGAGCACTTGATTGCAGCCCGCGCATTTCCGGAGGGGCGCCATGCATTATTGAATCGTCAATTGAGTTTCCAGCCTGTTGATGGCCCTAAGAGCGTGATTATGTTGGCCAATATTACTGAGTTAAGAAATGCCTTATTGGAGGTGTTTGAAATCGAGGTGCCGGAGGATTTTAGTACTGAGAAGAAGCTGGCGAGCATCTTCGAGGATATGTCGAAGCCTCTGGGTATTGGCAGCAATGAATTGGTATCCAGTCGAGTACTGTCATGATCCAAGTAGGTGTTGTTTATCACTCGGTTTGCGGAAGCATAAAGGTTCTGGCAGAGGCTATTGTGGAGGGAGCGGATAGTATTTCTGACCAGCAAAGAGTGCTATCCAAGAATCGCGATCCAGGAATTGGTTGATTTAGAGCACGGTTGGCAAAAGAGCAGCCTTTCTAAGCGCCGAGCTCTCTGAGCGAGGTCGGGTGTACCTTCGAGTTTTGGCGAAGATTGTGTGCCGCGAGCTGAATATTGTCAGGGAATTAAAATATCTTGAAACCATCTAGGCCAGCATTTTTCCTCCCAAGCTTGCCGTCATGGAATTTAGCTTCCCTTCAGCAGCCTAAGGCTCCACGTATTGTGCTCCTTAATTACTGCTGCCATATCTAGAGAGTTTATTTCTCCATTATCAACGATTTTCTGACCGTGAATTACCACCGTTTGCGCAGACTGTGGGGCACAGAAGATTACTGCGGCCACGGGGTCTGAAAGTCCACCAGCATAATTGATAGTGTTGAGCTGTAGAGTAAAAAAATCGGCGCAACGCCCAACTTCAAGCGCGCCAATATCAGAGCGGTTTAGGACTTTGGCCCCTCCAAGGGTGGCGAGTTCCAGGGCTTCGCGAGCACTCATCCACTCCGAAGAACGCAGGGGGTGGGACTGGGAGAGCTGGGAGTAACGATGTGGACCCTCTGGGGGGCGCAGGCCCATCCTTAGTCTCGCAAGTAGCATTGCCTGGCGAGTTTCCATAAGCATATTGGATGCGTCATTGCTCGCAGCCCCATCTACACCGAGGCTAACTTTCACACCGGCAGCCATATAGTCTTTAACGGGTGCAATCCCCGAGGCGAGGCGCATGTTAGAACTCGGGCAGTGGGATATTCCGCACCCAGTGCGTGCAAAAATGTTTATCTCTTCAGAATCAACATGTATGGCGTGGGCGAACCAAACATCGGGGCCTAGCCACCCCATTTCCTCCATCCACTCCAAAGGGCGTTTGCCAAATCGTTCAAGCGTGTAACGCTCCTCATCGAATGTCTCACACAGGTGTGTGTGTAACATGACGCCTTTATCTCGAGCGAGCAGGGCTGTCTCCTTGAGGAGAGCCTCTGAAACCGTAAAAGGGGAGCAGGGAGCCAGGACAATTCGAGTTAGGGCGCCAAAGCTGGCATCGTGATAGCGGTCAATAACACGGATACTGTCTTTCAGTATGAAATTTTCTTCTTCGACACTCTCATCTGGAGGCAGGCCCCCGAGAGACTTACCCAAGGACATGGAGCCACGACTAGCGTGGAATCTCACGCCTAAATCCCGTGCGGCTTCAATATGGATGTCGACCTTGTTACCACTCTTGAATAGGTAGGAATGATCAAACACCGTAGTGCAGCCAGAGAGAATAAGCTCGCCTAAACCAATCAGGGCACTTGTTCGTGAAGCCTCAGGATTAATGCGGGTCCAAATGGGATAGTGCAGCTGTAGCCAGGCAAAAAGATTCTTATTTTGGCAGCAGGGCAGGTTACGGGTGAGTGTTTGGTTGAGGTGATGATGGGTATTCACCATTCCGGGGAGAACGATCTGTCCTGTGGCATCAATGACCGTATCGGCACTGGTGGGAAGAGACTTGGTCTGGCCCACAGCGGTAATTAGCCCATCTTCGGCAAAAATACCGCCCTTGGTGATTTCACGCCTCTCAGCATCCATGGTTACTAGGATATCGGCATTTTTTAGCAGTAAGGTCTTTGCCATGAGGAATGATTGCGTTCTCTTAAGAGATGTTAGGCCCTCTAATATTAGCTAGGCTCCTCCTGAGCATGGGACAGCCTGTCTTTATCTAGACTCCAGGCTATATATCCACTTGAAAAAAGTAGACCGCCGGCCGCCATATTCATCCCAGTAGAATCCTGTAAAACCTTGCGTTTTCCCTCCTGGATAACCATGAAAATTGAGCATTTTATCCGGGGTCTTTAGGTCACACCCACCATGCCGCTCCCAGCCCCATCCGGTTCAATAAAAATAGAGCAGCAATATTTTGAGTATCTGCAATGATCGATTAAAGAATACACTTATAAAGCCGTTATCTTCTTGCCTTATAAACATTTACTAGCAACATCTCCTGAACTTGTTGTCAGGATTGAGGGAAGAAATAAGGTAAGGGGCACCTTAGTGGGTAGTTTGGGAGGAGCATAGTCTTTACTTGAGAGGGTATTCAGGCCATGAACGTGGTGATCTATGCTCCATCGAGCCTTTTTTTCAAGTCGGATTAATGGGTTGAGTGATGGTGTTTTTGCTATAGCCATGACGCTTCTTGTGTTCAACATTCAGATCCCCGATTTGGCCGACATTAAAACGGGGGCGGACTTTCACAATAAAATGCAGGAGCAGGTCCCCCACATATTTTCCTGGTTGTTGAGTTTTGCGATCCTCTGTCGCCTGTGGCTGACCCATAACCATCTGATGTCTGATCACACGTCAAAATCTGCGAGTTTTACCAGCTGGAATTTTCTGCTGTTAGGTGCGGTTGCATTTACACCATTTCCGGCCGGGTTACTGGGGGAGTACCCAGATCAAACCTGGTCCGTGATTCTTCTTTCAATCACCTACGCGGTAGCGGCACTGTCGATTGCGGGTATGTGGTGTATCGCACCGAATCGAGCCAGTGCGGGTGCGCGACGAGTGGTATTGATTAGCCTGGTGATGTTGTTGACCAGTATTTCCGCTAGCCTTCTCGCGGCTCTGAACCCCTTCTGGGGATTGATTTTGTGGATTGTGTATGTACTTGGTATCGCGCCCCTGGCCCATTTCCTGGAGCGCTATGTTTTCCGCGGTGGGGATAAAATTGAAGGCGAGTGAGGGTGTTTTTCCTGTCGGTCAGCTCAGTTCCAGGACCATTTTCAGGTGGGGAATGCCCGCTTCATGGAAAATTTCGCCCTGCGCACTAAATCCGGCTTTCGCATAGAAGCCTTGCGCATGTTGCTGCGCATGCAAGTAGATATTCGGGTAGCCTCTTTGTTCAGCGTATTCGCAGATGACCTGGAGCAGCTGAGCCCCAAGCCCCTCGCCCCGATCGGACTTACTGATTGCCATGCGTCCGACTTTGCCATCTTTACTCAGTCGCCCGGTGCCTACGGCGCGCTCATTTTTGAAAACCAGGAAGTGTTGTGCATCTCCCTCCTGGTCATCCCACTCCAGCTCCGCAGGTACTTTCTGCTCTAGTACAAAGACCGTTTCCCGAATAGCGCGAATAGAATCACTCTCGCTTTTCCAATCGGCGGGGCGTACGAGAATTGCCATATTAGAAATCCTCAGGTGGATAGATCAGGGTGCCCTGGGATACCAATTGATCTACCAGTCCATCGGAACCGGCGATCTGCGGGAAGGTTTCGATATCACTCCAGGATATCTTATGGATGTTAACAAACCGTTCTGCAAAATTCAGCGGGGCAGGGAAGGCTTCACCATCGACAAATAGGGTTGCGGGTTCTCGGCAAAAAGCGGCTCGCGAGGCAGGATTCAGGATCAGTTGTACTCCCTGGGGTAACTGGTCGCGCCAGTCGACGGCATCATCGGCGTCTAATGCCACTGTGTCCGGATACTTCACCTCTGTCATTACGGCTCCAAACCACTGGGCAATCTTTTCCGGCTGCTTTAACCAGGCGCCAAGTTGCTGCTGTAGCCGTGCGACGGAAGCTGGGTCTACTTCGCCCGGGCATTTTGCAGGTTCAGATCCGGCATCGGTATACCTCAGACTGTCTGGTAAACCCATCGCTACTTCCGCAGCGAGGTCCTCGAGAATGACGGCTGCAGACGGGGCACGGAAGCCAATGGAAATGGTGGTACAAGCGCCCTCGGCGATTCCCCAGTGGCTGTATTGTGGCGGGAGATAGAGCATATCACCGGGCTCCAAGACCCAGCTGTTTTCCGCATCAAACGCTTTAAGGATATTGAGCGGAGTTCCCTCCACGCGCGGGCTGCTCTCATCCACTTTGGGCCCTTGCTGCCAATGGCGCTTGCCTTCGGCTTGTAGCAGGAATACGTCATAGTGATCGTAGTGTGGGCCGACGCTGCCCTTGTCGGCGGCGTAGCTGATCATAACGTCGTCGAGGCGCCAGTCGGGGATAAAACGGAAGTACTCTTTTAGCTCCGCAATTTCGGAAAGCCATTGATCCACCGCCTGTACCAAGAGTGTCCAGTGTGTTTGGGGCAGAGAAAGAAAGTCCTCTTCTGTAAAAGGGCCGGTTCGCAGCTCCCAGGGGCCACTCTCACCATTTTCCAGGACTAGGCGCGATTCCACCGCTTCTTCCAAAGCCATTCCGGCGAGCTCTTCACCGGATATCGGTGCTTCGAAGTTGGGGAATGCATTGCGGATCAACACAGGCTTTTGTTGCCAGTAATCGCGCATAAACACTTCAATTGGCATATCACCGAGATGGGTAAGGGGGCTGGCCACGGTAATTCTCACTGTCTGATAGGGCTGTGGTTGCTCTCAATATCTGCACAGGGTCATGTCTCAGTACCGAGCAGCGACATGGCAGGGGAGAGAATAAGGGGTTATTAGTAAGCTACCGGCCACAACGGTGTGGTCGGTAGCTCGGCCCGCTTAGATTTTGCGGGCTTGCTCTGTAGCATTACCGATATAGGAAGCTGGGGTCATTTCCAGCAAAGTGCTTTTGGCTTCTGCGGGAATTTCCAAATTCTCGATAAACACTTTCAGGGTTTCCTGAGTGATACCCTGGCCGCGAGTGAGGTCTTTCAATTTCTCGTAGGGTTTTTCAATGTTGTAGCGGCGCATAACGGTTTGGACCGGCTCGGCCAACACTTCCCAGGAATTATCCAGGTCTTCTGCCAGGCGCTCAAGGTTAATTTGCAGCTTACCCAGGCCTTTCATTGTGGCGGCGTAGGCGATTGCGGAGTAGCCCGCGCCCACCCCCATATTGCGCAGCACGGTGGAATCGGTCAGATCCCGCTGCCAGCGGGAAACGGGTAGTTTTGCTGCCAGGTGCTGGAATACGGCATTGGCCAGGCCCAGGTTGCCTTCGGAGTTTTCGAAGTCGATGGGATTCACCTTGTGCGGCATGGTGGAGGAGCCCACTTCGCCGGCAACCACTTTCTGCTTGAAGTAACCGAGGGAAATATAGCCCCAGATGTCGCGATCGAAATCAACCAGAATAGTGTTGAAACGTGCGATGGCATCAAACAGCTCGGCAATATAATCGTGTGGTTCGATCTGGGTGGTGTAGGGATTCCAGGTCAGACCGAGGGAGGTTATGAATTCTTCCGCATTCTTTTCCCAGTCGATGCTGGGGTATGCAGATAGGTGTGCGTTGTAATTACCTACGGCTCCATTGATTTTCCCCAGTAGAGGTACGGCCTGTATCTGGCTGATCTGGCGGCGCAAGCGAGCTGCGACATTGGCCAGTTCCTTGCCGACGGTGGTAGGGCTGGCGGTCTGTCCATGGGTGCGGGATAACATGGGCACATCGGCGAAATCTTGTGCAAGAGCGGCGATTTTGCCTACGAGTGCATTCATTGCAGGCAGCATCACGTCATCGCGGCCGGCACGCAACATCAGTGCATGAGATAGGTTGTTAATATCTTCAGAGGTGCAGGCGAAGTGAACAAACTCGCTCACTTTCTCCAGTTGTGCATTGCCACTGATTTTTTCTTTTAGGAAATATTCAACGGCTTTAACGTCGTGGTTGGTGGTGCGCTCGATTTCCTTGATGCGTTCGGCATCTGCCAGGGAGAAATCGGCAACAATGCTGTCCAGAAGCTGGATGGCCGTTTTATCAAACGGCTGAACCTCGCTTATTTCTGAATGTGCGGAGAGTTTTTGCAGCCAGCGCACTTCTACTTCAACACGGGCACGAATCAGGCCGTATTCACTAAAAATTTCACGTAGGGGGGCAGTCTTGCTCTCGTAGCGACCATCAATAGGGGATACCGCTGTGAGTGCGGAAAGCTCAACTGTCATAGTAAATCTCCGGGATTAGTGTTTTATAGATTCGATCTGTGTGATCAGCTCGTTAGTCGCCTGTAATAGCTTTTTACGCTGAAATAGCAGGTGCAGACGGCGCCCTCCTAACTGTCGCCAAAGGGTGGCTGAGCGAATACCGGCAAAGAGCATGGAGCGGATCTGGTTTGCGATACGCTGCTGCTGCAAATAGTTAAAATCTCCCAGGACCTGGATGCGGAAACGGAAAGTTCCGAGAGTGTCGCTATAGATGCTGGCAAGGTTGGAAAATACATTTTCGTGGGTAGGGGTGAAATGTTCAGCCTGGGTCTTGGCTTTATCCAGACGGTTACCGATGATTGAGAGCAATTCCCCCTTCTTGCTTAACTGCCGCTGCAGATAGAGTATCGACAGCGCGTAGCGCAGGCAGTCGGTGTACTCGGGGTGCTGCCTGGACTGCAGCAATTGCCGCGATACCTGTAAGCCAGACAGCAGATTTTCAGTGCCGGCAAAGACATCTTCGGTGCGGTCTGGATTAAGCTGGAAGAGGCTGTAAACCCCAGTTTCCAGCTGTGTCTGGGGCGCGGTGCCGGTTTTGGCCAGTCGCTCCACCAGTGTTGCGGATTGAAAAATTCCGGCCAGCGCCAGTGCCTGATCCCGCCAGTTATTCAAAATTATTCCTTAGTGTTTCTTGTACTTGTCCGGTACGGCGGAGCCAACGCCTGTGGCCTGCTCTATCACTGCACCTCCGAGGCATATCTCACCATCGTACAGTACCAGAGACTGCCCCGGTGTAATTGCGCGCTGTGGTTCGTCAAATTCCACAACGAGATTACCATTCTCCCGAACGTGTACGGTGCAGTTTTGATCTGGCTGGCGGTAACGGGTTTTTGCCTGGCAGCGGATTTGGTCGCTGGGGGCTGCGCCATTGATCCAATGTGTCTGGGTTGCTTTGAGGCCGGTTGCGTATAGCAGAGGGTGATGTGCACCCTGGGCAACAATTAATACGTTGCGCTCGAGGTCCTTCCCGACGACGTACCAAGGCTGCTCACCGGCGCCCTTGACTCCGCCAATGCCCAACCCCTGACGCTGACCGATCGTGTGGTACATCAGACCCGCATGGCGGCCCATTACCTCACCTTCGGGTGTCTCCATGGCGCCGGGTTGGGCGGGTAGGTACTGCTCCAGGAAGTCCTTAAAGCGGCGTTCGCCGATAAAGCAGATACCAGTGCTGTCCTTCTTGTTATGGGTGATAAAGCCATTTTCTTCGGCAATGCGTCGGACTTCAGGCTTTTCCAATTCCCCGAGCGGAAACAGAGAGCGGGTGAATTCCGCCTCTCCCACGGCGTGCAGGAAATAGCTTTGATCCTTGTTGCCGTCGAGCCCCTTAAGCAGGTAAGTGCGACCATCAATATCCCGGCGCCGGGTGTAGTGCCCAGTCGCGATGGCGTCCGCACCCAGAACTTCAGCGTATTCCAGGAAGACTTTGAACTTGATTTCCCGGTTGCACAGGATGTCCGGGTTGGGCGTGCGACCAGCTTTGTACTCCGCCAGGAAGTACTCGAATACGTGATCCCAGTACTCCGCCGCAAAATTGGCGGTGTGCAGTTTGATCCCCAGTTTTTCACAGACGGCCTGGGCATCGGCCAGGTCCGCTTTTGCGGTGCAGTATTCGGTGCCGTCGTCCTCATCCCAGTTTTTCATAAACAGACCCTCCACCTGGTAGCCCTGCTGCATCAGGAGGAGAGCGGCCACAGAGGAGTCCACACCGCCGGACATACCGACGATGACGCGTTTTGGCTGTTTGTTGTGCGGAAAATCAGGCATAAGAAGGACAGTCATTACTTCACTGGGATGGAAAGGGGGCGAATTTTACCTGTGAATGGCCTCTCTGACCAAGGCCGCTTTAATCTTTGGTTATTGCTTAGTACCTCGGCGCGGGCGATTGCGCCTTTGGGGCGGCTTCGATTTGGGGTTGGGCTTTGGCCTGGGGGGGCTTGGGGCTTCCTCCATTCGATAGCTTCCTGGCTGCAATGCGTCGAGCTTCCAGTGGCCGATTGCCATGCGAACTAGGCGGAGGGTGGGGAAGCCGACAGCCGCAGTCATGCGTCGGACCTGTCGATTGCGCCCCTCATGGATTGTGAGTTCCACCCAGCTGGTGGGTATAGATTTGCGCTCGCGAATCGGTGGGGTACGTGGCCACAGGTCGGTGTCGATGAGTCGTCGGGCCATTGCTGGAGCAGTGAGGCCATCTTTCAGGTCGACACCGCGGCGCAGAAACATCAGGGCGTCGTCGGTAATGTCCCCCTCTACCTGAGCCCAATAGGTCTTGGCCATCTTTCTTTTCGGATGGCTGATTTGATGTTGTAGCGCTCCATCATCGGTCAGTAACAGTAGGCCTTCAGAATCATAGTCGAGCCGGCCGGCGGCATAGAAGCCTTTGTGAGGGATATAGTCCGCCAGTGTGGCGCGCCCCTGGCCGTCTGTGAATTGGCTTAACACGCCAAAAGGTTTGTTGAGGAGAATAATCTTAGTCATAAGAAAAATTGAGTATTGTAATCCAACTACAAAAATTAGCCGATGCTGCTATAATCCCGCCGATTTTTATCCCCGCCCAATGGTCCCGGGGGAGCGGTGCAAGCAACGCTGGACCTAAAAAGTCATAGAATTTTGGGAGTTTACGCAATATGGGTCACATCCAAGTGCCGGCAGACGGCGAAAAAGTTACAGTCAATTCCGACGGTTCGCTGAATGTTCCGAATCGCCCGGTAATTCCGTTCATCGAGGGCGACGGCATCGGTGTGGACATCACCCCGGTAATGCGCAAAGTAATCGATGCGGCTGTTGAGAAGGCTTCTGCCGGCGACAAGAAAATCGAGTGGATGGAAATCTACTGCGGTGAGAAAGCAGCAGAAACCTATGCTGGCGACTGGTTCCCGGCTGAAACCCTTGAAGCGATCAAAGATTACGTTGTTAGCATCAAAGGCCCTCTGACAACTCCAGTTGGCGGCGGCTTCCGTTCCCTGAACGTAGCGCTGCGCCAAGAGCTGGACTTGTACGTGTGTCAGCGTCCGGTCCGCTGGTTTAGTGGTGTACCTTCTCCGGTTAAAGAGCCGAACAAGGTGGACATGGTGATTTTCCGTGAAAACTCCGAAGATATCTATGCCGGTATCGAGTGGAAAGCGGACAGCGATGAAGCGAAAAAAGTCATCAAGTTCCTGCAGGACGAGATGGATGTTAAGAAAATCCGTTTCCCAGAGCACTGTGGCATCGGTATTAAGCCGGTTTCTTCTGAAGGCACCAAGCGTCTCGTGCGCAAGGCTATTCAGTACGCTGTTGACCAGGATCGCGATTCCGTAACCCTGGTACACAAAGGCAACATCATGAAGTTCACCGAAGGTGCCTTCGCCGATTGGGGTTATGAGCTGGCTCGCGATGAGTTCGGTGCTCAACCTCTGGACGGTGGCCCCTGGCACAGCTTCAAGAACCCGAAGACTGGTAAAGAGATCGTTATTAAGGATGTAATTGCAGACGCTATGCTGCAGCAGGTCATTCTGCGTCCGGCAGAGTACGATGTCATTGCTACCCTAAACCTGAATGGCGACTACCTGTCTGATGCACTGGCTGCGCAGGTCGGTGGTATCGGTATCGCTCCGGGTGCGAACCTGTCTGACGACGTTGCTCTGTTCGAAGCGACTCACGGTACTGCGCCCAAGTATGCTGGTCAGGACAAGGTAAACCCTGGTTCTCTGATCCTGTCCGCCGAGATGATGTTGCGTCACCTGGGCTGGAACGAAGCTGCGGACCTGGTTATCAAAGGTGTAGAGGGTGCTATTGAAGCCAAGACGGTGACTTACGATTTTGAGCGTCTGATGGATGGTGCTGAATTGAAGTCCTGCTCTGCGTTTGGTGACGAAGTTATCAAGCATATGGCCTAAGTGGCAAATACAGGGCCGGGTCGTAGGATCTGGCTCTGACCCAAAAAAGCCCTTTGCTTTGCAGCGAAGGGCTTTTTTGTTGGTGCGCTGAGATCATTTGGCTGCGCAGAGCGTTAGTCGAGTACTTCGGCCTCTTTTTCTCTGATGTTCTCAGCGTGGGCGAGGTCGGTATCAATGCTGGTATCGGCACTGTGAGCGCCAGTTTCAGCCTCTGCGGACACTGCGGCGGAAATATTTGCAGCGTGATAGCCCTTGTCACCCCTGACGATGTCAAAGGTTACTTGCTGACCGGCTTTCAGGGTTCGGTAGCCTTCCATCTGAATTGCGGAATAGTGCGCGAACAGATCCTCCCCTCCTTCATCTGCAAGAATAAACCCATATCCCTTAGCGTTGTTGAACCACTTTACGGTACCAGTAGGCATAACGAATTCCCTCTAATTGCCTGAGTGGCCGTCCGGCCACCTTACAGAGTTTTTATATTTATTTGACCTGCGGATTAGTCGACTGCAATCCTATCTGCGACTAACGGCTGTGCGCGAGCAGGCACTACCTCTTGTAGTCAACTGGTATGGGAATGTCAAGGAGCCGCTCTCGACGCTGTGATGTCCCTGTGTCGTTGGTCAAATAAGGTTACAATGGCAGGCCGTTGATGGTTGCGAGTGTCGCACTTTCTGAGCTCGATAGAACACATTGATAATTGTTATGAGTATTTTGCAGGTCATTAAACTAGGCTCCGGTAACTCTGGAGAGGACTACTACGATCATGAGGGTGCAGATGGCGAGCTCGCGCTAGAAGAGGCGCCGCCAAAGCTGAAGCGCCCCCCTATGTATAAAGTCATCATGCTGAATGATGATTACACCCCCATGGACTTTGTTGTGGAGACTCTGGAGTTATTTTTTGGGGTTAACCGGGAGCGCGCCACACAGTTGATGATGCAAGTACACATGCGGGGAAAAGCAGTGTGCGGTGTCTATACTCGGGATATAGCGGAGACAAAGGCTGCACAGGTCAATCAGTTCGCTCAGGAGAATGAACATCCACTGCTGTGTGAAATTGAGGCGGACGAGAGTAAAGACGATTGACTTTTAATAGAACCGCTTTATTACAAGGGCCCCGTCACCTGAAGGGAGTCAGCCAGGAGATAGACGCCGGCAAAGGGTGCGCGCCTACCAGCGGAGTCGGCGGGAAATATTGGCGATTAGGGTTTGAGGTTTAAATGCTCAGCAAGGACTTAGAGGTAACGCTCAATCTGGCGTTCAAAGGTGCGCGAGCGAAACGGCACGAATTCATGACTGTGGAGCACCTGCTACTAGCGCTCCTGGATAATGAGTCAGCCGCTGACGTGTTGCATGCCTGTGGAGCCGACCTGAGTGCATTGCGCCGCGAACTACTGGAGTTTGTGGATTCCACCACGCCATTGATCCCGGAGGCCGACACCGATCGCGAGACCCAGCCCACACTCGGTTTTCAGAGGGTCCTTCAAAGGGCCGTTTTCCATGTTCAGTCCTCGGGCAAAAAAGAAGTGACCGGGGCCAATGTGCTGGTGGCTATTTTCTGTGAACAGGAAAGCCAGGCAGTTTACTATCTGAAGCAACAGAGTGTTGCGCGCATTGATGTAGTCAATTACATCACCCATGGGATTTCCCGTGTCGGATCCAGTGGCAACAATCATCATCACGGCTCTGACACCGCAGCAGAGCAAGTGGAAGAGGAGATTACGACTGGTACTGAGCCCGGAGGTTCGGACCCCTTAGAGAGCTACGCCACCAACCTGAATCAGGAGGCGATCCTCGGTCGTATCGATCCTCTAGTCGGGCGTGGCCCAGAAGTAGAGCGAGTCACTCAGGTACTTGCGCGACGCCGTAAGAACAATCCTTTGCTGGTTGGTGAGTCCGGTGTTGGCAAAACTGCGATCGCTGAAGGGTTGGCCAGGCGTATAGTGGATGAAGATATCCCCGAGCCGCTGAAAGATAGCACTATCTACTCCCTTGACCTCGGCTCTCTTCTCGCTGGAACCAAGTACCGCGGCGATTTTGAAAAGCGCTTTAAGGCCCTGTTGGCAGAGCTAAAAAAGCGTGAGCACGCGGTTCTGTTTATTGATGAAATTCATACGATTATTGGAGCCGGCGCAGCATCTGGTGGCGTTATGGACGCCTCCAACCTGCTCAAGCCGCTACTTTCCAGCGGCCAGCTTCGCTGCATTGGCTCCACCACTTTTACTGAGTATCGTGGCATTTTTGAGAAAGATCGCGCGCTTTCTCGTCGTTTTCAAAAAATTGATGTCAGTGAGCCCTCCGTAGAGGAGACCGTGCAGATACTGCAGGGCCTCAGGAGTTGTTTCGAAGATCACCACAAGGTTCGCTTCACAGACGCGGCCCTTGACGCAGCAGCTCAGCTTTCCAGTCGTCATATCACCGAACGTTTCCTGCCGGATAAGGCGATCGATGTGATTGATGAGGCGGGAGCCTACCAGTCTCTGCTGCCACTTGGAGAGCGTACAGAGGTGATTGGTATCGGTGAAATTGAGGCTGTGATTGCCAAGATGGCCCGAATTCCCGCCAAGAGTGTCTCCGCATCGGATAAAGAGCAGCTGGCGAGACTCGATGACAATCTCAAGATGGTTGTATTCGGCCAAGACAGAGCCATTGAGGCCCTGAGTACGGCAATTAAGCTCAGCCGTGCTGGGCTCGGTGCGGAAGAGAAGCCCATTGGCTCCTTCTTGTTCTCTGGCCCAACTGGTGTCGGCAAGACCGAGCTGTGCCGCCAGCTGGCCAAGGTCATGGGCATCGAGCTGATCCGCTTCGATATGTCCGAGTACATGGAACGACATACAGTTTCCCGGCTGATCGGTGCACCTCCGGGTTATGTTGGCTTTGATCAGGGCGGGCTTTTAACCGATGCGGTGACCAAGCATCCGCACAGTGTGGTATTGCTCGATGAGATCGAGAAGGCCCACCCGGAAGTCTTTAATCTGCTTTTGCAGGTGATGGATCACGGAACCCTGACAGACAATAATGGGCGCAAGGCGGATTTCCGCAATGTGATCCTGATTATGACTACGAATGCCGGGGCTGAGCTGATGAGTCGTCGATCGATCGGCTTCTCCAGTCAGGATCACTCTTCCGATGGTATGGAGGAGATTAAAAAGATGTTTACCCCGGAGTTCCGCAACCGTCTCGACAGCATTATCCAGTTCGGTTCCCTGCCGTTGGATGTCGTTAAGACTGTGGTCGATAAGTTTATCGTTGAGCTGCAGGCACAGCTGGACGATTCCCGTGTGACTCTGATCGTGGATGATGAGGCGCGCGAGTGGCTGGCGGTTCGTGGTTACGATGAGAAGATGGGGGCCCGTCCCATGTCTCGCTTGATTCGGGATAAGCTGCGCAAACCTCTAGCGGAGTCTGTTCTCTTTGGGGAGCTGGCAGAGGAGGGTGGTCGTGTCGTGGTGGTGATAGAGAATGATGAGCTGTCGATACAAACGGCGGTGCCCGCCTGAGCAGGTACGAAAGCCCACCAAAAAAGCCACCTTACGGTGGCTTTTTTGTATCCCGGCAAATTACCCCTGAAGGTATCTGCCTGGCGAGCTAATTAGCGAGCGCGGTAAGTAATGCGGCCTTTGCTCAGGTCGTAGGGGGTAAGTTCCACCTTGACCTTGTCGCCAGTGAGAATGCGAATGTAGTTTTTGCGCATTTTTCCTGAGATGTGCGCAATGACCACGTGTCCGTTTTCCAATTTTACTCGGAAAGTGGTGTTTGGCAGGGTGTCGACCACCTCACCTTCCATTTCAATATAATCGTCTTTTGCCATGCGGCAGCAACCTTCAAATAACTTGATCAGACCTTTACCCCGGAGGCAATCTTGCCTAGCCGCGGCTCGACGGGCGAGCATTTTGCACGAAAAGACTGAATAGAGCAAAGGGCGCGTGCGTTGGGGTTACAGAGACTTCAGACTCCAGCGGTTTTCTGTAAGCATTTCGATCGGCCGGAACTGACTTTTGTAAGCCATTTTATGGCACTGCTCGATCCAATAACCCAAATAGAGGTTCGGCAGGCCGAGCCGTCGGGCCCACTCAATCTGGTAGAGAATGCAGTAACTACCGAGGCTGCGCTTGTCCTCATCGGGGTCGAAGAAAGTATAGATGGCCGATAGACCCGCTGTGAGCAGGTCAGTGACCGCTACAGCGATTAACCGCCCGCGCGCGCGCAACTCAATATAGCGCGTCGCTCCCCAGGCTGGGCTCAGGAAGCTGCGGTATTGTTCACGACTTGGGGGGTACATTTCCCCATCGGCGTGGCGCTGCTCAATGTAGCGTGCGTAGAGCTCGTAATGCTCATCGGTATCTATGGACTCAATATGAAATATATCCAGGTCTTTGTTGCGCTTCCAGCAACGGCGTTGGTTACGATCGGGCACGAATAGGCCCACTGGCACACGTGCGGGCACACAGGCTCTACATGAGGCGCACTGTGGGCGATACAGGTAGGCGCCACTGCGACGGAAGCCGAGCTCTGACAACCGGTTGTACAGGCGCTGATCTACCTCTGTCTGTGGGTCCACAAACACGGTAGTGGCCTCCCGGTCCGGCAGGTAACCGCAGGGGTGGGGCAGGGTTGCCAATAGACGGACTGAGTCGAGCTGAGAATATTTACCCATAAGTCCACAAAAGCTTCCAGGGCTGTGGAAAGGCGGGCTGTGCCAGGCCGCTTTCCAGTAAGTGTTCGAAATCCTTACGACACATTTCAATGGCTCCCAGGCTGCTCAGGTGCGGATTGCTCACCTGGCAGTCGATCAGTGTGCACCCCCACAATTCTAATTGGCGAACGAGGTGGACAAAAGCGACTTTGGAAGCATCTGTTTCTCGATGAAACATTGATTCACCAAAAAATACCTGACCGATAGAAATGCCATAAAGCCCGCCAACCAGTTTTTCATCTCGCCAAACCTCGACGGAGTGGGCATGGCCCAGGTGGTACATATCGATATAGGCTTCGGCCATTTCTTCCGTGATCCAGGTACCATCCTCCTCGGCTCTTGGCGCGCGGCAGCCTTCCACGACCCGTTCGAATGCTTGGTCAAATGTGGTGGTAAAAGTACCCCGGCGCAGTGCTTTACGCAGACTGCGGCCAATACGAAAGTCTTGGGGAATCACGACACAGCGAGGCGAGGGGCTCCACCATAGGATTGGCTGATCCTCTGAGTACCAGGGAAATATCCCGCGGCGGTATGCGGCCAGTAACCACTCTGGGGTGAGGTCGCCGCCGGCTGCCAAGAGTCCATTGGGGTCCTCAAGGGCTGATTGTGTGGATGGGAAATCGATTTGGGTGTGGTCGAGCCACATCAGGCGGCTTTGGTTATTCCGTGCCACGAACTGATACCTGTCCTGGAAGGCTGGGGAGGTCGGGTGGCCTTAAGGCCACCCGGAGGACTAGCGATTACTGGGCGTCGAGGAAGCGCTCAGCATCCAGGGCGGCCATACAACCGGTGCCAGCGGAAGTGACGGCTTGGCGGTAGATATGGTCGGAAACATCGCCCGCGGCAAAAACACCGGGAATTGAGGTCTGAGTGGCATTACCTTCGAGACCACTTTGAACGAGAATGTACCCTCCGTTCATTTCCAGCTGCCCCTCGAAGATACCGGTATTCGGCTTGTGGCCGATTGCAATGAATACACCGGAAACGTCCAGTTCCTTGGTGGAATCATCCTGGGTGCTGCGAAGGCGCAGGCCGGTTACGCCATTATCATCCCCGAGAACCTCATCCAGGGCGTGGTGCCAGCAAACATTGATATTGCCGTTTTCCACTTTATCCATCAGGCGATCCTGCAGGATTTTCTCTGCGCGAAGCTCATCACGACGATGGATAAGGGTGACTTCACTGGCGATATTGGAGAGGTAAAGTGCCTCTTCAACCGCGGTGTTGCCGCCGCCAACAACAGCGACTTTCTGGTCGCGGTAGAAAAAGCCGTCACACGTCGCACAGGCACTGACACCGCGGCCCTGGAAGGCCTCTTCAGAGGGTAGGCCAAGGTATTGGGCAGAGGCGCCGGTGGCGATAATCAGCGCATCACAGGTGTAGGTTTCATTGCCTTTCAGGGTGAACGGGCGGTTTTTCAGATCAACAGATTCGATGTGATCAAAAATAATTTGAGTGTCGAAGCGTTCGGCGTGCTGTTGCATTTGAACCATCAGGTCGGGACCCTGCAAATCCGCAATACCACCTGGCCAGTTTTCTACTTCGGTCGTGGTGGTCAGCTGCCCACCTTGTTGCATACCGGTGATGACTACCGGATTCAAGTTGGCGCGGGCGGCATAGATCGCCGCTGTGTAGCCAGCGGGGCCAGAACCGAGAATGATCAGTCGATGATGGTTGTTGCTCATGAAGCTCTCTTTAAACCTGTCTGTGTACAAAGTTTATCCAGTGGACTGTGTGTCCACCTAGCCGGCCATTTTTTGATCAGCCAAAGCTATTAGATTGGGCGATATAATAGGCGATTGTGACAGCTCGACGAAATAGTTTGCCTCAATTTGTGCCATTGGAAAGTGCTATTTCGGTTGATGTGGGTCCTCTAAAGCCCATCCTTCAAATCGAATCCACATGCGAAAGGGCATTAAATTCTGGTCTTAATTCCTTGTTTTTTTAGTGAAAAATACCTGGAGAAAATGTTGTTAGTTAATGTGAAGTGGGGGGCGGGGTAGTTATAAAGTAACTGTACTTAGTCAAAAGAGGGCTCGGAGGAAGTATTTCCACCCTTCAGGTAGACAATCAGATGCTGGGTGGACAACTACGGCCAATGGGCAAAGCCATGCGGCAAGGTAGAAAGATTGTGCCCTTAAATCTGGACTGTGATTTGGTCGGGCATCCCACGTTTACATTTAGCCTGAGTAAAGAGGCGCAGGTATTTGCTTCCGAAATCCTGGATGATACGTTTTCCTTGAAGTTATCCATTGATCTAGGACCGGAGGGCGGCCATTTGGCCAGTTTGCACGGTCCACCCGATCTGGTTGAGTTGTTCTCAACCCTTCAGTTGCAGGTCAGGTGCGATATTGTGGCAGATGGGTACAATGTGCTCGACCAAGACGCTTTAGATACTCCTGAGGTTTCATCGGAATCGAGAGGCAAGTTGCTTGAAGCGCTTGACCTTTGTGATGGCGATAGAGTGTTGGATTTGATGTGTGGGAGCGGCACAACCAGCCAGGTACTCCTGGAATATGCTGAGGAGAGCGCGATCGGGATCTCTCTCAGCATGTGCGATACCCACTATTCTCAGCTGCGCCGAATAGATCCAAAAGTGCGTGAGGGAGCTGTCGATATTACGCTGGGGGATGCCAGGGCACTGCCTTATGAGACGGAATCTTTTGATGTGGTGCTACTCAAAATGGGATTGCATGAAGTCCCCCAATTAGATCAACCACTGGTAATGAGGGAAGTTTTTCGCATCTTGAAAAAGGGTGGGCGCTTTATTATTTGGCAATTGCTGCCAACCACCGGTGTTTGGCAGGATGTTTTTACAGATATTGTACGAAAAACCAGCATGTTGGCTCGCTGTGAATCCCAAGCCTTCAATCGCTACTTCCCTAGAGATGATCAATTAACCTGGCTTTTTAAAAATGCGGGATTCGCGGAATACGAGCAAATTTTTAAAGTTGATTTTTCCTATAGTACCCGGGCTAGACTGGATGCTGAATTGGCGGGAGATTCCAGCAAGCTGGAAATATTGAATAACTTTGCTCGCGACAGGGCGCCTCAAGAGGTGCGCGACTCGGCACTCTGGCGGGATACTGGCGAGGATATTTTGCTGAAAGTCCCGGCCTGTATTTATCGCACATACAAACCGTTGTAAATCAAAGATAATTGGGCTGGCGATAAGAGCTTACTCTGGTAGCCGCCCTCTTTGAACGTGGAATGGTAACGGGTGTGGGGCAAGCAATTGCCGGAGTAATAAAGTAATAACAAAGTATATTGAGGTAAGCCATTGAAGGCCGAGAGCGCAACCCAAGAAAACTCTGAGAAGAGCGGTGCATTGCCGGGTTCACTCGTCGCCCGCCTGGTTCGCGAGGGAGCATTAATCAGTCTGCTCGCGGGCGCACTGCTGCTGGGGATCAGCTTGTTAAGTTACGATTCCCAAGACCCCGGTTGGTCTCATACCGGGCAGGCTGGGCAGATTCATAATGCTATTGGTCCGGCTGGGGCCTGGCTCGCTGATGTCTGTTTATCCTTGCTGGGCTGGATGGCTTATCTGTTCCCTGTGCTGATCGGCTTACGCGCTTATAGGGTCTTGCGCGATCGCAATGCGCGCTTTCATGCCCCCCTGTTTGCGCTCAGAGTTTTTGGTCTGATACTGCTGTTGATCAGTGGTGCTGCCATAGCAACTCTGTGCTTTTCACCTGCAGACAATCCCCTGCCTTTTACCAATGGTGGAATTATTGGAGGCGCTCTATCGGGTGCCCTTGAGGGTAGCCTTGGTTATGTGGGGGCAACGATTTTACTCTTGGCAATTTTTGCCATTGGTACCACGGTGTTCACCGGCCTTTCCTGGCTTAAGCTGGCGGAGTCCATCGGTCGTAATGTGCTGGGTATGCTCGCTTGGCTGGGGAGTTACTACCAGCAATGGCGTCGGAAACGCACTGAGCAACGGGTCGCACGGGAGGCCATAGTTGTGCGCAAAGCTGCTGTCGAGGAAGAAAAGCAGCGCACAGCGAAGCGAATCCCACCGAAGATTGAAGCGACGGCGCCGAAGCCAAAGCAGAGCCCCCGTGTAGCCAAGGAGAAGCAAGGTGAGCTGTTCAAGGCTGGGGAGGTTACCGGAACTCTGCCGCCTTTGGGGTTGCTCGACCCCTCCGACCAGAATAAAAAACCGGGCTTCTCACGAGAATCCCTCGAGGCGCTCTCACGTTTGTTAGAGTTGAAGCTCAAGGACTTTGGTGTGGTGGCCGAGGTTGTGTCGGTACTGCCGGGCCCAGTGGTAACCCGTTTTGAAATCCAGCCGGCACCGGGGGTCAAGGTCAGCAAGATTTCTAACCTGGCTAAAGATCTGGCTAGGTCCCTGGCGGTAATCAGTGTGCGGGTGGTGGAAGTGATACCGGGAAAATCGGTGGTGGGGATCGAGATTCCCAATGAAAACCGCCAGATGGTGCGCCTCAGTGAAGTACTTTCCGCGGACGTTTATGAAAATGCCAAATCACCGCTGACCCTAGCGCTCGGACACGATATCTCCGGGCAACCGATAGTGGCAGACCTTGCCAAGATGCCCCACTTGTTGGTTGCCGGTACCACAGGCTCGGGTAAGTCGGTAGGTATCAACGTTATGTTGCTCAGCCTACTGTATAAGTCGACCCCCGATGAGGTTCGCCTGATCTTGGTTGACCCAAAAATGTTGGAGTTGTCGGTGTATGAGGGGGTTCCCCATCTGCTCACCCCGGTGATTACCGATATGAATGATGCCGCCAATGGTTTGCGCTGGTGTGTGGGTGAGATGGAACGGCGCTACAAATTAATGGCGACCATGGGGGTGCGCAACCTGGCGGGCTTTAACCGCAAGGTGAAAGAGGCCGAAGAGGCCGGTGAGCCGATTCTCGATCCTCTCTGGGAGGCAGATCCTGCATCCAGTGTTCCACAGGAGGAGCAGACCGCGCCCGCGCTGAAGCCCCTGCCAGCAATCGTTGTTGTTATCGATGAATTTGCTGACATGATGATGATTGTCGGCAAAAAGGTTGAGCAGTTGATTGCCCGTATTGCACAGAAAGCCCGCGCTGCAGGAATTCATTTGCTACTGGCTACTCAGCGGCCCTCGGTGGATGTGATTACCGGCCTGATCAAAGCGAACGTGCCCACCCGGATCGGTTTTCAGGTTTCTTCCAAAGTGGATTCACGCACAATTTTGGATCAGGGTGGAGCCGAGCAGTTACTCGGCCACGGCGATATGCTTTATCTGCCCCCAGGTAGCGGTGTGCCTGTGCGGGTCCACGGCGCCTTTGTGGATGATCATGAGGTACACAAGGTAGTTGCAGACTGGTCGCGTCGAGGGAAGCCCGATTTTATCGATGGAATTATCGATGACAGCAATAACAGCATTCCGGTACCCGGCCTGCAGTCGGAAGGTGGTGAAGAAGATGATCCAGAGTCAGATGCTCTCTATGATGAAGCTGTCGCCTTTGTCACCAAGTCGCGCAAGGCCTCTATTTCTTCCGTACAGCGCCAGCTTCGCATCGGCTACAATCGCGCCGCGCGCATGATCGATACCATGGAGGCTGCCGGAGTTGTTTCGCCTGCAGGGCATAATGGCAATCGTGAAGTGCTGGCTCCTCCCCCCGCTTAAGGGGGAGGAGCAGTTAAGCTAAGGTTCACTTGCCGGTGGCTAATCTTTAAGGAAATCAACACACTGGAAATCAATGATGAAGAACATTCTACGCAGTTTCCTGGCAGCTTTTACGGTTGTGGCCAGTGCAGCTTGGGCTGATGCCACCGATGATCTCGGCAAATTACTGCATCCACTGGCCTCTCTTTCCGGCGATTTTCAGCAGACCTTGATTGATGAACGCGGCAAGGTGTCGCAAAAAAGTAATGGCAGTTTTTCCGTGCAACGTCCGGGTAAGTTGCGCTGGAAAACGGGTGAGCCCTACGCTCAGCTCCTAGTCACTAACAACAAAACCCTGTGGCTCTATGACCCAGACCTTGAGCAAGTCACTGTGCGGCCGGTGGATGCACGTATGAAGGAGACTCCAGCACTATTGCTCGGTGGCAAGGTTGGGGAGATTCGCAATTCTTTCAGTGTGGTTTTCAAAGAGGGCGCGTACCAGCTGACTCCGAAAAACCCTAAGGCGCCCTTCAAGGCTATGGAAATTCACTTTGCCAAAGATGGTCTGCCTGCAAAAATGTTAGTGCGTGACAGCATGGGGCAAACTACTGAGATTAAATTTAGTGGTGTGAAAGCAAATCCTAAACTCTCCGCCTCTATCTTCAATTTTAAGCCGCCAGCTGGTACAGATATAATCAAAGATGAGTGATCTGTTTCAATCCCCACAAAGACACCAACCTCTGGCCGCGAGGATGCGGCCCGATTCTCTGGCCCACTATGTGGGCCAGTCGCATTTATTGGGGAAGGGTAAACCTCTGCGCGAGGCGGTTGAGCGCGGTCAACTGCATTCGATGGTCCTGTGGGGGCCTCCGGGGGTTGGTAAAACGACATTTGCCCGGCTGCTCGCACAAGAGTGTGATGCGCGCTTCACCACCCTCTCCGCTGTTCTGGCCGGGGTGAAAGATATTCGCCAAGCCGTGGCTGAGGCCGAGCAACACAGAATACAATCCGGTCGCAATACCATCCTTTTCGTGGATGAAGTTCATCGCTTCAACAAGGCGCAACAGGATGCCTTTCTCCCTTATGTTGAAGAGGGTACGGTGACCTTTGTTGGCGCCACTACCGAAAACCCGGCTTTCGAGTTAAATAATGCGCTGCTGTCCCGCTGCCGGGTGTATTTACTGCGCAGTATTCCTGAGACGGATTTATTCGGTTTGTTGCAATATGCCTTGCGGACCGACGATCAATTGCTGGCGCGGGATGTCAGCGTTCCCGAGGATGTATTAAGCAAGATTGCACGCGCTGCCGATGGAGATGCGCGCAGCGCTTTAAATCTGCTGGAGGTGGCTTGTGATCTCGCCAGGGAGGAGGGCGCCAGGTTGGTTGTGGACGAAGAGGTTCTCAGCGAGGTTCTCAGTGCTGATGTACGCCGGTTCGATAAGGGGGGTGACTACTTCTACGACCAGATCTCGGCCATGCACAAATCTGTACGAGGCTCCGATCCCGATGCTGCACTCTATTGGTTTGTGCGCATGCTCGATGGTGGCTGTGATCCCTTGTATGTTGCCCGCCGGGTGGTGCGTATGGCCAGTGAAGATATTGGTAATGCCGACCCGCGCGCGCTGCAGTTGGCTTTAAGTGCCTGGGATGTGCAGCAGCGCCTTGGCAGCCCCGAAGGAGAACTGGCAATCGCCCAAGCTATCACCTACCTGGCAGTCGCCGCCAAGAGTAACGCGGTTTATAGTGCCTATAAACGCGCGGTGGCTGACGTGCGACGGGAGCCCAGCTACGAAGTGCCGATTCATTTGCGTAATGCGCCCACCAAACTGGCGAAAAGCCTGTCGCACGGCGCTGAGTACCGCTACGCCCACGATGAGCCCGATGCTTTTGCTGCGGGGGAAAACTATTTCCCCGAAGAAATTGCCGATCGGCAGTATTACCAGCCAGTTGGTCGAGGGCTGGAGTTAAAAATTTCGGAGAAATTGCAGGCGCTGCGCCGCCTTAACAGTGAAAGCCCTCACCAACGCTATAAAAACAAACCCTAGGACAGAGGGGCAGAAAGAATGCAGTGGTTGGCCATCGCCATAGGTGGTGCCTTGGGGGCAATCCTTCGTCACCTGATAACCATTTGGTGCTACCCGGTGTTTAACGGCAAGTTCCCGCTGGGTACATTGCTGGTGAATGTGTTGGGGTCATTTCTGATCGGCATTGCTTATATATTGATTACTCATAGAGCAATGCTAGGGGAGGAATGGCGCCTACTATTAATGACAGGCATGTTTGGAGCGCTGACCACCTTTTCTACTTTCTCCCTAGAGAGCCTGATACTGTGGCACAATGGCCAGCCTTTGTTGGCCCTTGTCTATATTGTCAGCAGCCTTATTTGCTGCCTTGCGGCCACCGGAGCTGCAGTCGCATTTGCGACGCGTTATTTTTAACCAATATTCTAAATTTTGTTGTAGGAGCCTGATTACAGGCGAACTGGAAACGATGCTCGATCCCAAACTGATTCGCACGGATATGGACCAGGTGGCCGCGGCCCTGAAAAAGCGCGGTGTAGAACTGGATACTGCCAAATTGGAAACCCTCGAGGAGCGCCGTAAAGAGCTGCAGGTGCGCACCGAGAGTTTGCAAAACGAGCGCAATAGCAAATCGAAAAATATCGGTCGAGCCAAAGCCGCCGGTGAAGATATTGCGCCTCTGCTGAAAGAAGTGGAGTCCCTCGGTGGTGAATTACAAAACGCCAAGCAGGCGCTGTCTGAATTGCAGGAAGAGCTGGATTCGATTCTGTCAGCGATTCCCAACCTACCGGACACCTCTGTACCGGAAGGCAAAAGTGAAGATGACAATGTAGAAGTGCGTCGCTGGGGCCAGCCGCGCTCTTTTGATTTTGATATCAAGGACCATGTGGATCTGGGTTCTCACCTCGGTGGTCTCGATTTCGAAATGGCAGTAAAGCTTACCGGTTCGCGCTTTGCTGTGATGACCGGTGAGGTGGCGCGCCTGCATCGCGCGCTTGCCCAGTTTATGCTCGATACCCATATAGAAGAGCACGGTTACAAAGAGACCAATGTGCCGGTGATTGTGAATAGCGATTCACTCTATGGCACTTCTCAGTTGCCGAAGTTTGAGGAAGATCTCTTCAAGCTAAGTGATGAGCGCGATTTCTACTTGATACCCACCGCGGAAGTGCCGCTTACCAATATGTATCGCGACCATATTGTTGAGGCTGGAGAGAGCCTGCCACACAAACTGGTGGCGCACACGACTTGCTTTCGTTCCGAGGCGGGTTCTCACGGTCGCGATACCCGCGGCATGATTCGCCAGCACCAATTTGAGAAAGTGGAGTTGGTATGGGTAACGCGCCCGGATCAATCTGAGGAAGCCCTTGAGACTCTGACGCAAAATGCGGAAACCATTTTGCAGAAACTGAACCTGCCCTACCGCACGGTAGTGTTGTGTGGTGGTGATATCGGTTTTGCTGCACGCAAGACTTACGATATAGAGGTCTGGATTCCATCCCAAGATAAGTACCGGGAAATCTCCTCATGCTCTCTGGTGGGGGATTTTCAGGCGCGCCGTATGAAAGCCCGTTGGCGCAACCCGGACACCGGTAAGCCGGAGTTGGTGCATACCCTCAATGGCTCCGGCCTCGCCGTGGGCCGTACCCTGATCGCGGTGTTGGAAAACTATCAGCGTGAGGATGGCAGCATCGAGATACCCGAGGTGCTGCGCCCTTATATGCGCGGTCAGGAAGTCATCTCTGCTTCCTAAGGGCTTTGTTTCAAAGGGCGGACTTATTGTTCGCCCTTTTTTCTTTGTAGGGTGGCAGTTTATCCACCTGCTTGTTTATGGATTTAGACGTGCGCTACCTTCCTCTCGCTTTTGATGTTAAAGACCGCCCCTGTCTAATCATTGGCGGCGGCTCTATAGCCACTCGTAAGGCTCGTCTTTTACAAAAAGCGCGTGCTCGAATAGTGGTGGTATCACCGGATATCACTAAGGAATTGCACCAGATGGTGATTGATTCCAGCGGTGAGTGGCACCGGGCAACTTACTCTGCCGAATATCTGGACCTGGCAGATCTGGTGATAGCCGCAACGAATAGCGTTGCAGTGAATGGCAGTGTATCCACTGATGCCCGGGAGCGTCGCCTCCCGGTAAATGCCGTGGACGCTCCGGAGTTATGTACTTTTACTTTTCCTGCGATTGTTGAGCGTGGAGATCTCTCCATCGGTATCAGCAGTGGGGGAGCGGCACCGGTTCTGGCGCGGCGCATTCGCGCTCAGCTTGAGGCGCTGCTTTCGCCAGGGCTGGCATCTCTGGTAGATCTCGCGGCGCGGATGCGCTCGAAGGTGAAAGCGTCATTGCCCGAGGCGAGGCGCAAAAATTTTTGGGAGTGGGTTTTTGCCGGACCCGTTGCCCGCCGGGCCGAAGCGGGTCAGCTGGAGAATGCGGAGAAGGAAATTTTGGCTGCCTTGCAGGACTGGCAGGGGAGTCCCAATCCGATTGGAGAGGTCTATCTGGTTGGCGGCGGTCCGGGAGATCCCGACCTACTGACTTTCCGTGCATTGCGGCTGATGCAGCAGGCAGATGTTGTGCTCTACGACCGTTTGGTGTCTCCAGAGGTTTTGGATCTGGTACGGCGCGATGCGGAGCGCATCTATGTCGGTAAAAGAAAGGCATTCCACGCTGTACCCCAGGACGGTATCAATCAACTGCTGGTAGACCTCGCCCTGCAGGGAAAGAAAGTGTTGCGGCTGAAAGGTGGTGACCCTTTCATCTTTGGCCGGGGTGGCGAAGAGATCGATAAGCTCGCCGATGCTTCAATTCCTTTCCAGGTGGTGCCGGGTATTACAGCGGCGGCTGGTTGCGCCAGCTATGCGGGGATTCCACTGACCCACCGGGACCACGCTCAGTCGGTGCGGTTTATTACTGGCCATTTAAAAGAGGGCAGCCTCGACCTACCGTGGGGAGAGTTGGCCTCCGGGAGCCAGACATTGGTCTTCTATATGGGCTTGACCGGCTTAGAGAAAATTTGTGCAGAATTGGTGCGTCATGGTTTGCCAGTGGGAACACCGGCAGCACTGATAGAGAAGGGTACCACCCAGGCGCAGAGGGTAATTATCGGTGATCTTAATACGTTGCCTTCACTTGCCGAGGAGAAAGCCGTGCGTGCACCCACCCTCACAATCATCGGTGGTGTTGTCAGCTTGCATGAAAAACTGAATTGGTACCAGGCGGGCTAGGGTAATTCAGTGGGTCTTGAGGAGTGGCCGCAATTTCTGATACCGCCCCTCTCGACCGGCAGAATCTATACTGAAGAGGTCTTTCCGTCAGGTGTCTGTGCCATGCTACTGGCGATTGTCTGCTTTTATTGCACTAATTTTGTGCGATTTTTTCTCCCCCAGCAGCAGGAGCTTCCGCTGTTAGGCCATTTGGATTGTGATACGCGCCGCTATAGTTACCAGTATCGCCAAAAGAAAGATCTGGTGCGCTGGCTCTGGATTGGCGCCTCACTGCTCATGCTGTGTTTTCCTCTTTTACCGTTTGTGCTCGGGCTCACTTTTTTTACCGCCTTTCTGTCCTTCGCAATACTCGATGAAACCGCTTGATGCTGGATTCCCAGTTACTAAAGCGGTATGAGGGCGTGCTGAATGATGGAAGCATCAAGCTGGGAAGCCGGCAATTATTGAAGTGTGAGTTGGTAGTGGCTTTCGCCCTCCATCAAGGGGGAAGGTTTCCCCTCTACCCAGTTTAGATGGCCGCTGTCAAAAAATGAGGATAGCGGGTGGCTGCTTTGGCCGGTCGCCATATGAAAAATCCCTCGATCCTCTCGTCCAGGGGAGACCACCATTCTTTCGGAGGCGCCGTGGGTGGGTGACTGGAATCTCGGCATATGGGTGTCTCCCGACAATTGGTCGCGGGGCATGGCGGTAAACCAGTTTATGGCAGAAAATGCTCTCGCCAGTGGGTGTTGAATGGATGCGGTGTTCTGTTGGCCCCAGGTTTGCTGTTTCAGAGGGTGTCCATCAGCCGACATTTGATCCAGTACTTGATTGAGTGCGGCCAGTTTGAGAGCGGTCCAGGATTCAAAGTCAGGATTTAGCAGGTGTTGTGGTTCTTCTTGAGCGAGTGTCCAGATCGGATACTCAAATTGGCGTTTTAACTGGCCAAAGGAAAAGCGCGGTTGGGATTTCCGCATATAGGTAAGGATTGGGGCGGTACTTAGTGTCATAAACTGCAAGCGGTAGTTGCGGACGATACGATATCCAACGGAGTCTGCACTGGCTCGCCCCCCCCAATTGCGCACCTGATCATAAACCTCTGTGTAGCCCTCCCGGTCTTGCAGGAATTCCGAGAGGTGTTGTTGCCAGCGCTGTAGGAAGATGGCCCTATCGTCCAGCTGGATATCGAGCAGGTCCTGTTCATCAAATTGCTCGCCCGCGAGCAAGCTATCGCGAATTTGCTGTTGCCGGGCCCCAAGGGCATAACCGTGATCGCCTATTGTCTTTAGCCAGTCGCCATTGACTGTGCGGGCATTGGCACTCCAAAGCCGATGGGAGCTTGGATTGTCAATTCGTGGTTGCTCTTCAGCGGAGAGGTAACCGTCCCAGTAGGCTTTACCTTCGGCCCAGCTAACCGAACGACTGCCATCGAAACCAACACGCCTGGGGATAGCTCCGGCAATTGTCCAGCCGATATTGCCTTTCCGGTCACCCACAACAAAATTCTGGTGTGGGATGCCGATTTGAGGACCCAGGTCCAAAGCCTGGCTGGTTGTCGTGACAGACTCCATGCGCAATAAATTCATATTACCACCGGGCATATCGTGTGCGACCCAGCGATAAACCAGGGGAGTCCCGCGGTGATTTGTGCCGATAACAGGTCCCCAGATGGTTTTTTCCACCACGACAAGTTCGTCGGGGGCGCCCTTTACCTTAATAGTTTCCTGTTCGATGGCTAAATCTCTCCAGCCGTCAGGGGTGAGATATTGCGTACCATTTTGGTTCAGTTCCAGGGGGATGAGGTCGCCCCAATCTCCCCCAGTATTGGTAAACCCCCAAGCGATCGCACCATTGCTTCCCGCCACAATGATCGGACCGCCCGGCAAGGTGACACCGCGAATGTGTCTATCGGTGTTGGGTATGTTCCAGCCTGCACGAAACCAGATATTGGGTACACTCAGCCCCAGATGCATGTCATTGGCGATGATCGCTCCGCCATGCTCTGTTAGTGCTCCACCGACAGCCCAATTATTACTTCCGTAAACTTTGTCGTCGCTTTCCATTGTCTGGTAGACAATTGGATCAGCTTTACCGAGCAGGGAAGAGATTGGTGTTTCGGGGAGTGGGCCGGCGGGTTCTGATTTACCAATCAGGGGAGCATCCCAACTACCTCCAGCAGGAAAATAGAAGGTATAGAGATCTTGCGGCAATAATTCAGCGACGGCAGTGTCGCGCCGCTCAAATTTTCCCTCTTCACTTTGTAAGGTTAAATACATACTAAAGGTTGTCAGTAGGCTGTCGGCGGCATTCCAAGGCCTGGGCTCCTGTCCTAAAAGCAAGTACTCCCATGGCCGGGTGCCCAATTCAAGCAGGCCAAAATTAACTCCGCGTACATAGTGCTCCAATAGTTGGCGCTGTGCCTCGGGCATGGCATTAATATTTCTTTCTGCCCGTTTGCGGAATTGATGGCGGCGTACTTTTTTATCTTTTCTCAACGCGGCTGGGCCAACTAATTCGGCCAATTCGCCAGCAGAGCTGCGCCTCAACAAGTCCATCTGGAAGAACCGCTCTTGGGCGTGTAAAAAACCCAGAGCGAAGGCTGAACTATTGCGATCAGTGGACTGAATCATTACAACACCCTGGTCATCGCGGTGGATAACCGCGGGCTGAATGATTTTTCCGGTATCTAGATGCCCTTCCAGGATTGGTAAACTTTGCCTCCACCAGAGCCAGATTGTAAGGATGGTAAGTGCGGCGAATGCTACTACTACGAGTAGTAAGCGCAAGATTCGACTATTCAAGTAAGACGGGCGCGCCATAATTTTTCCTGTGGGCTGGTTATTTTAATAAACGCCAGATAAATCGGTCTCCGCTGTTACAGCGGTTAAGCAAGTTACTGGAGAACACAGGTTGGTAACTTTTCGTGACGGTAATGAATATACATTTTCGCCTATTAACCTGTCTTTTTACGCAATCCTTCACAAAACTGACTAGTCAAAAGAAAAAGGTCATAACGGGGTTTTAAATCCAAAAATGCAACCGTAAGATGGCGTGGAATAACAAAAAGAATAAACCAAAACATCACGCTGTATAACAATAAACGCGAGGACGCGATGATGCACGATGTTGGTAGCACTCCAAAAAACCGTCAATTTAACCTATCCATCCTCTCTGGGACCATTGCCTTCCTTACTGCGGTAAGCGGTGGTTTACACGCCGCGGAAATCGAGGAGGTTGTCGTTACGGCACAAAAACGCGCGGAAAATCTGCAGGAAGTTCCTATCGCGATCTCTGCATTTTCGGGTGAAAATATAAAAGAGTCTGGTGTCAAAAATCTGACGGATTTGGGGAGATATACGCCAGGTGTCGAAATGCATAACGATACCGCCTTGCAACCAACGTATAGTATTCGTGGTATTCAGACAAACGATTGGACAGTGGGATCAGATCCGGCGGTTGCCGTCTATGTGGATGGCGTGTATACCGGCCGCGGAGCTGGTGCCGAAATTCCGCTGACCGATATTGAGAGGGTTGAGATTCTCAAAGGACCACAGGGAACTTTGTTTGGGCGAAATGCAACGGGCGGTGCGATTCATATTATTACGAGCAAGCCCCAGGCTGATAACTCCATAGAATTGAATCTTACCGCTGGTAACTATGGGCGCCAGTCCTCCGACCTGCTTTTTAATCGCCAGCTGAACGATAATTTGTTTGCGCGTTTTTCAGCCTCGACCAATCGCCGCGATCCCTTTGCAGATAATTTAGCCGGTGGATTCTCGGTGGGAGACCAGGATACCAAAACCTACCGTGCGTCGGTCCTGTGGGAACCTTCAGATGATACCGAGGTGCTGTGGCGAGCGGACTATGGCGTAATGGATCAAGGGAGTGCCTTGCGCACAACCATAGTGCCAAGTTTAAAAGTGGGGACCGATGTATTTGGTGACTATGCCCTGGACACCCCAACAATTGAAGACAGGGATGCCTTTGGAACGTCCCTAACAGTCAGCAAAGATTTCGATAGCTTTACCTTCACCTCCATCACTGCCTACCGTAAATTTGATGCGCACTTGCAGCAGGATGAGGATGGCACTGCCAATCCGGACCATATGTTTGGGTCGGCGAATACCGACGATCAGAGCCAGTTTTCGCAGGAGTTTCGTCTTAACGGGGCTACCGATAATATCAAGTGGACTCTGGGGGCTTCCTATTCCCAAGAGGAGCTGGATCATACCACCTACGCCTATTTCACGACGGGCTCTATTGAATCCTTCGCTATTTATGAAGGGGTTAAAGCACTTTATCCAGAGCTCACTCAGACGGAGCAGGAAGATCTGGCCGTTATCAATCGCCAGCTCTTACAGTCGCTCGGTCAGGAAGGTATTGCTAGTGCGACTTTTGTTTATGACCTGATGTTGCAGAGAGGGCAGGTGGATGAGTTACTTCTAGCCCTTGGGGCACCGGACTATGTTTCTGGCAGCATGCTCAATCCGGAGGATGTCGTAGCGCAGATGATGGCAGGTTTCCAGCCCTGGATAGCCTCCGACGCGCCTTGGAATGAGAGTGTGCGCAACACGGGAGATTACCGCTCCACGGCTATCTACGGCGATATGACTTGGAGCATTTCCGATAAAATGGATCTGACGGTCGGGGCTCGCTACACCTACGATAAGAAAGATTTCACTATCCAGACCGCCTATGGCAATAGTATTCCCTTGTCATTGTCGGGTGGGGAAGTCGGGCTCGTCGATGGAGACGGCAACGCGGTCGGTACAATGACCCTGCCGCCAATTGACCTGGGTTCAGAGCTTTTTGGTATTGCCTTTTATAACAATGGTCAAACACAGCTGAACTCTAAGTTAAGTGATAGCTGGAGCGATATTTCTGGGCGTATTGTGTTGGATTATCGCTGGACGGAAGAGATGATGACCTATATCTCTCTGGCTGATGGTTTTAAAGCCGGTGGATTTAACAGTCTCAATTTTGGTCCGGGTGTCGAGTCCTCCTTCGACCAGGAGGATGTGGTCAACCTGGAAGTGGGCCTCAAGAGCAATCTGTTCGATAACCGCGTGCGCCTGAATGCATCTGTTTACGCCTATGAGTATAAAAACCTTCAGGAACTGGATCTGGTGGGGGTTCCCATCCCCAGCTACAACCTGAGAAACGCTGATGCTGAAGGCACTGGCGCAGAGGTGGAAGTTCAGTGGGCCGCGACAGATAGCCTGTTTATTGCTGGAAATTACTCCTATTTGGATACCGAATTCACGGACTACCAGATTATTGAGGTAATCGGGGAGACTGAAGCGGATTCTAAGGTTGGCCAAGCAAGGGTTTCTACCCCTGAGAGTAAGTTCAATTTGATGGCGGAGTACACCGTCGATTTAGCTTCTGGTGGTGAATTTATTTTCCGTGGGGATTATAACTGGACGGATGAGCGCATCGGTTCAATCACCGATAGAACCCGTATAGTCGATGATTATCAGTTATTTAATTTGCGTGCCGCTTGGAACAGCGCCTCAGATAATTATTCTATGGCGCTCTGGGTTCAGAATCTGACCGATGAAGAGGTTGCTGGAGGCTATGGCGGTACGGGTGCGGCTATCGGTGCTAGTCCGGCGTGGCGCTTTATGCCGAGAATGTACGGTGCCGATTTCACTGCGCGATTTTAATTCATTATACATGTCAGCATGATGAGAGTGTGGGCCGGTTTACCGGCCCTTTTTTTTGCGTGGAGTCTCCTCTCAGAAATAAACTGGCGGGAATAGGCTCGTATAGGTCGGCAAGGTCTTAGGAATACGCCTAAAACTGCGTATGATGATTTTAATAGAACTGAATTCCATCGTATTCGATTATTGATATGACAATATTTGCAGCCGAGGTATCTCTGGATGAGGTACGGCAACAGGTTCTTACAGCTTATCTAAGAGTGCGGGGGGAGACAGAGCATCTTGCTGCGCCGTTATCTGCTGAGGATATGCAACTGCAGTCGATGCCAGATGCCAGTCCTGCAAAGTGGCATCTGGCGCACACCAGTTGGTTTTTTGAAACCTTTATTCTCGCTAACTTCCAGCCTAAATATCAGCTCTTTGATCCAGTTTTTCACCATCTGTTTAATTCTTATTACAATAGTCTGGGAACCCCCTATTCCCGACCACAGCGAGGCCTAATCTCCCGTCCGAGTATAGAGCGCGTCTACGCCTATAGGCAGTTTGTTGATACTGCGATGGAACGGTTGCTTCGTGAGCACGCCCTTTCACCAGCCCTCAATGCGTTGATCGATCTCGGGCTCAATCATGAACAGCAGCACCAGGAATTGTTGCTTACGGATATAAAGCACGCACTCTCATTGAACCCAATGGCGCCCTCTTACAGCGATAGCCTACCAGAGGACGAAGTCGATAATATCGATAGGTTACGCTGGCTAGAAATTCCTGGTGGCTTTTATGGTATCGGTAGTGATGGGGAAGACTTCTTTTTTGATAATGAAGGGCCTGTACATCAGCAGTCTCTACCTGGTTTTTTTATAGCCTCGCGTTTAGTCAGTAATGATGAATACCTAGCGTTTATTGAAGACGGAGGTTATCAAAAGCACAGGTTATGGCTGTCTGATGGCTGGTCACTGGTACAACAGCACAGGCAAAGTCACCCTATGTATTGGCGGGAGACAGCGGACGGTTGGCAGCAATATACTTTGCATGGTTTACAGCCTATTAATCTGCTCGAACCCGTTCATCACTTATCTTTTTACGAGGCGGATGCCTTTGCAACCTGGGCCGGTAAGAGACTGCCTACAGAGTTTGAATGGGAGGCGGCTGCCTGCCATCTGCGTCAGTTGAATCAATTTGCCAGTGCTAACCTGCTTGAAAAGCGCTATTTGAAGCCTTTGCCTGCCCAAAACGGTCAGACTCAGTTTCTGGGCGACCTTTGGGAGTGGACCTCTAGTGCCTATTTGCCGTACCACGGTTATAAGGCGCACAAGGATGCGGTTGGTGAATACAACGGTAAATTCATGTGTAATCAGAAGGTCTTGCGTGGAGGTTCTTTTGCAACACCGGCAGACCATATCCGAATCAGCTATAGGAATTTCTTTTACCCACATCAAGCGTGGCAATTTACCGGTATCCGCTTAGCAGGAGACTAATGTGAAAGCAGCCTTATCGTCCGTTCCAGAAAATCAGCACCAGAATAGTGAGTTTCTTCGCGATGTGCTGAAGGGCTTGGGGGGTAAAAGGAAGACACTGCCCTGCAAGTATCTGTACGACGAACTTGGATCACGGCTTTTCGAAGAGATTTGTGTGGCTAAAGATTACTACCTTACGCGCACAGAAGCTGAGATATTCTCGTCCTCTCTCAGTGAAATAGCACGTGAGATTGGTCCTGGAGCTTTGCTAGTCGAACCGGGAGCGGGCAACTGTGAAAAAGTAGAGCCTTTACTCGCTGCACTGGAGTCTCCAAGAGGCTACTGCCCAATAGATATTTCACCTGAAATTTTACAGGGTGCGGAGTTGAGGATTAAAAAGGGGTTGCCTGATCTGCAGGTGTGGAGTGAAGTAGGTGACTTTACTCAATCAATGGTTTGGGACAAATTAACGTATATTCCTTCACGTAAACGTGTTGTATTTTTCCCGGGATCGACGATAGGTAACTTTGAGCCCTTGGAGGCAGAGCGTTTATTGGAATCATTTGCATCCAACTTGAGCTCTGGCGATGGGCTACTTATAGGAACTGACCTGGTGAAGGATTCGGTGGTTCTGGAGCGCGCTTATAATGATAGCGATCATGTTACCGAAAAATTTAATTTGAATATTTTGCACAGGATCAATTGTGAGTTGGAGGCAAATTTTGATTTATCGTTGTTTGCTCACCGCTCGTTTTATCATTCTTTACGTCATCGTGTCGAAATGCACCTAGTGTGTCTTAAAAGTCATAGTGTTTCGATAGCCGGAACAAGAGTAGATTTCTTGGAGGGCGAGACTATCCACACTGAAAACAGCCATAAATACTCGGTCGATGGTTTTAACAGGTTGTTGTCACGCAGTGGGTTTGAACCGGTTTGCCGGTGGTTGGATTCAGCAGAAACCTATGCGATGCATTATGCTCAAGCTATCTAGGCTCTATAGGGTATGGTTAAAAATAATCATACCAGTTTTGTTTTTCACTTTTTTTCCTGTTGGGGCCATATCGGAAGAAAGTGCCGATAGTTCCGCTCCCCTCGTTGTTTACAAACATCCACTTTGCTTTTGTTGTAAAAAATGGGTTGCTCACCTAAGGGAGAGTCATTTCAAGACCGCCTCGGTGTTCAAAATAGATATGCAGGCAGTGAAGCGTAAGTGGGGTATACCCCGGGGGATGGAGGGATGCCACACGGCGGTATGGAAAAATCGCTATGTGTTTGAAGGCCATGTACCGGCTTCGTACGTTCAGGGTTTTCTCGCTTCCCCTCCAGAGGGAGGGGTGGGGTTGATAGTAACAGGGATGCCAGTGGGAAGCCCTGGCATGGAGGATGGAGATAAGTTCGAACCGTACAATATTTACCTATTGCTTCAAGGCGGTGACTATCGTTTATATGCTCGTATTGAAAGTCTGGACGATACTGGTATTACTTATTCTTCGAAAACCCTGTAGTTCAAGCAGTGCCTATCTTAGATGGTGGTATGCCTCTTCTTGTTCACTAAGAGGCATACCAGGTAATCCAAAAATAACTCACTAATACGCTAATAATGCTTACTGGTAGCATCAAAAAGAAGAACTGCCAGAAGTTAAAAGGTTTGACACCAAACTTTTCTGCCTGCTGCAACACAATGACATTACTCGCGGCACTGATGATAAAAAGATTGCCTGCAACAGTCGATATCGCAGAAAGCATCATGAGTGTTTGAGTATCACGTTCCTGCAACAAGTTAAGGTATATCTCAACGACTGGCACATTGGAAAATAGTTGGCTTGCGAAGAAGCTTACAAAGGCGACGGTTTCGGGTTCCGCCAGATCAATGTTACTCACCTTTAGGAAATGTTGTAGAGAACCAGATTGCAGTAGTGATCCGGTTACCACAAACATGGAAATAAAAAAGAATAGGGTGGGCCAGTCTACTTCCCTTAGTATGCGTCTGCGTTCATGGCTTGCGATATAGATGGGTAGGCAGGCCGCTAAACCAATTTGTCCGATGGTAGGGTGATATATCCCATCTACATTGTGCAATATGCTCGCAAGAAAAATAAAAATTAGGAGTAGAGCCGCTGATAAAAGCGCAGGCCATTTTTGGGTAAGGGCTTTTTCTCCTTTGTAATCCTTCGTGGCCTCATAGTTGATGATGTCACTGGTTTTGAAAAAGCGCTTTAACCATATCATGGATAAAAACATGGTGATCAAAGCGGGAATAAAAATCCACTGGCCGAAAACAACAAACATGTTTTCGAAGTTTCCGGCATTGGCGATCAGTATGTTTTGCGGATTGCCTACCGGGGAAATCATGCTGCCAATAGTCACCGTTGCACATAGGGTGATCAGTAGAGGAATCAAGCCCCATTTCATATTTTTCGCAAGTACGATTGCAATCGGTACACCAATAACAGCGGCTGCATCATTGGTCAGAATGGCGGCACATACTGCCATAACGATAATATAGCTTGTCAACACTAAACCAGGACTTTTGACCGAAAGAATACGCTGGCTGATTTGTGCAGATATTCCCGTATCGTATAGGGCGGAGGCTATTGAGAAGACAGAGAACAAGTAAAGTATCAGATCCCAGTCTATGGCGAAGAAGGCATCTTTTAGGCTGATTTGACGCATGAATAGCAGGGCAATCGCCCCCAGAGTCATGATATGCCATATACGTATTGTCGAAGGTAGCCACTGGCGTGCGGCAATCAATATGAAAATAATTGCCGACACAATCAGGCTGATTGACATGGGAGCAACCTCGGATTTGATCCCTGGCAACTGCTACTCTGAATATCGATACTCGGTTCTTCTGCTAAGTGCAAGGGCGCCTATCCTACTCAAAACAAGACTTCTTTATGAGTTTAAACAAACCTCTTCTCTTTACGAACTTCTTCGCGGGAGATGTGGTTGCTGGTCTCGGTCCCTACCTGGCGATTTACCTATTGTCGGCCATGCATTGGAAGACCGGAGATATCGGGCTTGTATTGGCGATTGGCGGTATAACAACTGTTTTACTGCAAACACCCGCCGGGGCTTTTATTGACAGTACCCGTTTTAAGCGGGTACTGATCGCCGCTTGCGGCGTAATTATTGCTGTAGTCTCCATTGCCATTGTCGCTTTGACCACTCATAAGCCTATTATCTACGGCTCTCAGATTCTAATGGGGGCAGCAATTGCTTTTGTCGCGCCCTCTATTGCAGCAATCACCCTCGGGGTCTGTAGTGACAAAAATTTTACGTTACAGACCAGCGCCAATCAGGCCGCGAATCATGCCGGCAATGTTTTTGCCGCGGCGATTGCCGGTATAGTCGCCCTGACGATTGCGGCGGAGGGCGTCTTCTGGTTGATGGCCATCATGGGCGTGTTGATGGCTATTTCCGTTGGTTTTATCCCCGCCAATTCAATTGATCATATGCGTGCTCGAGGTGGTGAAAAACGCGACGTTTCGGGAAAAAAGGAACCGGCTGGTTTTTCAGTGCTACTGACAGATAAGCGCCTGATCGCATTGGCTGTGAGCGTCTTTCTATTTCACTTTGGCAATGCGGCCATGTTGCCATTGGTCAGCCAGAAGTTGTCGATCAACTCGAATGTGAATCAAGCGATTGCGTTTACTTCCGCCTGCATCATTGCCGCGCAATTTTGGATGATGCTGATGTCGTTCATGTGTGCGGCTAAAGCGGATGCCTGGGGGCGTAAAATCATTTTTATGATTGGTTTCTGCATAAATCCGATTCGTGCAATCTTATTTATGTCTACTGATAATCCTTTCTTTCTGGTGGCTATTCAGTCCCTGGATGGCGTGGCCAATGGCATCTTTGGAGTAATTATCATCTTAATGTGTGCGGACCTGACCAAAGGCACAGGGCGCTTTAACGTAACTCTGGGGGCGATGGCGGCATTGGTGGGGATTGGATCAGCTTGCAGTAACTTTTCGGCGGAATATATTGCGCAGTTTTTTGGGTACGGTGCGGCTTTTCTGTCGCTAGCGGGTATTGCTACGATTGCTGCGACATTCTTCCTGATTTTTGTTCCCGAAACGATGCGCAAACCTCCGAGTGAGGCCGGCAACCCCGGATAGCCTCCCTATCGCTATGCGCCACTGGCGCAAATTCTAACACCCTGTGAAGTTCGTTATATACTGAAGGTATTCGAGTAAATCTGGGAGGCTAATACCCCAACCGGTGTTGCTCGAAGACCGCTCTGTCTGGTTGATAATACGTGTTTGTTGGTGGAAAATTTCCGGCCACACAACCGGCAATCATTCTCCTGGGGAGAGCGTTGAGGAAAGGTTCAATGTATTAGCGGGATCCGGAGTATGACTGATAAGTTTACCCCCGCCACAGGCCTTGGAAATTGCCATCTTCAAACTGTCTTCGGTCGGGTGCATCGCCCAGTACCCTGGATAGCAACCAAGTGCCGCTGGTACGAAACGCCAGACGGAGACTGCCTTGCACTACTCACCCCGCGCCCACTAGTCGATGACCCGGAATTACCCCTGGTGTTGATTCTTCACGGTCTGGGAGGCTCTGTGGCCTCGTCCTATGTTCAGGGCATGATGGAATCTCTGCTTTCACGCCGCTATCAGGTTGCCGTGATGCACTTCCGCGGTTGTGGGGGCGTCCCCAATCGGCTGCCAAGGGCTTACCACAGTGGTGACAGCGATGATCCGCGCTGGATGGTCGAGCAACTGAGGGGGGAGCTGCCCGCAACTCCGATTATGGTAGTGGGCTACTCTCTGGGTGGGAATGTGCTGCTCAAAATGCTGGGAGAGGATGGGACATGCAGCCCGATAACCGCTGCTGTAGCCGTGTCTTCACCGATGGATCTTCACGCTTGCAGTCGTAGAATCAATACTGGATTGTCCAAACTCTATCAGCGCCACCTGCTGAGTTGCCTGCGTCATACGCTAAAGCAAAAAGCTGAGAACCCCTGTATTGCGGCGGCATTACCCAACGTGAACGATGCCACCAACTTTAATAACTTCCGCCATTTTGATAACACCTTCACTGCGCCTTTGCACGGCTTTCGGGATGCCGATGACTATTACAGCAAGGCATCAAGTAAGCATCTTCTCAAGGAGGTCGGGGTACCGACGATGATCATCAATTCCATTGACGACCCTTTTGTGTGTCCATCCGCGATCCCGGAAAAAAGGGAGGTGAGCTCGATGGTACAACTGGAAATCACCCTGCAAGGTGGGCATGTAGGCTTCGTGGGTGGCTCATTGTGGCACCCGAGCTACTGGCTGGAGCATAGAGTGCCAACTTTTTTCGACTTTGCCATTCGGCGGGACAGAGCCTAGAGCCTCTTAGAACCTAGAGAAGATGGGGGAGCGCCGATAGGTGCGGCGCTGGCAAATGGTGGTTTAGCAGCATGAGCTTTCGGCATTACTACTACGGTTTGCCCCCTGGGAGAAAGGTATTTCGCGGCCACATCCGGGAAATAAGCCGTAGTGCTGTGAGAAGTCTCCAATAAAGTCGAAGTGTGGGGCCATTCGGGTCTCGGCCAGCATTTTCCAGGTGTTACCACACACTGGGAATACGCGCCCTGTCTCAATCCGGTGATGTCCATCTAAGTTAAATGCATTGGGCTGATCGGGAATACTGCCCTTATAGACCACGGCCTGGCCGTAATCCTCACAATCTCTTTCCAGTCCCGCGAGCTTAAACAGGCGATAGGTGGCTGAATAGAAGTGCACACGCCCACAACGTGCCGAAAGGATAGGGTTGGTGACTTCCAAGGGGCGACTTTCTACTAGGCGGCTATCGCGGAAGCCGTTGGAGTGCGCGAGCTCGAGGAAGTCATTCCAATAGAGTGCGCCACCTAGACACTCACCAATTAGCTCCGGATCTGTGCGTACGGTATCGGGTACGCGCCGGTCGGCATAGACATCGGAGAAGTAAAATTCCCCGCCTTCCTTGAGTAATCGATGTAAGCCGCGAAGTACCGCGCCTTTGTCGGTAGATAGGTTTACAACACAATTGGACACAATCACATCAAAGCTGCCCGCTTGTAGTCCCAGCTCTTCAAGCCGCTCAATGTAGCCGTGCAAAAAGGTGACGTTGTCATACCCAAACTTATCTGCATGGTAGTCTCGATGCTGCTCGGCAACCTTTAGCTGCTCATCGGTCATGTCCACTCCCACCACTTCGCCGCTGGGGCCCACCAACTGGGAGAGCAGGTAGACATCACGCCCTGAGCCACAACCCAGATCCAGCACTCGGCAACCTTCTAGCAGAGGAGGGCACACAAGACCACAACCGTAATAGCGAGACAGGACTTCAGGATGAATGGCGGCTAATAATGGTTTCAACCAGATCGGCACTGCACTGGAATCGCAGCAAGCATCAGTTTGCAGGTCTGATGTGTTTTTCAGTTGGCGTCCGTAATAGTCCTGAACAATATCGTGCATGGGGGTTCTACCTTTCGCAGAGTGATTTTCCTATCGGGCGCAGGGCGCCATTGCGTCGCTATCTTTTACCTGTCCTTTCACTTTGTAACAAGTGCGGGGTTTCTGCGACCAAGAAGTTACAGTGACAGTATTAGTGTTCAGTAAGGGGGTAAAGTTGCCTTTTGGTGCCAAGGTGGGTTGGCTGTTAGATAATCTCTCTTTTTTAGTTAATATCGCCGGTTTCCGCTTCGATTTTAAGAGGGACCGTAATTGAGCGATTACCTTGCCCCCAGTGCTTCGCTTGAGCCAAGTGCAGAGGATTCTTTGCAGAATCCACAGTTTCTTGTGGACTTGCGGGAGCAGATGCTTCGTTTCGCCAGTCTGCAATTGCAGGACGTCCAGCTAGCTGAAGATGCAGTACAGGAGGCTCTTGTGGGGGCTCTGAAGAATTCCCGCAGCTTTAAAGGCCGATCAGCGCTGAAAACTTGGGTATTTGCTATTTTGAAGAACAAAATTGCCGATATCCTGCGACAGCGGCAGCGCTTTGTGGATGCGGATCAACTCGTTCGCGGTGATCGTGAGGAGTGCGATCACGATGAGCTGTTTGATCAAACGGGTCACTGGAGAAAGGATGAGCGTCCCAAGAAGTGGGCAGATCCAGAGTCGGCAATTCACGACAAGCACTTCTGGAGAATTTTCGATGCCTGCCTCAATCACCTACCTTCCCGTCAGGCGCAAATATTTATGATGCGGGAGTTTATTGAGCTGGAAAGTCACGAGATTTGTGCCGCGGCGGAAGTCTCTGTGAGCAACTTGAATGTGACACTCCATCGGGCGCGGCTGCGGCTGCGCGAGTGTTTGGAAGATAACTGGTTTGGCGTGGAGGGTTGAGTCTATGAAATCTTGCCGGGGAGCAACGCGGCTGATGTCGGAGTCCCAGGAGCGCAACCTGCTCTTCAGTGAGCAGGCCAGCCTTAAGCTGCATTTGGCAATGTGCGCTCCATGTCGGAATTTCGGTAGGCAGCTCCATGCCCTTCGTCGTATCAGTAAATCCTATGCAGGGGGTGGTCCTGAGAAAACAGGGGAATAGATTCCTCTCTTCCGCCAGGGGATCCTATGCGATCGTTTACCACTTTAGGGAGACGGCTTAACGCCGCGGAGGCGGTACATGCCGATAGGCGATATGCCCAGCGACAAAGTGGGGTTGATACCAGTAAGTTCCACAACGTTCATAGGTCACATTGCCGATGCTTACCCTGACACAGCTTGGTGGCAGAGTGTATAGCCACCCCCCCACACCTACCGCGGTAACTCCCCAATAGGCAGGGCCGGGGTATGGCCAGTGCCGGGGGCGCCAGGGTGGGGGATAAGGCGGATGGCGGTGGTGTCCGGGACGAACAGGGTGAAAAGGGGGATGATTGGGGAATCGCCGTTCAAAGTCTCCCCGTTCAAATTCGCCGTGGAAGCGTCCACCAGGCATTGGACGAGCGGCATGGAAATGCCCGCCAACATTGAAATGAGCGCCGCCTCCTCCAAAGTGTCCTCGCGCCTGCACCTCGGAACTGAAAATGCTGCAGAGTAGAGTTCCCGAGAGGATCAGTGGCGCGGCCCATAAGGACAAGGCTCGGGCCTTGGGGTACTTAACACGAATCATTGCGAGGCCTCCTTCTTGTTCGGCTCGGCCTTTTTAAATGGGATCTGCTTAAGCTTCTCGGTATTCGCGATGAATTTCTTCGCCGCTTCGGGCTTGGCCTTCATCCACTTAAGCGTCGCGAGGAAGCGCGGCTTGGCCGGGTCGCGAGTATTTACTGTAGAGATACGCAGAGGTAGAGGCTGGTCGCCAACTTTGATCCAGATTTCCCAGTCCAGGTTTTCCGAGCGGAAGGCCCAGTGTTTGGTGCGCTGCCCATTGATCATTGGCGAATTGACCAAAAAACCCTCTTTGATCCCAGCCCAGGCGTCCGGTTTGCGACCCCATTCGAGTAAATCCGCAAAAGGCACTTCAATGCCATACTCCTTCGCAGCTTTACTGAGTACCTGGGCTGTCGGCTCTGTAGCCTGCATTTCCGCAAAGTAACCATTGCGCGGAGCGATCATGGTGAACTTATTGCCGGCGTGAAGGAATCTTCGTGTGATCGAATCAGTGGTCAGATCAACGCGCAACTGATTGGGTGGCATGGCCATATAGGTGACCTTGCCGCCAATTAATAGCTTCTGTTCATTCTCCAGAACTACATCGGCAAAGATCCTGGCTTTAAACATCAGCATTTTCATGCTCGCCAGATATTCCCCCATCTTTTTCAGAGCCTCCATGGCTTTGGGGTCAATCGCCTCTCCATTTTCCGCGATTCCAGCCAGAGCCGGAGGCATCTGACCCTGCCCTGTTGTGCCATCGGTGGGGGCGGGTTGGTTCTGTGGTGGACCGCCTGAACCGCCTTGCTGGCCCTGAGTGGGTGGATTATCAGGGGGTGTGGGTGCGGGCTGTGCGAAAGCAGCGGGAATCAGTGCCATTGACACCGCGAGAAGCAGTGCCCTGGTATGGTAGCCAAGTGGGTGAGGGGCAAGCATAGACCGATACCTCCCAGTACAAAATCAAATTAGTGGCATCAAAATCAGTGTAGAGGAGTTAAAGGCGATCTTGGTTGAGGTTGGTATTGAACAGCCTGGCTTTCGGGTGACTGTTAATCCACCTTTTCGACTATGTTCGTGTTTAGCCCCGTAGAGTCATGTGCAGCTGTGGGTTTCTATTTGAGCTATGCTGTCATGTTTGTTAGAGTCAAAAACAAGATTTTGTGGTCCCGCTGTTCTTATGAACCTACTCAGACTGTCCTTTTTATTGATTGCGCTGCTGGTCTTCCAGACTGCAGGTGCTTTCTATGACAGTCACGAAGAACTACAGGATGTTACCAGCCATCTCGAGCCCCACCATCTGGATTGGTCCGGTAGCAGTGGCGAGCTCAATCCTACCGATGTCGAAGCCACGTCCTCAACGGACGAAGTTATCCAGGAATCGCCCGTTGCTGGGGAGCCCGGTGCGCATGCACCACTGCTAGATTTTTGTAATCATTGCTGCCATTGTCATGGCAGTACCGCTGCCGGCTTGTTAGGGCAGTCCTTCCAGCCTCTTCTCTGGGGCAGTATTTCTTATCGCGAAGTGATTAGCGCGGCTGTACCCAGCGGTTACTTTTCTCCCCTGTTGCGCCCACCGATAACCCAAGTCTGATTTCTCAGTTTTGCGAACGGGCCCTTAAAAGCTCGCGCGCGCCGAAAGAGATAGGATTTGGAGAACCTCATGGATTTGTTTCGCACGCTCATTGCGAGTGTGATTCGTTGCCGTGCCTTGTGGCCGTTGTTGGCGGCGGTTTTGTGTTTACCTGCGCAATCGGTATTTGCGCAGAAGGGGGACTTGCTGACACTACCGGATGCGATTGGGCTAACGCTCGCGCAAAATCCGGAACTCGCAGTATTTCCATTGCAGAAGAGAGGGCTGGACGGTGCCGGGCAGACTGCCGCCCTGAAACCCGCGTTGGAATTGGGCGTTGAAACCGAATACAAGCATTTCAATGAAAGTAACTCGGATAATGCCCCAGATCCTGAAGACGATGCCGATAACGAGTTTGAGCTAACCGTGACACTGTCTTCAGTGATCGAGTTAGGGAGCAAACGAATGGCACGTGTTGATGTGGTGAACGCACAGCGAGACTTGTTAATCGCCGATGAACAGGCCAAGGCGTTAGACCTCTTGGCCGAAGTTATTCGCCGCTACACCCAGGTACTTGCCGCTCAGGAGTTGGTGGTCTTAGCCAAAGAGAAAGTCTCCCTCGCTCGGGAGACCCTGAGTGCGGTGAGTACGCGGGTCAGCGCCGCAGCGAGCCCCGTTTCTGAGCGTTTGCGTGCAGAATCAGCCCTGGCGAAAGCCTTGTTGGCTGAGGAGGGTGACCAGAGCATGTTGGTGTACTACAAGCTCGCACTATCAGCTCTATGGGGGCAGCCTGCCCAGGATTATCTGGTGGATTCCAGCGAGCTCTACCGCTTCGAGCCGGGTGCAAGCTTCGATGTACTGTATGTGCAAGCCCAGGAAAACCCTGCGATAGCACGCTTTGCTTCCGAAGAGCGTCTGCAGGCCTCGCAGTTGCGTCTCACACAGGCAAATTCGAGGCCAGATGTTGGCTGGTATGCCGGTCTTCGTGTGAATCCAGCTGTCAATGAAACCGCTGTTCTGGCGGGTTTTAACGTCCCTTTATTTGGTGCCAAACGCAATCGCGGAGCTGTCATAACGGCAATGACCGAATTGGATGAAGTCGTGCTGCGTCGTGAGGCGGCTTTGCTGCAACTCTACCCGCAACTCTACCTGGCGGTGACCAGTCGCGAGCAGGCACTTGGTAGAGTTTCCACTTTGCAAGACGCCGTAATCCCTAAACTTCGCCAAGCCTTAAACGAAGTAGACCGCGCCTACCGTCGCGGTCGGGATTCCTACGTAGACCTAATCTCCGCACGCGAGGAACTCCTCGATGCAAAGCGCGCCCGGATCGAAGCGGCTCGATCCGTACTTCTTTTCGGTGCGGAGATTGAACAGCTGACCGCCAGTCCCTTGGGGTCCGCTGGCGTTGATAGCAGTAAATAATTTTGGATTGAGATATGAGCAGATCAACAAAAGCGCTTCGGCTGGCGATATTGTCACTGTCCCTGCTGCTTACAGGGGTATGGCTGGCACCACAGAGTCACGCCAGTGGTGACCACGGCAAAAGCCATGGTGGGCAGGATGAGCATGAAGAGGAAAAGGGCCCCAATGGTGGCCGTTTATTGGAAGAGGGCGATCTTGCCGTGGAGCTGCTTATTTATGAAAGCGGCGTGCAGCCGGAATTCCGTGCCTGGATTACCCACGATGGGAAGTCGCTCGACAATGCCCGCCTCTCGGTTGAGCTAGAGAGACTCGGCGGCAAAGTGGATCAGATCCCATTTTCCTGGGCGTCCAGCACCGGGTATTACCGCGGCGAAGGCATCGTGGGGGAGCCTCACTCTTTCGAGGTGACGGTTTCAGTTTTTCATAATGGCGAGCGTACCAAGTGGCAGTATGAATCCCATGAAGGCCGGGTGCAGATCACAGAGCAGATGGCAGAGAAGGCCGGTATTAAAACTGCCGTAGCTGGTCCTGGCACCATTACAGAAAGTGTGACTTTGTACGGCAAAACTGCGATCGATCATCGCAGTATCAGCCATGTGCGAGCGCGCTATCCGGGAACCGTCGTCACTATCGAAAAAGCCCTTGGTGACTTGGTAGAGAAGGGGGAAAAGCTTGCAACGATCGAATCCAATGACAGCTTGCAAACTTATCCTTTGATTGCGCCTATTAGTGGTCAGATCATCGATAAGCAGACCAGTCGCGGTGAGTTCAGCGGTGAACGTGTGCTGTTTACTATCGCCAACTACAACCAGTTGTGGGCCGAGCTACAGGTATTTCCGACACGTCGCGGCCAGATCAATCGGGGCCAAAAGGTTTCCATTATTGCCGGCAACCGTACTTTTGATTCCACCATCACCAGCCTCGCTCCCGGTGGTAACGGTCAACCCTTCGCCATTGCGAGAGCCGCCATCGAAAACCCCAATGACCTTTGGACTACGGATCTGATGGTTCAGGGCCAGGTGGTGACCAATGAAAAGCCTGCGCCTTTAGTCGTGGAGAATCGCGCGTTGCAACCTTTCCGCGACTGGACGGTGGTATTTATCCAAGTGGGGGAAACCTACGAGATTCGTCCGCTGAAATTGGGGCGCAGTGATGGCAGGGTTACCGAAGTGCTGAGCGGGCTCAATGTGGGCGATCGCTATGTCACCGAGAACAGTTACCTGATTAAAGCGGATATCGAAAAATCCGGCGCTGCGCACAGCCACTAACTAAGAGAGGCCAGAAGATGATTGAAAACATCCTGCGTTTCTCTATTGAGCGGCGTTACTTCGTGCTGTCCCTGATTTTTATCTTGGTGGGGCTGGGGGTTTGGAGTTACCAGAAACTCCCTATCGATGCGGTCCCCGATATCACCAATGTTCAGGTGCAGATTAATACCGAGGCTCCCGGCTATTCGCCTTTGGAGGCGGAGCAGCGGATTACTTACCCGGTAGAGGCCGCGCTCGCCGGCTTGCCAAATCTGGAATATACCCGCTCGCTTTCCCGCTACGGGCTATCCCAGGTAACAGTGGTGTTTAAGGAGGGCACGGATCTCTATTTTGCGCGCAACTTAATTAACAGTCGCCTCGGTACTATTAAGAGTAATTTACCCCCGGAGCTGGAACCCGAAATGGGGCCTATCGCTACCGGGCTCGGTGAGATTTTCATGTACACCGTAGAGGCACTGCCCGGCGCTACCCAGCCCAACGGGCAGCCCTACGATGCCACCGCCTTGCGGGAAATCCAGGACTGGATCATCAAACCGCAATTGTCTCTGGTGCCTGGCGTTACGGAAGTGAACACCATCGGCGGTTACAACAAGCAGTATCACGTTACCCCCGATCCCCGTCAGATGCTCAACTTCGGTGTATCGATGGAAGATATCGTTGAGGCCTTGCGCCGCAACAACGAAAGTCGCGGTGCCGGTTATCTGGAAAATAACGGTCGCCAACTGCTGGTACGCTCCCCAGGGCAGCTGCAAGATATCGCCGAAATCGAAGATGTGGTCATTACCAGTCGCGCCGGAGTGCCGGTAAAGATTTCCGATGTGGCGGACGTGGCTATCGGTAAAGAGCTGCGCACCGGTGCCGCCACCCGTGATGGCGAAGAAACGGTACTGGGTACGGCCATGATGTTGGTGGGGGAGAACTCCCGCGAGGTCGCTCGCAATGTGGCGGAAGCCCTGGAGCGGGTGAAAACTACGGTGCCGAAAGGTATTAAGGTGGAAGCCGTTTACGATCGCACTACCTTGGTAGATAAAGCCATCGCCACCGTGCAGAAAAACCTCGTCGAAGGCGCGCTACTGGTTATCGTTGTACTGTTCTTGTTGCTAGGGAATATGCGCGCGGCCTTTATTACCGCCGCAGTGATCCCACTTTCCATGCTCGCCACCATTTTCGGCATGGTGCAAACCGGTGTCTCCGCTAACCTGATGAGTCTCGGTGCCCTCGATTTTGGACTGATCGTCGATGGGGCGGTGATTATTGTGGAGAACGCCATTCGCCGGCTCGCCGAAGCGCAGCACCGAAATGGAGGTAAGTTGCCTCTACAGGAACGTTTAGAGCTGGTCTTCCATGCCACCAATGAAGTCATTCGCCCGAGCCTGTTCGGTGTGCTGATTATTACGGTGGTGTATATCCCGCTGTTCACGCTTACCGGTGTGGAAGGCAAGATGTTCCACCCCATGGCGGCGACGGTAGTGATGGCCTTGCTGGCTGCGCTGGTGCTTTCACTGACCGTGGTCCCGGCAGCGGTTGCTGTTTTCCTCACTGGCAAAATTAGTGAGAAAGAAAACAAGGTGATCGTTGCCACCAAATCCCTGTACAAGCCACTGTTGATCGCCGCCATGAAAGTGCGTTGGCTGGTGCTTTGTGGCGCTATGGCGCTGGTAATGTTTTGTAGCTGGCTTGCCACCACGCTCGGTTCGGAATTTATTCCCCAACTCAATGAGGGGGATATCGCACTGCATGCCTTGCGCATTCCCGGTACCGGCTTGGAGCAGTCGGTGGAAATGCAGCGTTTGCTGGAGCAGCGTATTAAAGAGTTTCCTCAGGTCGATAAGGTATTCGCAAAGATTGGTACCCCGGAAGTGGCCACCGATCCAATGCCGCCAAATGTGGCCGATAATTTTGTGACGCTGAAACCCAGAGACCAATGGCCCAACCCGAAACTGCCCCAGGAGCAGCTGGTAGCGGACATCGAAGAGGCCGTGCGCCTCTTGCCGGGTAATAACTACGAGTTTACCCAGCCGATCCAAATGCGTTTTAACGAACTGATTTCCGGTGTGCGTGCCGACTTGGGTATCAAAGTGTTCGGCGATGATCTGGACCAATTGGTCGCATCTTCAAATGAGATCCTCGGTGTACTGAATGGGATTGAAGGCGTTGCTGATGCGCGTGTAGAACAGGTGGAAGGCTTACCGGTTCTCTCTGTGGTGCCCAAACGCATCGCACTCGCCCGCTACGGTATCGATCTACAAACTCTGCAGGATTTGGTATCTACCGCTATTGGGGGTGAAGAGGCTGGCCTGATTTACGAAGGCGACCGTCGTTTCCAGCTGGTGGTTCGTTTGCCGGAAAGTTTGCGCCGCGATTATGAAAACCTTGGCGATTTACCTGTACCCTTGCCCGCAGGCAGCGCATTGGGCAGCTATGTGCCCCTGTCTGAAGTCGCCAGCCTGGAAATGACCCCGGCTCCCAACCAGATCAGCCGCGAAAACGGCAAGCGCCGTGTGGTGGTCACAGCCAATGTGCGCGATCGCGATCTGGGTTCCTTTGTGGAAGAGGCGAGGGCGCGTATCGAGCAGCAAGTAGCCCTGCCTGCCGGTTATTGGTTGGTCTACGGTGGCACTTTTGAACAGTTAGAGTCCGCCAGCACCCGCCTTTCCATCGTGGTTCCGCTCACATTGCTGGTAATCCTCGGCCTATTGGTAATGGCCTTCGGCTCATTCAAGGATGCTTTGATAATCTTCACTGGCGTCCCCCTGGCGCTAACTGGGGGTGTTCTGGCCCTGTGGCTGCGCGGTATGCCCTTATCAATCTCCGCCGGAGTAGGTTTTATCGCGCTCTCCGGTGTAGCGGTGCTCAATGGCCTGGTAATGCTCTCCTTCATCCGTCAATTGCGCGAGCAGGGCGGCGAGTTGCTGACCTCCATTATCGACGGCGCCATGATCCGGCTACGCCCGGTACTGATGACGGCACTGGTGGCCAGCCTTGGATTTGTGCCCATGGCCTTGAATGTGGGTACCGGAGCCGAAGTGCAAAGGCCACTGGCTACGGTAGTCATTGGGGGGATTATTTCTTCTACGCTCTTAACCCTGTTTGTATTGCCGCTGTTGTATCGGATTGTGCATGAGAAGGAGCGGGCAGATAAAGGCAGTACAAGTCTGACTTGATCCCCCTACGACCGCCTACTTCGACCCTCTGCCTGGAACGGAGTAGGCAGAGCTTGAAGTCAATTTCTAATAATTTCTTTCACTATTTAGCCTCTCCCATCGTTGAATGATTTTCTGCTCCAAAGAGCGAGGTTACCGATGATTTGGGGACGGGGACTGAGAGCTACACCTCACATTGCTTAAGGCCGTCATACGAGCCCGGAGAGACTATTTAGAGTTGGTTATTGGTACTTTGATATCAAAACCGAATGTTCCATCGGGGCTAGGTTTTGCTAGATTTGGATTAGTCAGATGGCGCATTAATAACCGTTATCACAGATCCAGACATAGTTGTTTGTGATGTCTAGAGAGTAATCAGGAGTAATCGGTGGCTAGTGCTAAACCTCTAAACAGGTTGGGGTCAGTCTCTGTAATTGGCCCAGGACTAACTGAGGTTGTAGAACATCTTAAGTAGCTGGCTCATATTTTATGGAACGCCTTGCGGGGAGATACTTGGAAGTGGAATGTAGCGCTCATTGGAATTCTATTTGAAAGCGAATTAAGGATAAATGGTGAAAAACAACCAGAATGAACTGCTTTGCTGCAAAACATTCCTAACAAGTCCGCAGGGGAAAGTTTTTACTGAAATAGCGGGCAAGGTTAAGCTGAAGACCAGAATATCAAAGGCATTTAACTATTCTGGAGAAATGCACTAGATTCCCATTTATAAGGCGCAAGATGGCAACGGAAATGATGTGGTCCAGGTATCGTCTGGAGAGAAAATTTTGGTATCTATACAGGGTCAAGATCCTTGCCAAATATCTTCGAGAAGTTTATGGCTCGCCAAGATTAATACCTACTGACACTTATAAGACAGAGCTGGCGGGCAAGAAGGGGATAATAGTCTTTGAAGTGTCCGGCTGGACTGATGTAACCGGGCATGCAGACTTATGGAATGGCAGTGCTTGTGTCGGGTCGGATTATGGTGATAGGGCGAGCCAAATAATGTTTTGGGAGACCTTCTAATGCGAAAGGCTGGGTTGCTTTTTCTGATTTTTTTTGCACTTGTTTCCTGTGCACCACCACCAACGAGCAGCACTAGTGAGGACACTCAAGAAATGTTGTATCAGTATGCTCAGGCAAACTGTTTATTTTGGTATTTCAAGGAGAAAGGCTATGACACTGATGAGATACGATCTATAGCCGGAGGAATTGTTGAGCACAGTGATGTTTCAGCAGATAAGTTCCAGGAAATTTCATTGTTCATTAAAAATTACTCTCCAAATTTGAAGTCCAAGAATAATATTAATGTGTCTTTAAGCAAGTGTTTTAATTTAAAGAAAAGTGAGGGGTTGAGAAATATTATCGATAAGTAAGTTTCTGGTAGCCATCTCTGGATGGCGCCTCGCTGAACCTCAGTACGTTGGTGGATATAATGGGATCTTTTCATTTTTATCACAGAACTTAACCATACTAAGGTTGAAATATGGGTTTTTGATGCAAAAATCCAACTTGGATGCGTGTGTCTATTTAATTACATGAAGATAACTTTGAAAGTTCAAGATGATTGCCTTGCAGATCGATGATAAAGAGTAAGGTATGGCGGTGATTGATCATTATCGAATAAATTGCGATGTCGATCACAGAAAAGTTTGCCAGTTTATTGCTCTAGTTTCATCCCGATGGCTCCGGGAATCGATTTGCCCTGACCACAACACAAAGAGTGTATGTGCGTCCTCTTTGTTATACTCGTATTATATTCGGTGGGTTAATAACTTATATGAAGATCGCTGCTCTCGGATAAATCTCTTAGTGTCTCCATATATTTTTTTACATATTTCAAAGCACTTTCTTTGCTAACAAGCGGTTCACAATACCCAAAAACAAAAACGCCCTCTCCATTTATTGTGCAGGTCACTAACATTATGGGGTGTGCGCCATGTGTTTGAACCGTCATAACTACACCAAAGTCGAAGAAGGTCAATGGGCCAGTATATTCCATTATCTCTCCTACATTGGATACACAAATCCCAGAGGGGAAGTATTTTTTTGCATTGCAAAAATCTTTAGCCATATTTTCGATCTCCACGAGGTTGTAATCGGGCTTAAGTGGAGGCTCAAAAAAACGTCCATTCCTCAATTGCAAGTAGACTTTTCTTTGAATTAAATGCGCGAGACTTAGCAAGTTGAGACTGGTGTCATCCGGTGATAAGGATAAGGTTAATGTGGTTGTACACTCTCCTATAACATTCGGATCTATCTGGCGTTTACACAAATATTGTGCATTTATAGGTAGCATTAATTCTACTCTGGAATGAAAGCCTGGAAGCGATCGGGCAGCGATAATAGCGATAGCATTATAGATTGAGGTAATTTGAACATTCTCACGTTTTGAAAGTAAGTGTAAATGGTCACAAGATTTTTTGGGGAGGCGCCGGTAAATAGAGTAGCCCCTTCGAAGGGAAGCATTTGCCGCCTGTTCTACTGGCCATTTTGGGAAAGCATAATTGTCGTTACTAATTGTCAACTGTGGTTTTTTAAGATGTTTTATTGAGCTAACATATTCCACCACCGATTTTTGCATTGTCGAAGCAGAAGACTCATATCCTGAATCCCCTCTCAAGTACCTATCCAAATCTCGGATTAAGAGTAATGCTGAGCGTCCATCAATGGCGGCGTGGCTTACCATAAAGGCAATCCACTTTACATTTTTATGTTTATGGGCATAAACCGTAAAGCGATAACTATATTTATCCAGCTCAAGAATTTTACCCCCTAAGTGATTGAACTCCTCCTGATAATTTAAAGGCAAGGCATCGCGCTTTATCTCAAAAGGAATATCTTGGAATCCTACGTCACAGAACCAATAGGCATGATGATTCTTTTCTACCCGGGAACGCAGCATAGGGTGCAGGTTATGTAGGTATTCCATCCCCTTCATTAATTCTTCAATATCCAGAGACTTACATACTCTGAAGAAGACAACGAGTTGTACTGCCCCCTTTGACTTTTCGGTCAGCTCAACAAAGAGCGCTTCCTGAGCCCCTAACTTACGAAAAGGTATTGCTTTTTTCATTACAGGCGCATCCCAACAGGGAGGTAGTTGCCTATTAGTATAGAAAGAGAAAGCACTCCACTTATATAGCACCTATAACAACCGATTCTGGATAACCACAGGACCTGTCCAGAACCCATAGCTATATACACCAAAAATATTGAGACAGCAGTGATCACACAATTAAATACTGTACAAGTATGCTCATCCTGTATGCCAATGCCTTTACCTCATAGTACTCGATTCTACAAAGACACAATGCTCTATTACCACTGCATTTCCCGCTGTATTTGAAGGGCATTTTTGTGTGGTAAGGGTATCGAATCTGGGCATCGTCGCGAGTGGACTTGAGCCAAGGATGCATAATCTGGCTTCAATCTTTGCTCTTGATATTGCGGCCTATGCAGTAATGAGCAATCATTACTGCATCGTACTTTATATCGACAAAGAAAAAGCGCTGAGTTGGCCTGATACCGAGGTCATACTCCGTTGACAGAAACCACTCAAAACCTCCAATTTGGCCCTAGGCTCTCTTCAAAGGGGGTTGCTCGATCACTTTGAAACCAGAAAGCTAAAGGAAGTGGTCGCTCTATGGTGAGAGTGCTTGAGGGGTCTTAGCTGGTTTATGCCCTGTTTAAACGAATCTATCACCTGTCAGGCCAATGCCGAAGACAATTGTTCGGGTCGATTCTGGGAAGGCCGTTTCAAATCCCTGGCTCTTCTTGATGAAATAGCCCTCGCTGTCTGCATGGACTGCCTCCATCTTAATCCTACCCGTGCCAATATGGCAGAAGATCCTGATCACACCTCAATTCAACAGTGTATTTATGCAACAATCTTAGGTAAGCAGTCGAAGAATTACTACCACTTGTAGGCGGAGAGCGGCTGAATATGCCTAAAGGGTTGCTCTTTCAGTTGGATCACTATCTGGGACTAGTGGATTGGAGTAGTCGACATTGATCGTCAATATGAATGCTATGGAGATCTGACTTTAGTGGATGATAAAATACAATTATTATCCGAAACCAAGGGAAATGAAGTTCGCTAACTTTGAATATATAAAGTAAGCCAGTGTTTGACTTACTTCCAGTTCTTTCTCAGAGTCTCTATTCCTGCCTTCTATTCATTACCGTTGTATGTGTTTGTCAAAGAAGTAGGGTGGTTAGGAGCAATTTACGAATTGATAGATTGTGTGCTGCCTACTTATGAATACCTTGTATTTGGTACAGATCATCACCAAAAATTCATTTTTATAGATACCTGAATATCAAAACCTGTATTTTTAACCAAATACACATTAAGAGTTAAAAAACATGCCGCAACAGATTTTCGAAATCATTGCCTTTTGGCCAATTGCACTTGGCTTGGCGTTAGTCTTCTTACTGACTAAGGCCATCGTTATCGTTGAGCCTAAACAGTACCACTTTGTACTTTTTCTCGGCAAATACTGGAAAACCGCTACACCCGGTTTCAACCTGATTGTCCCCTATCTTTCCTGGGTTGATAAAAAAGCCTCTACGGCATTGCACGAGACGCCTGTGGAACTCAGCCTCAAGACGAGCAATCATGTTACTTTCGGATTGATCCTAAAGGTGCAGCACCAGGTAGCCTCCGATGTAAAGCTGGCTTACAAGGCGCTTTACGATTTGGAGAACTATCAAGCTCAATTGAAGTCCTTTGCTACCGATGCGGCTATTCCGGTCGCCAACGGTATCGAACTTGAAGACGTGTACAACAAGAAAGAACAGATAGCTGATAAGGCCAAGGAACGACTGCGTCAATTTTTCCATGACTATGGAGTAGAGATTGTTGATGTATTGTCTGATGAGCCGCGTCTACCCAAGTCGGTGGAGGTTCAGGCCAACAAGGTAATGGAAATGCAGCGTGAGAAGCAGGCCGCTACCTACGAGGCCGAGGCAATTCGCGAGCGTGAAGTGGGCAAAGCCAAGGCAGATGGTGAGTCGGTTAAGATTCGTATGGAGAAAATGGGGGAGGCTAGGCGGGTATACGCCGAGAGTGCAGCAGAAGCTATCAAGGTGCTGACCAGGGCGGGCACTAGTGCGGATGAGGCCTTACGCTTTATGACAGCTATTGCTGATAACGATGCTTTGGTGACCGCTGCTCGCCACGGTAGCACCGTAGTTATGGCCACTGGTCAAGCGCAGCAAGTCCCCATCGCTTTGCCAATCCCAGAACAGCCCACAACAAGCGCCAAGCAACATGTCCTAGGCGAAGCACAGCCAGCTTGATAGTGATTTCATCTTAATGCGGGGCAAGCCTGGATTCTGGACATGTCTCGCAGCTTTTTGTACACCCACACATTACTTTAGCTTATGTTTATTTCTCTACTTCAATTATGGGAAATGAGTGGAGGCTCATTCAATACGTTTACAGTGAATATCTTAGAGTTTTATCAGTTACTCAAGTCAAAAACTCTGAAGATAGCGCCAATATAGTCTTTCCTTTTAAAATCATAGGATTCAAAAATTCCCTATGGAAGATGGGGCAACATATTGTTGCCTCTTTTTCTTTATATGTATTTTAGCAATGTATAGACAATATTAGAGGCGCCCTCGTCAGCAAAAATATCGAATAATTGGGGCCAGAGTGATATTTTGATATTTAACTTTTTCTCTTATAGAACCATGTTGTGAGGTGGTGAGGTGGTGAGGTGGTGAGGTGGTGAGGTGGTGAGTGGGAGGAAGAGGGCGGAAATCTATTGTCATTACTTAGGTTCTAAATTCATCATTATAGATTTAGCACGCTCGCCCACTATTTCGGTAGTGATTGGAACTCTGAAAGTCCAAAGCGCTTGAATTCGCGAAGGCTAAATTCATAATATCCAGGTATCTTTTTACAGATGTATTTGTAGTTGGGGTTGTTAATTTTCTCAATTCTATTTTTTATTTCACTAGCGGAGGTGTCTGAGCATACTTTATCTTGGTGATAGACAGCGGCCTCTTTTAGAAAGACGGGTTCGACTCCAAGGGTGTGTATTACTCTGTAAGCTAAATCAATATCATCATACCCCCACGTGCCATCATATTGTTCGTCAAATAGTCCCGCGTTTATAATATCTTGTTTTTTAAATACCATATTGCAACCATAAAAATGCCCCCAAGGTTGCTCAGTATTTGGTAGAAGTTCTATTTTGCCAAGACGTCGATCTCTAATAAGTCCATAATTTGACGGGCTTTTTATACGAGGGCAATTACTAAGGTGTGAGTTTGAGGTGTCTATTTTTGTGATATCAACATCCTTGCTGTGAATAAACTCTCTTAATCCGGCCATGCAGATATACTCTCCTTTGTTGCTTATTGTTGTACTGATCTGCATAAGGTAGCTGGGGGAGGGGATGCAGTCGCTATCTGTAAATATGCACCAATTGTTTTTTGCAATCCTTACGCCGAGGTTTCGTGCGGAATTGAGGGCAAATGGATTGGCTAATACAGGCCTAAAAACCAAGGTTATATTTACTTTATTTTTGTATTCATTGTAACATGAAATAATGTTTGGGTCGCTTGAGTTATTGTCGATTAATATTACTTCATAACTTTCTTTAGGGGTGGTTTGAGTGGAGTAACCTTGTAGTACATTTCGTAAGAGATCGGCGTTGTTGTAGCAGGGGATGATAATACTGAATCGGATATTCATGTGCTGAATACTCCTGCCTCCAATCAAAAGAATACCTTAAAAGCAAAGGTGGCTCTTTGGCTTGAATCTGAAATACAGATTTTCTGATTATATTTTGCGAATTTGTATTTCATGATTTGCTCCTGACGCTCACCCTATTATCTGAGGGTGCCGTTAAGTATAGCATTTTCGCACTCAATTGTTCCGTGGGTTTGAGCCCAAATTTTAGAGGTAAGGATCGTGCTAAAAAGCCTGCATTCAACTCTGAAGTGCATCACCCTTTAGACTGCTGCGATAGCCGAATACTCTCCCAATATCTGCCTGGGCGTTTTGAACTCGACATTTTTTTGGGCGATTATTTAAACGCTCAATAGCCGTTTCGACCTTGTTATGACTCACAGGCTTAAAATCCGTATTTTTCGGAAAGTACTGGCGTAGTAAAGCATTAGTCTTCTCGTTCAGGCCTCTCTTTCATGAGGTATACGTATGTTTGGAAAACCCTCTATCGAAGATGGGGTGATTTTCTATTATATCTGTGCTTTATATGTTTTAACCATGTATTGATGTTATTAGAGGCGACCCCTCAACAAAAACTCTTGTAAATTACAAAGACTTTGGATCGGCGATGGGCTCAAGATGAATAGCTTTTGATTTTGTACTCTTTATTGGGTGCCGGGGAAATAAAGGGTTATTATAGACGCGGGTTGCTGTGTGCTTAGTCGGTAGCCTGTTAATCTCATAACGGCAGTATGATGTGGAGTGAATGGTCATTTCTCTATTCAACGTTAACTATTAGAGGACTTTCAAATGTCTTACGCAGATGGTTTCGTGGCAGCAGTACCTACAGAAAATAAAGAAAGCTATCTTGAGCATGCAAAAGTGGCTGCAGAAGTGTTTAAGGAGCAGGGTGCCCTGAAGGTGGTAGAAACATGGGGGGATGAGGTGCCGAGTGGTGAAGTAACCTCATTTCCCATGGCTGTGAAGTGTGCAGAGAATGAAACAGTTGTATTCTCGTGGGTGGTTTGGCCCTCTAAAAAGATTCGTGATACTGGATGGCAAGCGCTTATGGATGACCCAAGAATGCACTCAGACCAAAATCCGATGCCGTTTGACGGCAAACGACTCATTTATGGTGGGTTTAATATCATTCTTGATGAGTAAGCTGTAAGTACAAGGTTACCCCGAAGTTAGCCTATATATGGTGCAGGTTACACCCACGCAAACTAAGGTGTAACCGTGTACGTAATACATATCGGAATCCTTGGCGATCAAGTGGATTTGTTTGTGTGGAACTATCGCTGCGTCTATAGATTACTCTGTATTGCAGTAGTTAGATTTGTATGCCTTTCATAAATATCGATCGCTGCTCTAGTGTTGTCTTAGTGAGTCTGGGTGGAATACCATGTCGTCAGTAGATAAGGTTTCTTTAAAAGAAAAATTTGAATTAAGGTTTAGGTCAAAAAAAGAATGCGATTCCTGTGGCGCGCCAATAGTTCACAGATATGGCCATGATAAAATATGTGTCACTGATAAGGTTGGATATCCTACCTTAAGGAATAGGTCTCCACTGGATTTAGTGTTACATAGCGGCGAAGGCTATATCCCTTTATGGGAGAAAGGCACGACCCTGAGGTGGAAATTTGATGAGGGATCTCTGAGATATTTTAAAAAATCGGATGAGATAAAAGACTATATTCGTGTTCTGCTAGGGAAGGCTTTATTGAAATGGGGCGATGCTACCCCGGTGAAGTTCAACGAGAATCCAAATGTTTGGGATTTTAAAATTAGGCTAGAGCCGGTTGAGCAGTGTAGCGCAACTGGTTGCACTTTGGCGCGCGCCTTCTTCCCAAGCCCAGGGCGCAATGAGTTGGTGCTTTTTCCTACAATGTTTGAACAAAGTAGGAAGGAGCAAGTCGATACAATGGTTCATGAATTGGGCCATATCTTTGGCCTTAGGCATTTTTTTGCAGATGTGAAAGAAAAGACTTGGCCCAGTGTGATTTATGGTGAGCATAAGCCTTTTTCAATTATGAACTATGGAGAAAAGAGTGGCCTGACAAAGTCTGATAAAAATGATTTGAAAAACTTGTATGATTTGGCATGGTCTGGGGAGTTGGTTGAAATTGATGGGGCGTATATTAAGTTTGTAAAGCCATATCATGAAACAATCCTTCTTGAGTCAGTTTTCTTTGAGCGTTCAATTTGATAAATGGCTTCCTTAATGTTTGGCGGTTATTTGCTAAGAGAATTTCCCATGGCTGTGTTGGTTGTTGGTTGTTGGTTGTTGGTTGATGGTTGATGGTTGATGCTAAAATCCTTAATCCTTAATCCTTAATCCTTAATCCTTAAGTTTCTTGTCAAAGTAACTTTGGACGTCATTTGGCGCAGTATTGGTTGAGGCACTATTTTTTCTTGGTAAAAGTATCCTGTAAGAGCGTGTGACCTTAAAAACGTGCAGTCCTGCATATATTTACCTTTAGAATACCGTCGTGTTAATTCAGCGCCTGGGGCAGCTTTGGCTGGATTAGCACTTCCTATGTGCCAAACACCCATACCCTCTGAAGTTGCAGAGGTAATTAATAAGGAAATGAAATATGGAAATTGAAGTCACTTCTAATGAAGGTTCTTTAGATCCTGCCGATCCCACTACTGAGCCAAGCAGTGGGAAGTACTCGCCTGAAAATCCGCCCAAAGGATGGACCTACGTTAATTATAAAAATGTGGAAGGTGGTGGTTTTCGCTGTCCGAATTGTAATGCAGTTGAAGATGGAGCAGATGTCGACGGGCACGGTTGCAATTGATTGAAAGAACATTCGGGTAATCTGTTGCCCGAATGTTTTTATTGTTAGAAACCAGAAAAAACAAACAAGCTCCTGCCTGAATCATTTTATCTCTAATCCCCTTCTTATCGAATTCGCTCATTCGTGCTTATGGGTTTGCGTTTTTCTGTGTTACATGATCCTATTTCCCAGCTACTAAAAGATTGATTCTGGGTTGGGTGGTCACTTGATCGCCTATGGCCATTAGTAGTTTAAATCACAAATAAATTTCACTATAAGGGAAGTGATTTTGAATAAGATAATAATAGCGATACTTTTGGTAGTTTTTAGCTTGAAGGTGTTTGCATCCGGTCTCAGTGTGGAACAAGCTAGAGAGTCTCTGGGCACTATCAAAGAGTTAACCCCATGGCCCTGGGAAGAGCCTGTTACTCCAATACTGGATGAGTATTTGTCGGCTGATTTTGATCAGTATCAGGGCTGGGCGAAATCGATGTATATGGTAGATGAGCTAAAAATGCATAAGTGGGGGCAGTCAATTACCGAGTTTATTGTGCTCGCCGAACTTTTGTATACTTTCCAGCCGGAGGATTATCAGGTTGAGAACAAGCACGCTTTTGAGGCTGCCATTACTCAGTTGGATCTATTTAGGCTGGAACTTAATGACTTCTTATTCCCCTATGTACCGGGTTATAACCTTAAACAACATAACCTGGTTCGGCACTTCGATGGGGAGGGCATCGTCATTGCGGTGTTCGATTTGTTCGACCCTGCACGTTTAGAGGAACAGCGTGCCCAGCACGCCAATATTGAAGCTGAAGTGCAGTTTGGGGACCCGATCACCTTTCTCCATGGCAATACCGTGATTGATATTATTCTCGACATTGCACCCAAGGCCACTATTGTACCAGTAAGTACCGAGAGTAAAACGTACAATGAAGCCATGGTCTATATGCGCAATCGCGATGATATCAGCGTTATTAATATGAGCCGGGCCTTTCATATCACGAATGATCAGCTCGATCCAGAGTTTGCAGAGCACCTTTCACACATCCTACAAAGCAAAATTTTTACCAAATCGATTGGAAATACAGGTACTGACCTAGACGGGGAGAACAGCGATGTGCGAAAACGTCTGGGGCTTCCCCCTTTGGGCAGTTTCTTTACCTACGACCTTGCTCTGATTAAAGCGTTTTTAGCCCAAAATCAAAGCGTGCCAGGTAGTCAAAATCTGATGTTCGCAATCAATTTACAACCTTTTTCTGACCAGGTTTCTCTAACCGCGACAGTTCCTGGGTATAACGAGCTGGCGATCAAACGCAGCTTTGCCATCTCAGGGGACGCCGTTTTCTCAGCGTCCAGCCATAATTTTGAATCCGGCAGCTCTTTTGCCGCACCGCAATTGGCGGCTATCAGTGCACTGTTACTGAATGCGGCCGATTACTATGGTTACTCTGAAGCGGAAGCGGTGCCGACCGTCGTACAGTCGCTGCAGAAAACAGCAAGGCACTCTCACCTGGGGAGTAATAATACCGGGCTGGGCTTTGTGGATGCCCATAAGGCACTGATAAATTTGAAGCGACTGAGCGATGGGCCTATCAAGGCCCACTAGCGAGTCTTGACTCATACTGCGGCTCTAGGGTGTAGTGGCACATTGAATTTGGCCGCAGTATGAATTGAAGTCGAAGGCAAGTAAGAATGCACGTGGCCCCTTTAAGGTTGCTATTCTGAGTTCTCAATCCTCCTATCAACGCCTCTGGAAACGCTAACTTGAAAGTAATTGTCTTGATCGCACTGTTGATTAGCCGCTTGACTTGGGCATCAGAAAATATCGAATGCGCTAAATCATGTACCTTTGTTCTGAAAAAGCACAAAGATGCAAACTATACCGTCATCAATGAAAGTCGGGCTGATGTCAGGCTCACGCCCTTCTCAACATTCAAAGTTCCCAACACCTTGATCGCACTGGATACCGGTGAGGTAGGCAGCCTTGTGCAGGAATTGACCTATGATCATCTGAGGTATCCTGCACAGAGGTGGTGGCCCACTATTTGGTATGAAAAACCACTGCCCATTCGCGCAGCCTTTCAGAACTCTGCTGTGCCAATCTATCGACAATTGGCCTTCAATATTGGCACCAAGCGAATGCATCAGTATTTGGTTCAATTCGAATATGGCAACAGGGACATCTCTTCCGGCCTGGATAAGTTTTGGCTCAACGGTAGTTTAAAAATATCCGCCAGGGAGCAGGTAGACTTTTTGCAAAGGTTGTTTTCAGGTGCGCTTCCAGTCTCGGAAGAGTCTTTATCCTTATTTAAAGAGATTATGTTGGTTGAGGAAACAGATTCTTACCGCCTATATGCAAAGACCGGGGGAGGGCAGATTACGGATGGCTATGCCTTGGGTTGGTATGTTGGAGTAGTGGAAACAGGCAAGAATACTTACTATTTTGCGGTGAATATTGATGGCAAGACCTTTCGTGACGTGCAAACGAAGCGGATAAAATTTGCTCGACAGCAACTTTCACGGCTTGGGGTGATTTAGCTTTCTTAACAGAAAGGTTACCTGCTAGAATCTTAGCGCTTCCTGAGATTTGTCAAGGCGCTTAAACCTGATAACACCGCGGATAGGGTACCTTTAAAAACCCCTTTTATTCGTCCCTCATATTCTGATTTTTTCTCCCATCACAATGACTCGACTTACGGGTATTCGATAATACTCGACGGCACTGCTGGCATTACGGAACATGGCGGCAAATAGACGTTCGCGCCAAAGGAACATGCGGCTATCCTCCTGTTTTGTGGCCACAATAGTTTGCCTGGTCAGAAAATAAGAGGCCCTGTTTGGATCAATATCCAGCTCGTGTTTAAGATGTAATCGTTTTAGGACCTTCCAGATATCGGGCTGTTCCATATAGCCATAGCGCAGTAACAGGTACAAACCGTTCCCCCTGATTTTGCTGAGAATATACCGGTTACCGGGCATGACTCGCGGAGCGTTGACAAAAGATACGGTAATGAATAGCAAATTTTCGTGTAGTACCTTGTTGTGCTTTAGGTTGTAGATCAGGGCATGGGGGGCATACAACTGCCTGGATGTGAGGAATACTGCGGTTCCAGGAACCCGAGTAGGATTTTTTTTAAGGAGCGCGGTTAGATAAGGTTCCAGTTTGAATTCCTGTCGCTGAAGCTGTAAAGCGAGAGCTTCCTTGCCGTCCCTCCAGGTGAACATCAATAGACAGGCGATAGCACCCAACCCCAGAGGAAACCAGCCGCCGTGACTAATTTTTAGCAGGCTTGAGGAGAAAAAGGATAAATCAATGCAAATAAAGAAGATCGCGATGGTAATACAAAGCAGCAGGTTGTATTTCAGCTGTACGCGGTAAACCACAGCGGCGAGGCAGGTGCTTAACAACATAGCACCGCTCACCGACACACCATAGGCACTGGCCAGATTAGTGGAAGAACCAAAGCCAACTACTGCGCCAATCACCAGGAACATTAACAGCCGGTTAACTCCCGGCATAAATATCTGCCCCTCTAAATGCGCTGAAGTGTGCTGAAGAGACAGGCGCGGTAGAAAACCCAGCTGCATGGCCTGCTTGGCAAGAGAAAAACTGCCGGTAATACAGGCCTGGGAGGCAATCACCGTAGCCATAGTAGCCAATACAATAACCGGATAAAGCCCCCAGCTGGGAAACATACGATAGAAGGGGTTGTCCACCGCACTGGGATCACTGATCAGCAGTGCCCCCTGTCCCATATAGTTCAGAAAAAGCGCCGGAAATACCAGCCCCAGCCAGGCCATTCTGATTGGGGTGCGACCGAAATGCCCCATATCGGTGTAGAGTGCCTCAGCGCCAGTAAACACCAGCAAAACGGCACCGAGTACCATAAAAGAGCCCAGGCCGTGATTTGTTAGGAAATTGACAGCATGGATTGGGTAGATGGCCTGGAGAACTTGGGGGTTACTTACAATGCTGGAAACCCCAATTGCCAATAGGGTGAGAAACCATAAGGTGGTCACGGGTCCAAACAGCACCCCCACGGTGGATGTACCGTAACGCTGGACAAAAAACAGGCCGATTAGCACTCCAATTGCAATAGGTATAACCAGGGCTTTATGGCTCTTATCGCCCACTTCAAGACCTTCCACGGCCGATAGTACAGAAATTGCGGGAGTGAGAACCGCGTCCCCAAAGAAAAGCGCCGTGCCGCAGATGCCCGCGGTTAAGACAAACCCACGTAAGTACTTGCGCCCTGCGGTGGCGTTCATGGCCAATGTCATTAGGGCCATAATCCCACCTTCACTGCGATTATCCAGGCGCATTATCAGCGTAATGTACTTGATGGTGACTATGACGGTTAGGGCCCAGAAGATAGCCGAAATGCCCCCCAGAATATTGGTTTCTGTTAGGGGGATACCGTGCCGGGAGTGAAAAATTAACTTCACCGCGTACAGCGGGCTGGTGCCGATATCGCCAAAGACCACGCCGAGCGCGGCCAGAGACAGCAACCAGTTTCCCTTGCGCCTCTTCTCTGTGCTTTTCATAAGTCCATCTTTAGTGTTTGAGCTGAAAAGCGGGAGCGGCCCCACAAATTTTACGACAGATAGTCGGTACCAGTTGAGTGAGCAGAATAGAGGGGAGAGGCTGCCCTACGGCCGACGCTATTTCGTCCATTTGTCGGCACGAATTTTTCATAGGGGCAGCCTTCCTGATGAGGTTCTCGTGGTGAGATATTAGCAAGTCGCACTTGCCGACGAGCTTAGTTTTAATCGGCGCAGCCCTTGCAAGTGGTCGAGTTGTTTCTGCTGCCACAAGGTCCAACCTGCGTAGCTTTCATTAACTCTCAGGCAAAGCTTTATACGGGGATGTTCGATAATTGAAGCTGATGGGCACTGGAGGCGTCATCCTGTGCTACAACTCAGAGGGGTTTTATTCCTATGTGTGCTGAATGATGTCAAAGCTCAAATGATGTGGTGATGGGTTGTAACGGCATACTAAATTTACCCACTAACCAACATACCTTGGAGCTAGCCAGCCTTGATAGCTCACAACGACGAGAGACGCTCCTATGAAAGCATCCGACCTATTTGTGCGCGCCCTGGAAGCCGAGGGGGTTGAGTATATTTTTGGGATTCCTGGCGAGGAAAACCTGGATTTATTGGAATCCCTTCGAGGCTCCAAAATCCAGCTGGTTCTTACCCGCCACGAACAGGCGGCGGGCTTTATGGCGGCAACGTATGGTCGCCTCACCGGTCGATCTGGTGTTTGTTTGGCAACCCTGGGGCCTGGCGCCACCAACCTTGTCACTGCAGCGGCCTATTCGCAGTTGGGCGGTATGCCGATGGTGCTGGTTACTGGGCAGAAGCCGATCAAAAGTTCTAAGCAGGGACAATTTCAGATTATCGATATTGTCGACATGATGCGCCCGCTCACCAAGTTCACCAAGACGATTGTTGGTGGAGATTATGTGCCAGCACATGTGCGTGAGGCCTTTCGGCGCTCTGAAGAGGAGCGGCCCGGCGCTACGCACCTGGAGTTCCCTGAAGATATTGCCCGCGAGCACTCCACCATGCCAGTGCTGGAAATCAGCTATTCCCGCAGGCCGATTGCTGAGGAGAAGGCAATTCGCAAAGCGGCGGAAGCCATCACCGCTTCGCGCAAGCCTTTGTTGCTGATCGGTGCCGGTGCAAATAGAAAGCTGACCTCAAAAATGTTGAGAAAATTTGTTGAAAAGTTGGGAATTCCGGCGATTACAACACAGATGGGTAAAGGGGTGATTGATGAGTCCGGCCTCCACTTTATCGGCAATACGGCTCTATCTGATGGCGACTTTATCCATCGCGCCATAGAGCAGGCGGACTTGATTATTAACGTGGGGCACGATGTGGTGGAAAAGCCCCCGTTCTTTATGCGTCCCGGTGGGCCTGAAGTGGTGCATATCAACTTCAACACCGCTCAAGTGGACCCGGTTTATTTCCCCCAGATTGAAGTGATTGGCGATATTGCAAACAGCCTGTGGCAGCTGCAGGAGCACCTGGAGCCCCAGGAGCACTGGAGTTTTAGCGATGCCCATCGCATTCGCGCGGCGCTACTGAAACATATCGAAGAGGGCTCAAGCGCGGATACTTTTCCTATACGGCCTCAGCGCTTAGTAAAGGATGTGCGGGAAGTGATGCCAGACAAAGGTGTTATTGCCCTGGACAACGGTATGTTTAAGATCTGGTTTGCGCGCAACTATCCGGCTCACTACCCGAACACAGTCCTGCTGGACAACGCGCTTGCCACTATGGGGGCTGGGTTGCCATCGGCTATGGCGGCCAAACTGGTCTGCCCGGATCGCCGGGTGGTGGCGATCTGTGGAGACGGGGGGTTTATGATGAACTCTCAGGAAATAGAAACGGCTGTGCGATTAAAGATGGACTTGATTGTATTGATTTTGCGCGATGATGCTTACGGCATGATCAAGTGGAAGCAATCTATGATGGAGTTTAATAATTTCGGCCTTGATTTTACCAATCCCGATTTTGTCGCCTATGCAAAGTCCTATGGCGCCGACGGCCATCGTATAGAAGCCACCGATGAATTGAAGCCTATGATAGAAAAGTGCTGTAAAGCGGGTGGGGTGCATCTGATTGATGTGCCTGTGGATTACAGCCATAACGACCGTATCCTCAATCATGAGATCCGGGACCTATCCAGCAAGTTGTAATGCGCTAGGGTAGGCTTGTTGGCCCTTTGCGAATAGCCCTTATTCTTCGGAAAAGCGGTGGCTGTTAACCGCTACCTCCCTTATTTGAGGGGCGTTTAGCCCCTCTATCTATTGACTCCAGAGCCTCCATGGCCTTTAAGTGAAGTCGGGTTTCAAGTTGCCGGGGACTATGGTAGAAGAGATTATCTTTCAGGTCATAAAAGTGGACGATAAGAAAGCAAGTTATGAAAATTGTTTCTGTCAATGTATCCAAGAAAAAGGTTGTTGAATATAAAGGTGAACCAGTTTCCACTGGCATCTTTAAGAAACCGGTGAAGGGCAGGGTCTTTGTTGGTAAGGGTAACCTGGAAGGCGACGAGCAGGCTGATCTGAAGCATCATGGCGGAATCGATATGGCCGTTTATGTATTTGCTAGTGATCACTATGCGTATTGGCAAAAAATTTTGGAGAAAAAGCACTTACCGTACGGAGCCTTTGGAGAAAATTTGACGGTTGCGGGACTTACCGAAGAAGAAACCTTTATCGGTGACCGATTCCGCGTAGGCGACTGTCTTCTAGAGGTAAGTCAGCCCAGAATTCCATGCTTTAAGCTCAATATGGTTTTACAGAGCGATAAAGCCGTTAAACTATTCAAAGATTACTGTAATACCGGGGTGTATTTTAGGGTGCTGGAAGAGGGCTATATTGCGGAGGATAGGGAGCTTGTAAAAGTTCATGAGATGTCGGGCTCTATCAGCATCCAATCCATGTTTAGGGCCCTATTTGATAAAGAGTATAAGGATAGCAAGCCGGTCCTTGAAATAGCCTGTCAATTACAGCCCTTATCGCAGGAGTGGCGAGAAAAAGCAGAAAAGCGCCTAAAGCGAATCGCTTGATTCAGTACTTAAGCGTTCAGTATATTTTATCCATTGACTACTTTAAAAAGGTGCTTCGCAAAATTGAACTTTCATCAATTTATAACCTGAACCGCATTATTTGGTACCGGTTGGCACCCTAGAAGTAATTTCTAGAGGTGCCCTTAAATCGGTTGTCACTTCGCTTCACCGTTACGGCCAATATTGTTGGTTTTTCAATCCCTCTATACTTATTTCATGAGCTCAATTCTGATTTATCTTTGCACTGTAAAATTTCAAGTTTCCATGTTTGAGGTAGTTGTTACCAATTTATTTCTGAGTGTGGCTAATTAGGCTTGGAGTATGGCCAAGTGGGTCGTGAATAATTCTTTAATGGTCTTCCCACAATAATAAGAACGGTGTAAGTTTTTCTGCGTTGATTTAAAAACCAAATAGAGAGCTATTACTGTGAAACTGTACAGGGCATTTCTAGGGGGTATCGCTGTAATATTAAGTTCGCAATCAATCAAAAAATCGACCTTAAAGTGAAATTGACTCTGCAAGGGCCTTTTTGTAGTGCAAAATTTCTGCTGAATACAGGCTTTATAACTAATGTGGTGGAGTAAGCGGAATAAAGAACTTGGTTAATAGCCATAATTGTATCACTTAGATCGATACCTCTCTTGCGATCCTCAATTAAATAATTGTTCTGGAATCTGCAGTTTTAGAACTTAGAGGAAATGGCCTTCAGGATGAGTAATTGATACCCGAATTTTAAAGTTTCCAGATCTTTAATAAAGATAAAAGGTAAGATTCTGTGAGTAGTCCAGTGAATAATTTCAAAATACAACGCCAAGCTAACATTTCAATCTGTGATTTGATTGCACAGAAAATGCTAGAAAATCCTGATCGCGTAGCGATTATCGATGGAAAAGTCCGGGTGGACTTTAAGCGTCTACTTCAGCGGGCCAGTACTATTGCGGCTGAGCTTGGGGTTCGTGGGGTTAAGCCCGGCTCTTTGGTTGGGGTATGCATGAACCGCTCCTGGGAGCTGGTGGCAACGTTAATTGGTGTAATGCGAGCAGGGTGTGCCTATGTACCTCTGGACCCAGCTTACCCACAAGAGCGCGTACGTTACATGCTGACACACTCACGCGCAGTGGCGGCTATCGTGGATAGTGACATTTCCGCTGACCTCTGCCGGAACGTGCGTGAGTTAGTGTGGATCGATCAGGTGGGTGATCCTACAAGGGGTGTTGTAAGTGGCCCTGTAGAGCCATCAGCAAGCGACTTGGCTTATGTTATCTATACCTCTGGCTCTACCGGCAGGCCAAAAGGTGTTGCGGTTGAGCATAAGAGCATTGTGGCTATGAGTCGCTCTATGGGTGAGTTGTTTAATGAAGTGGAACTCAAAGGGGTATTTGCCGGGGCCTCGGTCTGTTTCGATACCTCGGTGATGGAAATCTTGGGGACTCTGTCCCTTGGGGGTACTGTAATACTGGGTAAGAACATACTAGAACTGCCAAATCATCCGGCCGTCGACCAAGTGAGAACCTGTGTATCGGTGGCTTCTGCCATGCAGACATTGCTCTCTACAGAAAAATTACCCGAGAGGCTGCAGTGTCTGGTGTTTGGCGGTGAGGCGCTGAAGCGGTCACTGGTTGAGCAGGTCGATAGCCTGAAACCCGGGCTGAGAATATTCAATGCCTACGGCCCTACCGAGGATACCGTTTACTCGACTATTTCCGAAGTTACGTCAGGCACTAAGGTAGTTACGATTGGGAAGTCAGTGCCAAACTCCCGTGCCTACATTTTGGATGATGCTATGCAACCGGTTTCCCCTGGTGTGGCAGGAGAGCTGTATCTGGCTGGGAGTAAACTCGCAAGAGGCTATCTCTATGATGAAACGCTGACCAAAGCGCGTTTTATCGAGAGGGTGCCGACTGATCAGATCCCAGATACCCGCCTGTACAAAACGGGGGACTTGTGTCAGTGGACAGAGAATGGCGAGATAGAATTTCTCGGTCGGGTCGATCAGCAGGTGAAGGTCAGGGGTTTCCGTATTGAGCTTGAAGAAATTGAGTCGACCCTCGAATCGATGCCGGGCGTTGACGCCGCGGCCGCAGCGGCGGTAGATGGCGGCATTGGTCAGAAAATGCTTGCGGTATATGTCGTTAGCCGGAGCGAAGCGGTAACAGACATAGCGGTTAAAGCGTTCTTGGCGCAACGGCTTCCAAAATATATGGTCCCACAACTTGTGAGGCATCTCGCGACGTTACCGGTGTTGCCCAACGACAAGCTCGACCGCAAGACGCTTATAAAGCTGGAAGAGGGCAAACAAGTTAACCTCGGTTCAAGTATCGATTCCACAAAAAACGCCAGCCGCTTAATGCAGCGCCTGATTGGGTCCAAGTCAGAGCAACAAGCCACCATGCTGCCGATCATTCAAAGAGAGGTGGCCGTACTCCTCAATTTTGGTGATCCGGAACAGGTATCACCGAATCTCTCATTCTCCAGTCTTGGCCTCGACTCTCTGACAACCCTGGAATTTGCCCGACGATTGAGTAATAACTTGGGGCGATCAATTACTGCCCAGGCGATGATCGATTACGACACCGTAAATACTCTGGCGAGTTATATTCTCAGCACCTTGAATGACCGTGCTGGTCAAGCCCCAGTGAAAACAGCAGATCGTGCTGTATCCGATTCACTTGCCAGCTTCCAGTCGCACATTCAGTCCAGCCACCCGACATTCCAGGCCGCAAAAGCGCCGTCCTGGTCTGCAATGGATAAGAGCAAGCTGGTACAAGAAGTGATGTACATGGTCAATGACCAGCGCAGAAACCCCTACAGCAAAGTATTGCGTACAGGCAGCGCAACTCGGGGCACGGTTAGCGACGTGTATAACGATGAAGAGCAGGAAGCCATTATCTGGACAACCAATCTATATCTTGGGTTAAACCGGGATAAGAAAGTTATCGAAGAATCCGCTTCAGCGGTAGCAAGGTTTGGCACCGGGATGGGAACGTCTGCAGCAGCGTCAGGCTTAACGGATCTGCACCTGGAATTCGAAACCGAGTTTGCCGAACTGGTGGGAAAACCCAGCGCTTGCCTTTTTCCAACAGGGTATACGGCAAATGTCGGGGTGGTTGCGGGGCTGCTTGGCAAAGACGACGTGGTTGTCATTGATCAGCTGTGCCACGCCTCCATCGTTGATGGTGCCCGCCTTTGTGGCGCAACCATCAGGACATTTAAACATAACGATGCCGCCGATTTGGAATCTGTGCTGGAGTCAGAAGTATCCCCTTACCGCACAATCCTTGTTGCTCTTGAGGGTGTTTACAGCATGGGGGAGGGCGCGGCACCGGTTACAGAAATTGTACGTACCGCAAAAAAATATAACGCGCTCGTTTTAGTGGATGAGGCGCACTCATTCGGTTTTTATGGAGAGCGTGGAGCCGGCATTTGTGCCGCGCAAGGAATCACCGACCAGGTCGATTTTATAATGACGACGCTCAGCAAGGCCCTTGGCAGCCTTGGTGGCGTTATTGCGGCGAAGCAGGAATACGTCGATCTGTTGAGGTCGTCGGCTAGGGCCTACATCTTCCAGGCTTCAATCAGCCCTGCGGATATCGCCGCAGCACTGACCGCCTTGCGCCGTCTCAGTTCAGACGATGATCTGAGGGCGCGACTCTGGGAGACAACCCGCTATATGCGACAGCGGTTTGAACAGGCGGGCTATGATTTGGGAACGGGAGATGGGCCTATTGTCACGCCGCATTTCAGTGACAAAGACAAACTGTTTGCGATTGTGCAGGAATTATACAAACGCGGCGTACAGACATCGGCAGTGACCTATCCCATTGTGGAGAGTGGGCGTGGTCGACTCAGACTAATCTGCTCGGCGGCGCATACGAAAGGGGATGTAGACAAAACCGTCGAAGCCCTTGTCGAGGCGGAGCGGGAAGTGGATAAATTACTGGTGGCCACCAAAGAGGAACCCATGGACTTGAGTCTGGCGCACTCTGAAGTGGAAGGGTGGGCGAATAGTTTCTCCAGCTATCTTAACCAAACGTTGACAAAACACTCTGCTCCAACCCCCAATCTGGCTCTATCCGTGAGCGTCTCTGACCAGCAAGAGCCCGTCAGGATTTTGTACTACGACGGAAATGTCACCTTGAGTGATCATAAAATCTCCGGCTTGCCTTCATGTTCAATGCTTCTTAAAAGCTGTAAGGCTGTTTCTTCCTTGCGCTCATCGGATGTCCGGGGGCTACTCCAGAGTATTTGCGCTGGAAGCTGTGAGTTACATGGCCAGGTGGAGCCGTTTATTTGGTTTATCGCACGCATGGTTGATTGGCGACGCGCTTCAGAGGAGGTTACAGGTGCGGAGTCGCGCAAAGAGCAGGCTATTGGTTAGTTAGGTTGAATAGGTAATCTTTGGGGTTGGTCCTTCAATGCACTCTGAAGGGCCAGGTCCTATCGATAGACGTATGAAGTGATCTACTTCGCCTTCATTGAGTGGGAGATTACTTTGCTGTCCCCCTTTCGCTCAGGTTGCGCCAGCCCAGTTGCATTAAAAGTAGGACCAATATTGCCGCGAAAGCGGTAATAAAAAAGGGTAACCGAATATTCACTTCCATGGCGCCGCCGCCCACAAGGGATATCAGACTCGCTACCAGCGTAAAGCCCGCGGTGGCTATGCCCATAACCCAGCCCTGCTCCGTTTCATCGACGCTGTTGGCGAACATGTTCAGGAGAGCCGGGTAGGCGAGCCCAAAGCAGAGGTAGGCAAAGAAAATACTGAGGTAACAAAGCCAGATCTGATTACTGAATGCAAAAACCAAAGCGCTGCCTCCCATAACCAAGGCAGACAATTTGATGACTGACGGCTTAGGCCAGCGAGACAGAATCGGTTTAACCATAAACAGACTGGATATGGCCACGGCAATACCCATTGTCAGCATGGCCATACTGGTTACCAGCAAACCGGCCTGGAATCGACTGCTTAGGTAGTTGGTGATAAAGATATAAAAGCTGAGGTGTACAAGCATAAAACAGAGGTAGGCAGGACAGAGCCGTACTACCTGGGGACGGTCTTTTAAATGGGCGAACTGGGTAAAGAGATCCAGGAAGCGGAGCTTAAGCTGCCTTGGGGCCTTTCGGCTGTCATGATAGAAGATCAGGATCAAGCATAGGGTGATGGCGACAAGCCCTAGCGCAAAGTAGAAAGGCAGTTGAATGCTCGCGATATTCCCCAGCAGTGCTCGATCCGCCAATAGGCCAGCCATAATCGGACCGGCAACAGCGCCGGCACTCATACCAGCAACCAGAAGCCCCAGGTTCTTGGAGGCTTCCAGTTCACTGGTGCTGGCATCAATCATTGCCGCCTGGGCGATAGGCTGGTTACCAGCGGTAAAGCCACTGATCACCCGCCCGAGGATCAGAAGCCAAAGGTTGCTATTCACTAAAGAGAAAATGGTAATCGCATAGCCAGCGAGGGCACCTACCAGGCACAGTAGCATGGCACTCTTGCGCCCAATGTTGTCGGAAAGTCTGGCGATATACACGGAGCCAATAAACCACGCCAGAAAGAAGCTGCCGATAACGACGCCATAATATAGGTGGCGTGTTGCCTGGGGTGTATCAGTGGGGAGGAACTGGAATTTGGTTGACATAACCAGTTCATTGATAATAGGAAACAGCAGCCCCTGGCCCATCAGGTCAACAAAAACCACTGCCAGCAGAGCTAAGCGGCACATTGCGGACATGCTAGGCTCCTCGCATCCTCACCGGGGATTAAATCCAACACCTGAATCAAGAGAGTAGCTGGGGAAACCCGGCTGGAATGTGTACCTGATAGAGGGTTGTTTGAGCGATTGCTGCTTTTGGAGTATTTGCTCTATGTGGCGACGTGCTCTTGCGTAAACGGCGATTGTGATTCGTTATCCGTAGAGCTGTCGGTGGTTTTGGCTGATTTCCTGCGTCCAGCTTTCAGAAACTCCCGCGCTTTCGGCAAAGCTTTCCCATTTCTTCACCGCGGCTGCTACCTCTTCAATAATATCCATTGGCCGCTTGATACTGATTGCCCTACCTACAGTGAGTAAATCTTCTAATTGAAAATGGTCGCGTTTGCCGTTGACGCTCATTTGGTGCTGGCTGGTCCATGCACCGCCGGGGTTGTGGGCGTAGGTCACATCGAATGCCGGTGAAAGAGACCACTCGCCCTCGTGGCTCATCAGGAATGCAATGTTTTTTGTATGATCATCCTGGTTCCTGGCCAGTACATTGAATACCATCCGACGATATTGTTGAATGGCCTCACTTTTGGGCAGGTAGAGCTCACGCATAACGCTAAATGCTTGTTCGTAGGAGTGCGCACCAGCCATATTGAAATCCAGGTGTGCAATACCACAGAGGGATTGCATGTGCCGCTTCGTGCCATTCTCTCTATCGAAGCGTCGCGTCATAAAGTGTGCTCTGCCGTTCTCTTCCAGCAGCTGGCACTCTGTCATATTGATGCCGGCCTCCAGGGCCATAAGGTGGTAGGCGTATTCGATCCGCCCAAACCCATCGGTAGTGCCGAGTTCCAGGTCTCCGGCACCATCGAATTTCAGCAGCCAGTAGTCGTAATCCTTCGGTGCGGGTACCTGGCCGGAGCGAATATCGCCCTCGCTGTTCATGGCGATTACCGCCTTTGCCCTGGCGCCCCCAGCGCTGGTGCCCACCCTTAATATGTCCAGCAACGCGCCTGATCTTTCCGCATCGCTTTCGCCAAGCTGTGCGTTGAGATCGGTTTGCTTATGGGTAATTGCCGCCGCCAGCTTTACCAGCTCTTCAATATTGAGATCGACAGAGTCTTTAAAGCTACCATCCACGGCAGGCTGAAATTCCAGCGCGCCCATACCACGGGTACCGGTGTAGCAGAGCCGCTCAATAGGGTTAAAGCTCTCCGGAGTACGCCCCTGCCGGGCGAGCCAGGCATCAATTACGGCGTTACCGAACTTATCCGGCAGGCAGTCTGCAAGGAGTCCTGGCAAGCCCTTGAACGTGTCCCGGCTGAGAGTGCGGAACATGTAGGGCTCCCTAGAGATCTCGATGGGCATGGTAATTGGGGCAATATCCAGCCTGTGCCGCAGGAACGCCGGGGCGTATTCAAAAGAGCCATAACCAGCGTCATCCCAGTGCACAGCGCCAACCAACGTTCCCCATAAATGTACGGTTGCCGTATTTGTCTGAGTTACCATTCTGGCTTATCCCTTTTTTTAATTTTGCTTGTCGGACCCTGGCGAGAGGCGGACCCTCGTTTTTCGGGGCCTTCCTTGAGAGGGTTGGCAACGTTGGAGGCGCGAGCCCTTTTGCGTTGCTTGCCGTGTGTGGCAAGTTGCATGGGGCTGACTACCGGGGCAGGGAGGAATGCATCCAGTGCTTCTAGCTGCCGAAGCACTCTCAGCACCGCAACCAAACTATCGAGTCTACCGCGACCAGCCTCTAATCCCTTGATGGTGGAAGTTGAGAGGCCGGCCCGCTCAGCCATATCCTCCTGGGTGAGATTTATCCGCAGTCGGTATTCCCGAAGGCGGCTGCCCAGTGTCTCAAGTATCTGTTTATCCGATTGCCCGTGGAAGCTCATAGTAGCTGCTTTTCAAACCTTTATTGGCGTTAACTGGCCTTAACAGATGAATTTCAACCTATTATAGCAGAATGGGTCAATTTTAAGTTAATGGATGAAAATAAAGCTTTTATATGCTGAATAGCATTTTAATGGATAGAAATGCATCTGTTATTAAGGTTCAAAGCGGAGGCGTTTAAAGTGTTCTCTATAGGTGCGAGCAACGTATTAAAAGGGGTGAGCCCCGATAGAGGAGCCTATGTCGCCGATCCGAGGGCATTAAAGCATCTGGATGATTACGGATAATAAGGGGCTCGCCAGGGGGGCGGAAGGGGGTGGCCGAGTTTATGCTGGGTGAAAATCACCTTGCTGGGTGGTAGAGTAACGCGCGAATTTGACATCCAACCACTCCAGGACTCACCTTGACTGCACCCTTTACCGACCTGCCCCTAAAGCCCGCCCTGCTCAAAAACCTGGCGTCACTGAACTACACATCCATGACCGAGGTCCAGGCCAAGACACTCCCGATTGTAATCGATGGAAAAGACGTCATCGCACAGGCGAAGACCGGCTCCGGTAAAACCGCGGCCTTCGGTTTGGGTGTACTGCACCGGCTCAATGCCGACCGGTTTCGGATTCAATCGCTGATTCTATGCCCGACACGGGAACTGGCCGATCAGGTTGCGCAGGAACTGCGCCGACTGGCCAGAGCGATACACAATATTAAGATTCTGACGCTGTGTGGCGGCATGCCGTTCGGTCCGCAGATCGGATCCCTGGCACATGGCGCGCACATCATTGTCGGCACACCCGGGCGTATTGAAGAACACCTGCGCAAGGGAACACTGTCACTTGAGCATGTCGACACGTTGGTCTTTGACGAAGCCGATCGGATGCTCGATATGGGGTTTCAGGACGTTATCGATACCATTCTGGCGCAAGTGCCGGCCGAGCGACAATCGTTACTGTTCAGCGCGACCTATCCGAATGAAATCGAACGCCTCAGTGCCCGGGTCATGCAAAAACCGGTGATGGTGCGAATTGAGTCCGCGCACAGTGAGGACGTGATCGAACAGCGCTTTTACAAAACTGAGAGCTTTGATGATCGTTTGGAGATGACTCGGCGCATCCTGCTCAATGACAAACCGGTCAATACTCTGATTTTCTGTAATACCAAGCGCGAAACCGATGACGTGGCCGACAACCTGGAGCAGGCCGGGTTCAATGTGCTTGCCTTACATGGCGACATGGAGCAGCGTCAGCGTAACGAAACGCTGATTCGCTTCGCCAATGGCAGCGCCTCAATCCTGGTGGCCACCGATGTGGCGGCACGCGGCCTGGATATTGATAAACTTGATGCCGTCATCAACTTTCATATTGCCAAAGATCCGGAAGTGCACACTCACCGCATCGGGCGGACCGGGCGAGCTGGTGAGCGCGGTTGTGCTTACTCCTTATTTGCCGAGAAGGAGGGTCATAAACTTCTGCGCATGAATCTGACGCAGGACCCCCTGTCCGACCCGGATACACCACCACCGGCCAATATATTAAGTGAGCCCCCGTTTCAGGCGACGATGGCCACCCTGCTGATCGATGGCGGAAAGAAACAGAAAGTCCGTCCGGGTGATATTCTGGGTGCGCTGACCGGTGGCGATCATCCGATCAGCGGGCAGGATGTTGGCAAGATCAACGTACTGGATATGAAGGCCTATGTGGCGGTTAAACGAAACGTGGCAGCGCAAGCACTGAAAAAGATCGAAAACGGAAAACTGAAGGGGCGTAAATTCCGGGTGCGACGTATCCGGGGGTAAGTTGAGAGGTTTGATCTTCATCCCATACAACTGAACGATGCTTCGATAGAGCGGCTTTCACCCAATGAGCACCAGAAGCAGATCCATAGTTTGGTAAAACACCAGCGTTGATACTTTGTTATGTGGCTAGGCACCGATCCCGATCGGTGCCAAAGGCAACAACAGCAGTGACATATCAGGTTTTGAGTGTGTAACTGTCCCGGCCATAAATACGGAATACACTTCACAAAATGAGCGTCTTGTAATCAGGGCAGTAGCCACAGCGTTGATCAAGTAGTTAAATGTGGACAAGGCCAATCCTCTGGTAGCTTTTCCTTGTTTGGCTTGTGCGTCGACTACTGCCGCGCTAACAAATAGCAGTCGACGACAATGCCGCAGTTGTCGGTGGTGTTGGATTTTATTTTCACAGGGTGTTTCTAATACTTGTTGGACTTTAATGGAAGTGAAAAATGCCTAATATTCGCAAGCCAAACCTGCAGCTCATCTACGTCTCAGATGTCAAAAAATCAACGGAATATTACAAAGACCTTTTTAATTTTGAGCCTCACTTCGTAACACCAAGGTATGTGGTCTTCAAGATTGATGGCGAGGCTGACTTTGCTATCTGGTCTGGCGGTGAAGTGCCAGAGAACGACTTTCCCAGGTTTACAGAAATAGGCATCAATTTGGCATCTGACAGTGAAGTTAAAGCGCTTTATCAAGAGTGGAAAAATGACCCCAAAATTAATTTTTATAAAGAGCTGCATACCGATGTGTTTGGGGAGACCTTTTTAATCAAAGATCCCGACGGCCACGTCATTCGTGTTTCGTCAGCAGACTAAGGGAGATGTAAGTTTTAACGCTGTGGCTGAGCTCCCGGGGTTGGTGGACGCTTAAGCAAGCGTTTCGCGAGGCGATGCTTACTCAATCATTAAGGAGGTCACGTGTCACACTGGATTTATCTTTCCGTAGCAATTGTCGCCGAAGTCTTGGGTACATCATTCCTGAAAAGCTCAGATGGGTTCTCTAAACTCGTTCCGTCTGTGATCGTTGTTGTATCGTATGCGCTCGCATTTTATTTACTTTCAATCTCATTGAAGACTCTCTCAGTTGGTGTTGCATATGCAGTATGGTCTGGGGTGGGTGTCGCATTAATTGCTTTGTCCGGGTATGTCTTCTTTGGGCAAAAGCTTGATTGGGGGGCGATTCTAGGTATAACTCTAATCGTCACAGGGGTTGTAGTTATTAACCTCTTTTCTGCGAGCGTTGAAGGCGGTAGTTCCTGACAGGTGCAGGTGATTTTTTTGGTCCTTCGGGCACCCCTGCTGGAGTGATATACATTTTATTTGTCCTGTAAGGTACATAAGATATTAAAAGTGTGGTTTTTTGTTCTCTCATTGCGCTCTTAATATAGTGTGGATTTTATGCGGACAGGTGGCAGCTATAAATTGTTCTATTTGAAATAGTGGCATATAGTTTCGTTGTCATCGCTTTTTATGACTTCATTGTCCCCAAATTCGAACTGGGTAGTGATCGGAGCGTTCATGGAAACAAGCGCTGAACTGATTCGGCCTGTGGTGGCGTTAGTGATTTGGTCTTTGCTAATGTGGCTGTGGATGTACGCTACGAGACTACCAGCTATCGCGGCTATGAAATTGGAGTTGGACCCAGAAGCCCCAGCGGGTACTCTAATGTCAAAGCTTCCGCCAAGCGTTCGCTGGAAGGCTGATAACTATAACCATCTAATGGAGCAGCCGACCATATTCTATGCCATTGTGCTTTCCCTGGTTTTTCTTGATGCGTCTACAGAAGTCAACGTTATTGCGTCTTGGGTCTATGTGGGTTTGCGGCTGGTTCACAGTCTTTTTCAGTCCCTGGTGAACAAGATTGAAGTGCGTTTTGCCATTTTCTTCCTGTCGAATATTCCATTGTTTATCTTGGCATTTGATGCAGCAAATAGAGTCTTTTGAAGGGGGCTGGAGTAAGAGCAGGGGGGAGGGTAAGCAATCTGTACCAAAGGGTGCACTTAGGTCTAATTGAGTCGATTAACTAAATTGCTATAAGTTTATGGGTTCATTCTATGATTAGTGAAAAAGCGATCACGCCCGGAGGCTGTTTATGCGGAGCTGTACGGTATGAGGTAAGAGGGCCACTTAGAAACGTAGTAAATTGTCACTGCACGTTGTGTCAAAAGTTGCATGGTAACTTTGGATCCCATACCAAGGCCCGCAAAGTTAATATCAAAATCACAAAAGATGATGGTTTGGCTTGGTATAAAACATCAGATGTAGCCCGGAGAGGCTTCTGCCGGGAATGTGGGTCAAGTCTTTTTTGGGAACCGTTCAATCTTGATGCAACTGGAATTATTGCCGGATCACTGGATGGCCAAACCGGGTTGAAAACAATGGGGCATATATTTGTCAGTGAAAAGTCAGATTTTTACGAGATCAATGATGAATATCCGCAGTTCCAAAAGTCGTCGGATGGCCAGTTGGTCAATGACTATACGTAGGCATATCTTGTGATAGTGAATAGCCTACTTTAGCGTCTCTGCAATTTTTCAAGTTTGGTAGGATCACATAAGGCAATATTGTATTTGAGGGAAGTTCAAGGCCAATTCAAACCAATTCAAAACAAGGAAGCGATCACTATGACGGTAATTGATGTATGGGCCCAGCATCCAACAGAGCGCTTTCTTGCTGAGCCCTTCTTAGTCACTTTGAAGCGGTGGATGGGGCAGGACTTCAAGGACGTTCCCATAGAGTGGACATTGTTAGCCATGGAATCGGCAAATGTCTCCAGGGCACTGATTTCTGCTTGGTATGGTCCCAGTGGAGCGCTTATCAGTAATGAAGAGGTCCTTGAGATCACCTCGTCTTACCCTGGCCAGTTTTCTGGGCTTGCCTCAGTTGACTTGAGGAATCCAGTAGCAGCGGTTCAAGAGCTGCGGAAGTATGTTTCTGAGTATGACTTTAAAGGCTTGCGTATTGTGCAGTGGCTCTGGGAGCTTCCCTGTTCGCACCCTTTGTACTACCCATTGTACGCAGCGTGTGTTGAGCTTGATGTGCCTGTTTGTCTTCAAGTTGGGCTGACCGGTCCCTTGCGCAGTTCTGAATCTGGCCGCCCTATTCATATTGAAAGGGTTGCACTCGATTTCCCGGATTTGAAGATAGTTTGTGGTCATATAGGTTACCCTTGGCATAATGAGATGATCGCTTTTGCCACCAAGTTCCCGAATGTTTATATAGATACTTCTGCATATAAGCCTAAGCGATACCCACAAGAACTGGTTTCTTATATAAAGGCTCATGGTCGGAGTAAAGTGATGTTTGGTAGTAACTATCCCATGCTGACACCGGAGGCTTGCCTGGAGGAGATGCACTTGTTGGGATTGGATGAAGAAGTATCGGAGCTGTTTTTATCTAAGAATGCCGAGAAAGTTTTTAAGCTCTAGTTGGTTTGATCTTGGCACTCCGCGCTGCAAAGCTTTAACTGGCAAGACGCCTTTGAACTGTAGGGTCTTGCCAGATAAAGCCATTGTAAACCTGGGATCATTAATGTGATCGTTTTCTGGTTTACTTTTTATATTTATATATCGCTATAGGGGCCAAATACCTCATAAAATATCCTGTCAGAATCCACCCTCAGGTCAACCAGCTGCTCTTTGATATTCTTCATAAATCCTGTAGGTCCGCACAAGTAGAACTCGCCTTGGGCAATGGGAAGTTGCTCGCGAACAAATTCCAGATTCATTAGCCCGGAAAAGGTACTTTCCTTTGCGCCCGATGTATACCAATAGTAGTGTTTGATATTGGAATTGTTCGACGCAAACTCGGTGAGCCTCTTCTTGAAAGAGTGCTGCTCCTCCTTCTCGCAGGCGTGTAAGAAGGTGATTGGTCTGCTAGGTTCCTTTTCGTATAGGGATTCCAGCATAGAAAGTAAAGGGGTTACCCCAACACCGGCTGAGATCAGCACGATAGGTTTTACTGAGTCTCTCAGAAAGAAAGCTCCGCTCGGCGGGTAGGCCTCCAAGATATCCCCAATTTCCACCCTGTCATGTAAGAAAGAGGAGACAATACCATCTCTCGGCTGAGCCTCCCTTTTAACACTGATACGGTAAGTGGTGTTGTTAGGCTTATCGGAGAGTGAATATTGGCGAATTTCAATGTGGTCATGTGCTGGTGGCTTCACTTGAAGCCCAAGATATTGGCCTGGGCGATAGCCAATAACAGTATCGCCGTCTTCAGGCTTTAGTGTAAAGCTGGTGACCAGTTCAGACTCAATAATTTTGTCCTTAACGATAAACTGCCTGGGCCCATACCAACCTCCGGCGGCATTTTTTGAGGCGTTATAGAGTTCTTGCTCTCTCTCCATTAACAGCTTTGCAAACAATGCATAAGCCCTCTGCCAAGCATCGATAACTTCGTTGGTAAAGGTGTCGGGTATAAATTCTTCTAATGTCGCCAGTAAATGTTTTCCGACGATGCCATATTGCTCAGGCTGAATAAAATAGCTGGTATGCTTCTGGGCAACGCGTTCAATCAAAGGCTGAAGGGCGGGTAGATTGTCTATATTCTTTGAGAAGGTTGATATGGCACTGAAAAGGGCAAACGGCTGTTTGCCGCTTTCCTGATTGCTCATATTGAAGATATTTTTTAACTCAGGGTTACAAGAAAACATTCTACGGTAGAAATATTTAGTAATATCTACGCCCGCACCATCGAGAATCGGACTAGTAGCTTTAACAATTTTTATTTCTCTAGATGTCAACATGATTTGCTCCTTTATACATCTAACGGAAAATTTATCGTGGACAATCCAAAACGGAGGTATCAGAAATCCGATACTTGAAAAAATTGCTGATCGTTGCGTTCAGCCAATTAGTGAAAAAGCAGCTGTTTATTTAACCTCTAGAGAGAGGCTATATTGTGCGACGCAGCGGCTTATGTATCCGATTTTTATAAGTGTTGCGCTGATGACCATAAAGATATGGCCAGCGACCTGTGCCGGAAGTGAAAAGTGGTGGGACATGGGATAGCAGATAACGACGGTTACTATCAGGAAGGGCACTGATAATAGAAGGGTAAGATTGCCAGCTTTAAGCAGGAGTTCGAAGCGTCTGCGCAGGAGTGGGTTTTCAGTGGCGAGCATTTTGACCTCTATGGCAATTCCAATCTCATTATCTTTGATAGCAAGCGCCATGCCAAAAATTTAAAACCTTAAAAATCAATAAGTTACAGATATTTTAAGATTTTATAGTGTCATTTTGACCCAGTTAATGTGTATGTCATAATGACATCAATATTCTGTTTGGACTCATCGATAAATGACAGATATAAACGCCAACCTTCTATTGGAAGTAGCGCTGGATCTGGCTAACAGCCTGAATAACAGTGACCGCTTCGAACGCCTACTTTCCACCATTCGCAAGGCAATCAAGTGTGATGCCGTCGCATTGCTGGGGTTGAATGGGGATGTGCTCACCCCGTTAGCGGTGCAAGGACTTGCGAGACGAACGCTGGGGCGCCGCTTTATCGTCAGTGAGCATCCTCGACTTGCGCAAATTTGTGCCTCGGAAAACCCCGTTCGCTTTCCGTCGGACTGTGCTCTGCCCGATCCTTTTGATGGGTTGCTGCTGGATAGAGAAGGGGATCTGCCTGTGCACTCCTGTATGGGGTTGCCCCTCTATTCTGATAACCATCTTGTTGGCCTGCTAACCCTGGATAGCATGGCCGCAGATGCCTATGGACGAATTAGTGACCGAACTCTCGAATTGATTGCGGCCCTGTCAGCCGCCACACTGAAAACGGCCTTGGAATTAAAAGCGCTCTCACTTTCAGCAGAGCACGCCGAGCAGCTGGTGAAGGAGCTCACCCAAGAAGCCTTTTTGCGTGATGGTGGCGAGTTAATTGGCGAAAGCCAGGTGATAAAGACTTTACGCAGCGATATCGAACTGGTGGCCGGCTCCGACTACAACGTTCTGATTCTTGGAGAGACCGGTGTTGGTAAGGAGTTGGTGGCTCGCACTGTGCATAGACTCTCGCCACGCAGAGAGAAGCCCCTTGTTTATCTTAATTGCGCCTCTCTAACGGAGACCTTAGCGGAAGCGGAGCTTTTTGGGCACGCCAAAGGCGCCTTCACTGGGGCGGATCGCGAGAGGCCAGGTAAGTTTCTCCTGGCTAATGGTGGGACGATCTTCCTCGATGAAGTGGGCGAGCTGCCCCTGGCGGTGCAAAGTAAGCTGCTGAGAGTGTTGCAAAGTGGTGAGATCCAGCCGGTTGGTAAAGATACCGTTCAGCATGTGGATGTCCGTATCGTTGCTGCAACTAATCGGGAGCTATTAAAGGAGATTGAGGGTGGGGGGTTCAGGGCAGATTTATACCATCGGCTATCGGTTTATCCTTTGGAAGTGCCTCCTTTATCACAGAGAGAGAATGACGTTTTGTTGTTAGCGGATTACTTCCTGGAGAAGTCCCGGCGAAAGCTGGGCTTTCGCCAGCTAAGATTATCGGCAGATGCTTCCAGTAAGTTAAAGCGCTATGGTTGGCCGGGAAATGTGAGGGAGCTGGAGCATGTCATCAGCCGGGCAGCACTTAAGGCGAGAAAGGGTTCATCTCCCTCAGAGATTGTTTCACTCACCGCCGCGCACGTAGAGATTCCAGATGATATCACGGCTAAACCTGAAATTGAGAAGCCGATTCAATCACCGCTTGAAATAGTAAGCCTCAGGTCAGCGATTGAAGATTATCAGCGTGAACTTATAGGGCATATGTTGATCAAGAGTGACGGGAATTGGAGTAGGGCTGCGAAATTGCTTTCTGTGGATAGAGGGAACTTAGTTCGCCTTTCGAAGCGGTTGGGTATCTCTATTAAAAAAGAAGTTGTGGGAGCGCAGTAATAGAGCTTTGCTCATTAAAGAATATGAAAGAGAGATGTGCGAATAAAGATATTAGATTCCCAGTCGCAAGTACGGTTCTCGCTTTATTGGTTGGGCTAGTTACCTATAGCTGGGTGATTGTTGGTGGAGGCTGGCAGTGCTTCGGCACTTCTATTCCTGGGACAGTAAACGCTACTTGAACGGCATGCTTAAGCCTATTGTTGCCTGACTGACGCAGGGCTTTGAGTAATCTCGGCTTTCACCATGCCGCCCACTATGCGGACGGTATGGTGTTTTTTTCTGCTCGAAACGCTCCTGCAGAGTGACCGCACATTACAATATTCTAAGGATTACATTCTAGCGGCTGCTGTTTTCATAAATCCAAATGAATGCCTTTATATTCTGATCAATAATTTCGCTAGCCTTGGTAGCGAAGTCATAGTTGATCAGCGCCACTGTAATCCTGCACTGACAAAAGGCATTGTAATATAGCTACGCTGCTCTCTATCGAGCGCCCTCAAATAGAAACCTCCCCCCTAATGAAGTAGGCCGCCCTACTAACAGCGGAAGGTTTCAAATGCCTCGATATAATTATGAATCAAAATCCCTTTACTATGACTGGAGTGCTACGATCAACAAAAGAGCCACTTTCACCTAGTTGGCCAAAGGCGTTATAGCCCCAGCAGCGTACTTGACCGCCATCCAGAACAACGCAGGTATGAGCATGGTTGCTTGAAATAGCGATAACATTTTTATCAAGGTTTGCCACCTGAACAGGTTCGCCTTCACTAGCTGGTAGATCATTACCGCTACCGAGTTTGCCAAAATATTTACTGCCCCAGCACCACACCTCCGAAGTGTCAGAAACAATACACGTGTGAGCACCCCCTGTTTCAATCATTACCGGGGTGACTGGCAGTGCAACTTCCACTGGTGTGGCACTGTATTGATTCCACCAATACTCTCCAGTAATACCCGGGCCTAGCTGACCAATAGCGCCGTTGCCCCAGCAGAACACCTTGTCGGTATTATCAATGATACAGCTATGGGAGCCTCCCGAGGAAATTGCCTTAGCATTGGATATTCCCACAACTGACGAGGGAGAGTGTTGCTGTAATAACCATGAGCCATCGCTATCACCGTCACCCAATTGCCCTTGAAAATCTGCCCCTAAACACTGAACAGCACCACTATCTAAAAGACCGCACGTATGTAGTCCCCCCGGACTCAGCTGAGTGGCCGTTTCCAATCCGGTAATCGTTGTGGCTCTTTCTCTGTTCGTTTCCTCAAGCGCAAGCTCTCCGCGTGGTGAATGGATTCTTGTGCGTCCCCAGCACACCGTGTCGCCCCCCGATTTTAGGCCACACATAACCGAATGGCTTCCTTCAATACTGACGACATCATCAATCGGATTATTATCTATACCAACAACATAAACTGGCGATGTTTCCATCATGGGCTCAGTTAACTCCCAAGCGTAACGCCAACTCCCGTCTACTCCATTACCCAATTGGGTGTAATAGTTAGCACCCCAGCACTGTACAGCACCACTTACAAGTACCGCACAGGTATGTGCGTAGCCGGCAGCGATATCAATAGCCGGTTCCGCAAGGCCAACAATGGTGCTGGGTTCACTTTTCCCTTTTAAAATTACTCCATTTTGTTCTGCGCCAGAGCCATCACCCAATTGCCCCCAATGCTTTGCGCCCCAACAACGAACCGATCCGCCTTCTAGTAATGCACAGGTGTGCAAACCTCCGGCGGCAACATCAATGGCGGTGTAAACCCCCTCAGAAACTTGCGTAGCAGCGACTTGTGCTCGCGCTAATAAGGCAGATTCAGCATTAAAATGATCGACCACTATTTTGTTATATCCGAGCCCTACACCATCGTCAACGCGATATTCACGAAAATAGCCCGCGGCAAAACGTCGCGGCGTTGGTTGATTTGAAGCTTGAAAATGCCCCCCAGATATTCCTTCATCCCAATCTAAGCGCGGAATCCATTCCATACCCATCGGATCACCATCTGCTCCGGGACCTCCAGCCGCATTTTGAGATGTAAAATTACAGATATCCCAGTGAGCAGCATCCATCCGAAAGGCCTCATAGGCCTCCAGCATGGCGCATTCAATTTTTGACGTGTCAAGCTCGTAAGGATCAAATCCAAAATAGGCTCTCCACCAGTTTTTTCTATCCCATAGGTAGGCATTGAGATTGGCAAAGCCGGTATACTCGTAAGGGTGCTCATCCCAATAAATGGGGTACTGAGGAAAAATACCCTCTCCTGTGTCTATTGTTTCGTTATCAAACTCAACCCCGAATGCTGTTGATCGATCGGAGAGAGGCTCAACCACCGCAATATCATTACTGTCATTCCCAGTGGAGGTACCACCACCACCACTACCACTGCAACTAATAGTCAAGGTAAGAGAAAGACTAAAAAGAAGCCTGGTAATGTATTTTTTTTTATGCCCCACAGATGACATCCTTGACCATATAGGCCGCTATAATATTAGGATGTAATTGTTGCATTAATATGCTTGAGTTAATGTGATCCCGTTAAAGTAAAGATAATAAATATCGATTAAGTCGTACACTGGATATCATTAAAAGTGAAAAAAGATATCAAACCGTTAATAACGGCATATTCATTGATTGCTTGTTTTAAGTGCCGCAGCGCTGGCCCTGTAATTATAAGGGCTTGAAAGTGGGCTATCTGTTTTCTCAAGAGGAACAAAGGATACTTCTTCGCTCCGATAGTTAAGGAACCTCGGAATAATTAAGAACCAATTTGGCAATATTCAGCTACCTGTAAAGACTACGATGAAACGAAAGTGGAGATAAATACGTATGGAGATCTGAACTCTGACTTGTGTGGTACGTGATGTAGGATTAGACACTTATCTTGCAGAGCGTTCTTAATACAGCACCCACAGTAACCATTCTAAAAATTTTTCTTTGTTACTAGGTTGGTCTTTGTCTATTTTAAAGCTGACCTTTGTTCTAATGTTCTTGTATTCTTGGGGGCTCTTTTCATATTTGAAATGCTTGGCCGCCTCGATGGCCGCTTCTTCAAAGAAGCCGGCCGGAATACTCTCAACAATACTCAGGTTAACCGGATCGCCATTGTTGTTAACAAGGTACTCAACGATTACATAGCCTTCGGTATGATTTACCAGTGCTTCTGTTGGGTATATTGGTTGAGCCTTGTAGACAGGTACAGGATTCCCTCTTTTCCTGGCTTTGGCTTTTTCCTCTGCGCTGTACCTATAGAAGTCAATAAGCTGTGGGCACTCTTCATAGGAACTGCAACGCTTGGTTAATGGGGACTCAATGCAGCCAGAGAGAACAATCGTGCATAATAAAACGAACCTTTTCATTACTAATTCTTCAAAATTTCCTGGTATTTTTTTGGTTAGCTAAGCATTGTATAACTCTGGATTCACCAAGGATACTTTGGTGTTTTAAAGCTAATAAAAATGCGGCTAAGCCATAAGCAAGGCATCTCACTCGAGATATCTCGTGCTCGCAGCTATTTCCGCATCAATCTCAGCCCATTGAAAACCACCAACAGACTGGTGCCCATATCCGCAAATACCGCCATCCACATAGAGGCCTCACCGGCAAAGGCGAGTGCCAGGAAGATCACTTTGATGCCCAGGGCGAGGATAATGTTTTGCCAAAGAATATGGGCGGTAGTGCGCGAGAGGCGAATAAAGCTGGCGATTTTGCCCAGATTGTCATCCATCAAAGCCACATCGGCAGTTTCTATGGCGGCATCGGTACCGGTGGCACCCATTGCGAAGCCGATATCGGCGCGAGCCAGGGCCGGGGCGTCGTTGATACCATCGCCCACCATGCCCACTCGCCCGCGACCGGCTAGCGCTTCAACTTCGCGCAGTTTGTCTTCAGGGAGCAGATTGCCCTGAGCCCGATCAATGCCTACCTCCTTGGCGATGGCATCGGCGGTATGTTGGTTGTCTCCGGTTAGCATCAGGGTTTTTACCCCCAGCTGGTGGAGTTCCTCAATGGCTTTGCGGCTGGACTCTTTCACCGTATCGGCGACGGCGAATAGCGCCAAAACACCGCTTTCACCGACCAGCATCACGACGGTTTTGCCTTGGTACTCCAATTTTGAGAGCTGATCCTCAAGTTCCGAGCGGCAAACCTTTAGCTCCTCTACCAGGCGGTGATTGCCCAGATAGTAGCCGGCACCGGCGATCTCTCCGCGAATTCCGCGGCCAGCAAGGGCTTCAAAATTTTCCACTTCCTGAGTTTCCAGGTTTTTATGGCTGAGAAAACTCGCCACGGCTTTAGAGACCGGGTGATCCGAGCGCGAGGCGAGACTGGCGGCGAGGCTTCTCACACGCTCTTCACCGCCATTGGTCAAAACCTCGAAATCGGTGACCTCGGGCGCGCCGTGGGTGATGGTGCCGGTCTTGTCCAGGGCTACCCAGCGCAGGCGGCGTCCCTCTTCGAGATAGGCGCCGCCTTTGATCAGGGTGCCGTGGCGGGTCGCGGCCGCCAAGCCGCTGACGATCGTGACCGGGGTGGCAATGACCAAGGCGCAGGGGCAGGCGATTACCAGCAATACCAGGGCGCGGTAAATCCACTCCATCCAGGCGCCGGAGAAAAACAGGGGTGGAATCAGCGCCGTAGCCAGCGCCACCGCAAACACCAGGGGCGTATACCAGCGGGCAAATTGATCCACAAACCGCTGTGTGGGGGCTCGGCTGCCCTGAGCTTCCTCAACCGCATGGATAATTCGAGCGAGTACCGCATCATTGGCCGTGGCAGTGACCTTGTATTCCAGCGCACCGGATTCATTGATGCTGCCTGCAAACAGGTTGTCTCCAGCCGCTTTATCCACCGGCAGGCTCTCGCCGGTAATTGGGGCTTGGTTAACCGCAGAGTTCCCCTTGATAACCTCCCCATCCAGGGCGATGCGCTCTCCGGGCCTGACTCTGACTGTGGCACCGAGGGCAACAGTTTTTGCATCTTGTTCCCGCCATTCGCCGGTCTCTTCGAGTACCGTGGCGGTTTCCGGGGCCAGGTCCATCAGCTCGCGAATGGCGTTTCTGGCCCGATCCAGCGATTTGGCTTCAATCAGCTCGGCTAGGGTAAAGAGCACCATCACCATGGCGGCCTCGGGCCAATGGCCGATCAGAAGGGCGCCTGTGACCGCGATGGACATCAGCGCATTCATATTCAAGTTGCGGTTTTTAAGTGCGATCCAGCCTTTCTTGTAGGTGGATAAGCCACCGCCGGCAATGGCCGCCAGGGCCAGCAGCATCACTAGCCAGTTATTGCCGCCCTGAAGCCAAAACACCAGCTCGGCAGCCAGTGCGGCCGCGCCCGCAGCGCCCAAGATCCACCAGTTGGCTTTTGCGGCAGGTGGTGCGCTGTCAGTATCCGCAGGGGAGGCGCGCTTGGCATTGAGGTCCAGTGGCGCGAGTATGTCCAGGATCTGCTCTTGCATACCCGGGGCATGTCCCACGCGCAGAGTGCGCTGTACCAGATTAAAGTCGAGACTATGAATCCCTTTGAGGGGCGTTAGCTTGGCGCGAATTAGACTTTCCTCGGTGGGACAGTCCATCTTAGTGATTGAAAAGAGAGAAACTTCGCCGTCTTTCCGGCCACCATTAGTGGGCGCTTGTTGAGGCTCAGTGGCATCACCACAGCCGCAGGGTGAATTTGGTTTATCCATGGTTAACTCTCGGATGACTCAACGAGTGAGACAGCATTACAATCCCTCTAGTAACTATAGAGTCAAGAGAGTATCAGCATGCTGTACCGGATAGGCGAGGTCGCCAAGCGGACGGATTGCAAGGTAGAAACGGTGCGCTACTACGAGCAGGTGGGGCTGCTCCCGCAACCTTACCGGTCCGACAGTAACTATCGCCTCTATAGTGAGGAACACTTGGCGCAACTGCGTTTTATTCGCCACTGTCGCTCTCTCGATATGCCACTGGAAGATATCCGTAATCTGTTAACGCTTAGGGAGCAACCGCATGAACATTGTGCTGAAATCAACACGCTTGTGGATAAGCATATCCGTAGAGTGAATGAACAAATGGCCTCGCTTGGGCAATTGCGAAAAAGCTTACTGGCCTTGCGCGGTCAGTGTGCTGGGCCGGGTTCCAGCGACACTTGTGAAATTGTGCGCGAACTCTCTGCTTGTGAATGTCATCAAGAGTAAAGCGGCGTATCACTCGCATAAAAAATAATTGGGATATTGAGCTGTGAGCCTGGAGTCCGCCTGTTGAGAAAGTACCGCGTTGTATTCTCCCTTGTTTTACTTATTGGTCTATTTCTTGCCATCTGGGCGTTTTTCGCTGAACCCAGGAGTTTCAGTGTCAATGCGCAGACAGTGTATTTGGACACTTGGCCTAAAGCCTGCAGTGGGGTGCGAGTGGCCGTGTTGGCCGACTTACATGTGGGCTCCCCCTATAAAGGAATCGAGAGCCTGCGGAAGCTGGTTCGCCAGGTAAACGCCAGCCGCCCAGATCTGGTGCTTCTGCCCGGTGATTTTGTCATCCAGGGTGTACTCGGCGGTTCTTTTGTAACACCTGAGCAGGCGGCCGAAGTCCTTGCCGGGCTAAAGGCACCCATGGGCGTGTTTGCAGTACTGGGCAACCATGACTGGTGGCTGGACCCGCAAAGGGTGGAGCGGGCGCTCTCCGGTCGAGGTATCAGGGTACTCGAAGATGCATCCACAGAAGTTGCCCACGTGAATTGTGCTTTTCGTTTGGTGGGCATCAGTGATTTCTGGGAGGGACCACACAATATCGGCAAGGCAATGGCGGGTATTGATGAGAATACGCCGATCCTGGCTTTTACCCATAACCCGGATATCTTTCCTCAAATGCCCAAGCGGATTGCCTTGACCGTTGCCGGACACACCCATGGTGGACAGGTGTATTTCCCTTTTCTCGGCCGACCGATTGTGCCCTCCCGCTATGGGCAGCGCTATGCGATTGGCCATATTGTGGAGGAGGGTAAGCACCTATATGTCAGCCCTGGGGTAGGCACCAGTATCCTGCCGGTAAGATTCCTTGTCCCACCGGAAGTGACCCTTCTGACTTTGTCCGCGCTGGAAAAATAAGGCGTTCAATAGTAGCTGGTCGGAATGGTTATTTGTTTTGGCAGGATTGGAAGGGGGGGGCTGAAATAGAATGTCCAGCGATCTTTCAGCCTAAAGAGAAATCCAATGATAACCGTGAAGCGCAAGGTGCTGTTTGGAGACTGTGATCCCGAAGGGATTGTCTATACGCCTAGGTTTTCTCATTTCGCATTGGAGGCCACTCATGAGGCCATGACGGCGCTCTTGGAGGGACCGGCCATTACCACCATGAAGGCGCGCGGTGTCCTCACTCCGGTGCGGGCCTTTAATCTCGAGTTCCTGACCCCGGTTACCTGGGATCAGGAGTTACAGATAACGGTTGCCGTATTAATGACCGGCAAGCACTCGTTTACCTTGCAGGTGGAGGCTTGTCTCCAACCTCGCGTGCTGGCTTTTACCGCAACGATCACCTACGTCACTCTATCGGCCACGAATAAGCAGAAGGTCCCTCTGCCGGAGTGGCTGAAGAGCGCACTCAGCGCCTATGCCGAGTAGAGAGGGCTTAGTTCATAAAGTTCTCTACTATGATGTCCTTCCAGTTTATCTCCAGAGTGACATTGACCTTTTCGGAAACCGGAAACATCTCTGGGTCTGTGAGGGTAATTTTGGCGAGCTGGTTCCGTTCCTGGGGTTTAAAGGTATTTTGGAATTCTTCCGGGAGTTGTGCCGAAAGGGGCAGTAACTCAGAGATAACCCCTTTGTCTTTGTAGCGGCCACTCTTTAACGTTACAACCATTCCCGGTTTGATTGAGAGAAGATAGCGGCGAGGCAAGTAGGCCAATACATAGGGCTCGCCCCAGAATACCTGCATGAGGGGCTCCCCCTCGCGATAGACATCCCCCACAGAGGGGACTGTGGCCCCAACCAATCCGGATACGGGGCTGCGGACCTGGCCATCGTCATAGTGCTTTTTCAATTTCTGAAAAGCTTCGGCAGAAACTTTGATGGCCGACTCCACGGCTTTTCTTTTCTTATCTAAAGTGGTGCTTTCTACTTGAATCTTGACGAGCGCTTGGCCGGCATCGAAATTATCCCTAAGCACCTCTTGGTAGCTGATCTTACTGATAAAGCCCTTATCGGCGAGCTTATTAATGCGTGCGATGATCTCTTCCACTTCGCGCTTGCGATGCTCCGCCGGGACCAGCAGTTGTTTGGCCGTTTCAGACAGCAGGGTGAATTCGGCGGAGATCTGTATCAGGTTGGCCTGACGGGCGGAGAGATCTGCCAATCGCTCTAGCAGCTCCATGGATTCAATTTTAAGGAGTAAGTCTCCCTCTTTAACGGATTGACCCTCATCGACTTCTACCGCAGTGACTCTTGTGATATAGCCCATTTCAACGGCGGCATAATCGCGCAGTACCAGTCCATCGCCCTTGAGCAGAAACATATCCCCAAATAAATAGCGGATGATACCCAGCGCAAATAGGATGAGTACGCCAATATAGATTCTTCTACCAATAGCGCTGTGATGGGGGCGTATTTCACTATCGAGGTTATCCGGGCGGATGTGTTTTCGTATGGTTCTCATTGTACTTACTCGCGCACACGATGTACTTTCGAAGGTGAATAGGTGTCGTAATAGGAGGTTTTAAATACCCACTCCTGTATATAAGAGTAGAGCCGAACGATACGCATCAGGTTGACATAAAAAATACTGTAGCCCAGCAGATAGGGCCAAAATGGTGCGGCCTTAAATTTATTTGTGGCGATCGCGCTGAGGGTAAAGGTAATAAGGTCCATGATGATAAGGACCATTTGGGCCGCTATAAGAATAAACCAGCCGTTGGAGCCGTAACTGTAAAATAGCCAGGCCAGATACACGGGTAGTATTAAGATCGCAACCACATTAAACAACAGAAACTCAAACTGGTGAAAGAACTCCCTGAATTTAACACGGTGATCAAAAGGGTTAATAAAGTGGCGATACTTTCTGAAGCGCAGGCGGATGGCATCCCGCTCCCAGCGGAACCGCTGCCGAATCAGGGCGGCCAGATTTGTGGGCACATCGGTATAGCAGATGGAGTCGGCCGCATAGCCTATTTTCCAGTTGTAATGGCGTAGACGCAGTGTGACATCCAGGTCTTCGCCGCCACCGGAATCGAAGCCGCCAGCCTCATTCAGCGCTGTTCTTCGGAAAGCGCTGAAAGCCCCAGAGGCGCAAGACATCTGCCCCAGCATAAAAAGCGCGTGCTTGCCAAGGCTAATACTAATAATATATTCAATGGCCTGAAAGATCGTGAGTAAATTAGCATCCCAGTTGCGCACTAAGATATTGTTTGAAGCTGCACCTACCTGGGGATTGTCAAATTGATGCAAAATGTTTTTTATTGCGTGGTAGTCGAAGGAGCAGTCGCAGTCCACATTTATAATGATATCCCCGGTGCAATAGCGCAGCGCTAGATTTACGGCGGCGGATTTTCCTCCGCGCAGCTCTGTTGAATGCGCACCATGGATAAGCCTTCGCCTTAACAAATTGCGTATTTTTTCTCTGGTGCTATCGGTAGAACCATCACTGACCACGATGATTTCATCGGGAGGGTGGCTCTGCTCCCACAAACTGAGCACACACTTTTCTATGGCATCCTCCTCGTTGTGGCCGGCAATGGTGACAGAGACTTTCCCTAAGCTCTTTGTGTCTACCTCAAATTCTGGTTTCGAGTTGAAAAATATTAAGGCGGTAAAAAATGAAAAGAGGTAGCGAGGGATTTCAAAAATAACAACTACCCATAGCATCAAAAAAAGCGTGGTATAGCTCTGGGAGATAAGGTAGTAGTAGCCATCTTGAATGCCCTCCCACATCAGCTTAGGTCCTCTGGGCCATAGACCTGAAGGATAGGCTCCACATCCAGGCGCAAGGCACTGGCTGCCCTTTGCCCGGCCTCCTCACTGTATTTGTACAGGTCTTTCTGGTTGATATGGCTTACCAGGATAAAATCTTCGAGTCTGCCTTTGGCGGCGGTAACCGGGTACTTCCCTTTCATAACCTTGTTGAGGGAGTGGCTTAAGCTCTGGAAAAACTGATTGCGGCTATGAAAGAACTGACGATTACCGTGTTCCTGTTCTACAAGATATTCATTCTCGTATTTAATGCAGAGCAGGGCAAACTCGCTCTCCTTGCTTTTCCATTGTTTCAATTCCTTGTTTAAAACCACAATGAGCTCGAAGGGAAGCCCGGCGAAGATAGGGCTTTGCTGGGTGAGTTCCAGGAATGCATGACCAGCGTGTAGGTAGTGGACAGCCCTTTCGGTTAAATTGTATCGAAATACATCTCCGGTTTTGATCGAGTCCCCATCCGTATGTGTGTCGCAGTTGAGGCATAAAAAACCAACTTCTGTCTCTGAGCTGGTCTTTCCACAGGAGTTGCAAATCAGTATTGTGCCGGGCTTATCGTAATCGCTACCAAAATGGCTCATTTCCATTCTGCATTTGGGGCAGATCAAATATTCCCCTTGGCGAAAGTCTTCCTCGGGGCCCAGATAGGCACACTTGAAGTGATGCAGATAGAAAGATTCCGTTAAGTAGGGGGATCGACATTCCGGGCACTCTTCACGAACATTAAATTGAGATCCGCTACAGCCATTGCAGATATGCCTGCGATCGAAAAAGCTGCCCGAAAGCAGTTCCGCCGTCATCATTTTTGCACATTCGCTCAATACTTTTTCGGAATCCAAGAGAGTGTTGAAGCATACGGTTGTGCGTGAATCCGGTTGGTAGCTCGGGGCCAAACTGGCCCCAGAGACAAAGATGCGAGCCAGAATTTTATCGTCATCATTCTGGGGGTTTTGGAAATCGGGATGAAGCTGGGAGCGGCGGAAGTTAAACGAGTCGATCAGCTTGCCAATTTCTACAGGATCTGCCTTAACGGTATTGGAGGCGTCCAGATCCGCCCTGGCACCCAGTGTGCCGGTCAGGTCAATAACCGGCAGCAGGTGCAGGCCAATCTGGCTGTTCCAGAGCTTTTCAATACACTGCGGAGTCATGGGCTCCTCAACCACCAGGGCATCACACTGTTCAATGCCTGGGTGTACCGTATTGAAGTCGCTGGGCCAGCGAAAGTAGTTATAGGCATCACCGAGAAAGGATATGGTCAACTCTCCTACACAAGGGGCATCAAAGGCCACAAAGGGTCTCGTTCGCACGGTTGGCAGGGAAAATTCTGCCTCACGTAGAACGATAGCCCATGTGGTGTGAAGCGCCAATTCCCGGCTGAAAAGAGGGCGGCTGCTGGTGCTCAGTGGATGGTATGGGGGCAGTTCCGGGGCAGCGATATCACTAATAGCGATAAATTGGCCACGGGCACTGACTGAAAGCGACTTGTTTGGTCAGCAAGGTGAGACCGACAGTATTGGCGAGGGCATTTGAGCGTGTCTGCGGGGGAGGGGTGACCGCCTCTGCGGTTTACTCCCTAACACGGTGTACTTTGGAGGGGGCGAAAGAGTCAGCATAGGACGTTTTAAAGATCCACTCCTGCACATAGGCATAGAGCCGCACTACCCGCATCAGATTGACATAGAGAATACTGTAGCCAATAAGAAAGGGCCAAAGTGCGAAGGTGCTGAATTTATAGGTGGCGTAGGAGGCGAGGGCAAAGGTGAGACAATCCAGCATAATGAGTACGATTTGGGCTCCGATTAAAATAAACCAGGCATTACTCCCGTAGCTTACAAACAGCCAAATTAAATAGATGGGTAGCGCTATTGCGGCGACCACATTGAAGATTAAAAACTCAAATTGATGGAAGAACTCTTCGAATTTTATGCGGCGCTGAAAAGGATTGATAAAGTGGCGGTACTTGCGGTAGCGCAAACGCACAGCATCCCGCTCCCAGCGGAGCCTCTGGCGAATCAGAGTTAAAATATTTGTGGGTACATCCGTATAGCATATGGCCTCCGGGGCAAAGGCGATATCCCAGCCGTAGTTGCGCAGGCGAAAAGTGATGTCCAGGTCTTCGCCTCCACCAGAATCAAATCCGCCAATCTGGTCAATGGCGGTCTTCCTAAAGCCGCTGTAGGCACCGGATGCACAGCACATCTGCCGGATCATGGCCAGCGCATGCCGACCAAGAGAGATACTGATGATGTATTCGATGGTTTGGAAGGCGGTAATCAGGTTGTCGTGGGGATTGCGCACAAACACATTGCCGGAAACCACGCCGACTTTGGGGTCTTCAAAAGGCAGCAATACTTCCTTCATGGTGTGGTGCTCAAAGGAGCAGTCGCAGTCCACGGTAATGACGATATCGCCGGTGCAAAAGCGTATCCCCAGGTTTAATGCGGAAGCCTTGCCGCCTCTGAGCTCCGTAGCGTGAGCCCCCTGGATAAGCCCCCTGGCCAATAAACTGGACATGATTTTTCTGGTGCCATCGGTGGAGCCATCGCTGACCACAATGATCTCATAGGGTTTGACACTCTGTGCCCAGAGGCTGTGCACACATTTCTCAATCGACTCCTCCTCGTTGTGACCGGCAATAATGACCGAAATTTTGCCGATTTTCTCTAAGTCCACCTCCTTCTCAATCCTGGAAGCAAAAAAGAAAACCGCGGTAAAAAACGAGAAGACATACCGAGGCAGTTCCAGAAAGATCACTATCCAGAACATGATAAACAGAGCACCCCGGCTCTGCGCGAACAGAAAGGTGAAGCCGTCGTGGATTGTCTCCCACATTAGAGCGGCTCACCATTGAGGGGGGCTTGGGGCTGCTTATGGGGGGAGCAACTTAAGAGGTCGTCGTAGGAATGGCTCTCTCTGAGCCTGAGCATGGTTATTCCTCCAGCTACGAGGTTAACCTGGTGGTCATTAGTGTCGACTTAATACATCTTTCAGGGCGCTTTAACCCCATTGATACGATAGATCAAGATGAGCAAGACGCCAAGAGATAGAGCCCAAGCAGCGCTGGCGCCCTGGGGCAGTTTGGCTGGGCAATTGGCCATTGCTTTGTTGCGTCACTCACTGCCTTTGGTCATTGTCCAGGCAGGCCCAATCCCGCTTGGTAGTTGAACCTAGATTTCCAACATAAGCGCCACCTATGGTTCATTATTTGATCAGGAGCGGCTCCGAGAATGGGTTGCCGCGAATACCATGTGTCCGTCCTTGCACGCTGGCAAACTCATTAGCCCAACCAATGATTAGTCTGACACTATTTGCGGCATCCTCCAGCATGGCCGACTGTTCTGAGTTCAATCTTAGCCAGGCACTTTGATTCTTATTAGGTGTTACATAGGCTGATAGGACTTTGTCAAATTCCGCACCAGTAATAATGTGTGAAGCAACCCTAACTCTCAGTGCTTCAGACATTGCTTTGCGGAAATGAACAACTCTGCTTGGGTGGAGCTTCCCCATCTCTTCTAGCATGGATAGCTGGGCTAGAGAGCTGACTTCGTCGACATCATAGAACCAGGCAAGTCCTTTCAGTATAAATTGTGGGGCTCGATAAAACTCACGCTTTACACGTTTAATATCTGAATAGGGCGCGGGTGGCTGGAAATTTTTATCATTAATGGCAACCTGCATAGCCTGCAGTCCCTGTTTTCTCTTCCTTGAAAGCAGCGTGTTAGAGCCAAATTCAATAGCTTGCTGACCTAAAACAAATTTAACTTCATCAACCAACTCTCTGTGTAACTTTGGATTGCCAAAAGCGTGAGCACATTCCTGAAGTCCGCTCACAATGTGTTTTCGTAGGTTTCGTTTAGGGTCACTTGGATACCGGTAGTACTCCTCGAGAAGCCCGCTAAGGGCCGATGTGGTATTAGTAAGGTCAAAAATAATACCGTCTTTTTTGATTAGGCCATCCCTGTTGTTTCTCTCCATCCATTTCTTTGTAACCATTCCCAGTGGATTTAGTCCTCCGGTACAAAAAACAAAACCTTTGCCAGGGCGGAGTGTTTTGACGCGGCTATCATTGATATCGTCCAATCGTTTTTTAACGGCAAGGTTGATATTTTTCCACTGTTTTTTTTGATTCTGGGTGATTTTGGGCACTACGATAAATGCATCCAGATCTGATTGAGGGCAAGCTTCACTCCTGGCACCAGAGCCCGTTATGCAAAAGGAAAAATCGGAAGGACAACCATGAGTTGTAAATTGGTCTTCATATAACCGCTCAATAAATGCAACCAGTTTCTTTGTCCATGAGGACATCATTTGCCAAGCGGTTTTATGGTTATCAAGCATTGCCTTGATTTCAGATCTTTGACTATCTAAAAAATCTGCCAGGCAGTGCGTACACGTATTTGTTAAAGCCCCGTTTAGTGTCGGACCAGGGCACAATTGGTTGTTGTGGTTGCAAGGCATCGGTTACCCCAAGTGAGAAAAGACATTTTTTGTACTATAAGCGAGGTTTAGTCGATTTTAGCACCATCTTCTTACAAGAAGATGGTGCCTGAAGTGTGGGCGAACGCTCATTTTGCTAGAAACTTGGGATGAGAGTATGGTTAACCGCTCTGATAAGTTGAGGTCACTGTTTATTCTTCTCCGGCTCATCTTTATAAATGGTATTGGCAACACCCTTTATCCCCGAGTAGAAGATAATAAGGCTAACCGGGTTAACACCCTCGTTACGTCCATAATGCCACTTATCGGTAACCTCGATATAAGCCCTCCCCTCATCCAGAGTGACGGTTTCCTTTCGATCTAATAAAGTAACCTTCAGCGATCCCTTGGCGACATAGACCCCATTAAGTACCGGGTGTTTATGCACAGGAAGGCGTGCACCGGGGGCGATTGTTACTTGTACGATGCTAAGCTCGGGTTGTCCTTCTTTTGGCGCGGGTAGAGTATCGCCAGCCCAGTCCTTGGTAGAGGCAACCAGGGTTTTAAATGTTACCCCTTTGATACTCTCCTGTAGTTGCGCGCTCAGTGGTAGCAACAAAAAGACCAGTAGGGTAATGATGGATTTCCATTGAGACATAATGAGCTTTCTCATAAAGGGTGGAGCGTACATCCGTGAAACCTGAACGACCTTCGACTTTTTTTATGAGCGCTCCAAGTACGCCGCAGTTGCCATACCACCCGCCGTGCAGACGCCGATAATCGCTTTATGTTTATTCCGCCTATCCAGCTCCATTAAGGTGGAGCCAAGATAGCGAATTCCGGACATGCCATAGGGGTGGCCGAGAGCAATGGCCCCACCATTGACATTGGTTATCTCCCAGGGCGTGTCCAGTTCCGCTTGGTTGAAAAGCGTGGTAACCGCGAAGGCTTCGTGCAACTCCCAAAGGTCAATATCGCCCATGGCAAGACCGTGATGTTTCATCAGGCGCTGAATGGCTGGCGCCACGGCAATGCTCATTTCCTTGGGGGCTACCGCAGCCAGCTGCATCCCCCGGAATAAGCCGAGAACAGTTAGGTTTTTCTGTGCGGCTAGCTCAGCATCCATCATGACGACAGCCGCTGCACCATCGGAAAGCTGTGAGGCATTGCCCGCGGTTACGGTACCTCGCGCATTGACTGGCTCTAAGCTGGATAGCCCCTCTAAGGTGGTGCCGGGGCGGGGACCTTCATCTTCTGTCAGTAATACCGTCTTTTCGGAAATCTCCCCGGTCTCTTTGTCTTTTACCGACATCACCGTCTCGAAGGGGGTGATCTCCTGAGCCAATTTACCCGCGCTGATCGCTGCGGCGACTCTCTTTTGCGATTCCACCACATAAGCGTCTTGCGCTTCCCGCCCGATAGCGTATCGATCCGCAACGTAATCCGCGGTTTGGATCATGGTCCACCAAACACCGGGAAACTGATGCTGAAGGGGCTCATAGACAAAGTGGTTCAGGTTCAAATTGAATTGCACGAGACTGATGCTTTCTACACCGCCGGCAATACCCACCTGCATCTCTCCGTTGGCGATTCGGTTTGCCACGATTGAGGCGGCATTCAGGCCGGAGCCACAGTAGCGGTTAATCGTCAGTCCGGGGACACCGGTACCGCAGCCGGAAAACAGGGCGGCATTACGCGCGATGTTGTGCCCGGTGGCCCCTTCAGGGAGCCCACAACCGAGTACGACATCCTCGACTACCTGTGGGTCCAGGCCTGCTCTAGCAGTCACTTCCCGAATGACATGGGCAGCCATGGGAATACCATGGGTCTGGTTGAGTGCACCGCGTCTTGCCTTGGCAATGGCGGTTCTACAGTAGGCGACAACGGCGACATCTCGCATAAGTCAGATCCTGAAAGAGAGGGCGAATTTTTATACAGTAGATCAGTTATTGTTTATTGGAATTTCTTTGAAGTGGATAGATTACGTGAAGAAAATGGGGGTAAAAGAGGAATTCTTGGGGGCTACTTTAGGCATAAAAGTGTAGCTGTCTAAACGATCAAGGATGATATTTGTTACTTTTATAAGGTCTTATTGGATAATAATTCATCAAAAAGTCTCTTTTTGTAGAATAACCCGACTTCTTTGTTGGTACGTTCTCCTATAAAATGCGCGCCACTTCATATTATTTGAATTCTAAATAACAAACAGGAAGTTGGGGTTTATGACTGTCTCTCGTCGCACATTTGTCCAGGCAATGGGGCTTGCGCTGCTAACACCGTTTACCGTTCGCTCTCTGGCGGCCAGCAATAGTGAAACCTATGCACGCTTTAACCTGAGTGGGAGTCCATCGGGTTATGACATAGACCAGGATGGCTTGCTCTTTGATTTGTCTGTTGCCTCGGGCGACCCCAGCCAGACCGGGGTTGTGCTCTGGACCCATATCAACCCGGCAGCCCATGTGCCCGGTGAAATCCTGTACGTTGATGTGGCCCTGGACGAGGCGTTTACTCAGCCGGTTTTAAGCCTTCAGGTGAATGCCGAGGACATCAGTGCGGACCGGGATTACACCGTAAACCTCGATCTGGAAGGGTATCTTTCCCCCAACCAGCGTTATTACTACCGCTTTAAGTACGGTGTCTTGTGCAGCCGCACCGGCCGCTGCCACACTCTACCCACGGGCGGCCTGGAAAGTATCAAGATGGCCGTGGTGACCTGCCAGGATTACACCACCGGTTATTACAACGCCTATAACCACCTGGCGGATGAGGATGTACACTGCGTTTTGCACCTGGGTGATTTTATCTATGAGTATGCGCAATACGAAGGTTTCGAAGATGCCATTGTTCACCCATTAAGCCTGCCTTCCGGCGGTAACGTGGCGATGGACCTTGAGGATTACCGTCACATTTACCGGGAGTACCGCAAGGATAAAAATCTGCAGCGTGCCATGGAAATGCATTCCTTTATCATTACTTGGGATGATCATGAAACCGCAGATAACGCCTATTGGGACTACGAGCGCGATACCTTAGGTGTGCCTTCCCATCCCTTCCAAACCGGAGATAACAACCCGGAGCAATTGCGTCAGCTGCGCCGCGACGCGCAACAGGCCTGGATTGAATATGTACCTGCGCGTGTGAAAGTCGACGAGGCGGCCAGTCACGCCTTTGACTATTTACAGATCTATCGCGCCTTCCAGTTTGGCGATCTGGTAGACCTGTACATGACGGATAGCCGTACCTATCGCACTAAAGAGCCCTGCAAAGATGGCAGTGCCTGGGAGAACTACTGGTGCACCGACTATGAAAAGAAATCCCAAACCATGTTGGGTAAAACCCAGCGCGATTGGCTGATCGATGGCATTGTCAATTCTTCGGCGCGCTGGAAAGTCTGGGGTAATCAGACCTTATTGGCGCAACTGGCCGGCACCGCTCTGGGGCAGCCACTGGTCTTTGCCAATTACGATGCCTGGGATGGATATCAGTGGGAACGTGAAAAGATACTCTCCAGCATTAAAGACAGCAGTACCGATAATTTTGTTGTTTTGACCGGGGATCTGCACACCAGCATTGCCTCTTATCTGAAAGTGAACTTTAACAAGATCAGTAACTGGAACTACGATAACCTGGTGGGCATTGAGCTGATGACCCCATCGATCTCCTCACCGAATTTAAACGATACGGTGGAAAGGGGCCGAGATGTAGGTGCTGTATTCACCTCTCTACTCAATGGTGGTGTGCAGGTGAATAACCCGCATATTAAAGATTTCTCCAGCGCTATATATGGTTACGCGGTCATTGAATTCAACCACAATGAGCTGAATTGGACCGTTTACAATATTGATAAGAAATCTGACAACCCTTCGACCAAGAAGAAGACGTATAAAAAGTTCAACTATGAACCGAAAGATATGTGGCTTACCGAGCAGTAATCCACACCACCAATAGTTATTTTCCAGAATCGCCACTTTGCTTAAGAGTGGCGATTCTTTCCGCTCCGTTCTGGCGAGCTTTTCTCTCGCTTGTCTTTCCTATACGCATTTATCCTTATTGGCCTATCTAATTGATCCATATGCCTCGGTTGATTAATGGTCAGCCGTAACCTATACACTCGGGAAGCTTATCGCCGGCCCAGTAACTCAGAGCGTCTGCTAATTTCTTGCCACCGGTTAAAAGGAAAGAATCGTGCTGCAAAAGGCCTACCCCTACTACCTAGCAAATGAGGCGGTTTTCGCCAATAAAGATCTTGTGGTTACGGATAAGTACTCTGGTGAAGTTGCAGCTCATGTGGCCATTGCGGATGCCAAAATAATTGATAGTGCGATTGATTGGGCGCTTTTGGCTGAAAAACCTATGGCAAAGCTGCCACCTTATCGCCGCCAGGATGTACTTAATCACTGTGTAAAGCGCTTTCATGAGCGCTTTGAAGAGCTGGCGGAGTCGTTGTGTATTGAAGCCGGTAAGCCAATTCATGATTCTCGTGGTGAAGTGACACGCCTGATCGACACTTTTCGGGTTGCCGCTGAAGAGTCTGTCCGTATCAATGGTGAGATTATCAACCTTGAAATTTCCAAGAATACCAGGGGCTACCGGGGGTATGTGAAACGTGTGCCAGTGGGCGCCTGCTCCTTTATTTCGCCTTTCAACTTTCCATTAAATCTAGCTGCACACAAAGTGGCTCCTGCCATTGCCTCTGGTTGTCCTTTTGTACTGAAGCCTGCGAGTAGAACGCCGATCGGTGCACTGATCATTGCCGAGGTTCTGGCGGAAACCGACCTGCCCAAGGGCGCTTTTTCGGTACTTCCCTGTCACCGAGAGGGTGCCGACTTATTTACCGTGGATGACCGCTTTAAGTTGCTCAGCTTTACTGGGTCACCTGCGGTGGGCTGGGACTTAAAAGCCAGGGCAGGGCGTAAGAAGGTTGTTTTGGAGTTGGGCGGTAATGCAGCCTGTGTGATCGATGAGAATACGGACCTGGATGATGCCGTACAGCGCCTGATCTTTGGGGCCTTCTACCAATCTGGACAGAGCTGCATTGGGGTGCAGCGTATCTATGGCCATAAAAGCCTCTATGAGGAGTTAAAACAGCGTTTAGTAGAGAGGACGAGGAAACTCAAGAAAGGGGACCCGAAGGAGGAGGGGACTTTTATTGGCCCGATGATCTCCGAAGGAGAGGCCAAGCGACTGCAGGGTTGGGTTAATGAGGCGATTAAAGACGGAGCTACGCTTTTGTGTGGTGGCGGCCGTGATGGCGCCATGCTTGACCCCACGCTCTTAGAAAACGTGCCCCACGAGTGTTCTGTCGTTCAACAGGAAGCCTTTGGCCCTGTGGCCGTATTGGAGCCATTTGATGATTATGATGAGGTATTGGAACGAGTGAATAACAGTGCCTTTGGCTTACAGGCAGGGATCTTTACCAAAGACTTATATCGGGCACAAAAAGCTTGGGATACCTTAGAAGTTGGGGGCGTTGTGATTGGTGATGTACCTAGCTGGCGAGTGGACAACATGCCATATGGCGGCGTAAAGGATTCCGGCCTGGGTCGAGAAGGGGTACGCTGGGCAATTGCGGATATGACAGAAGAGCGTTTGATGGTAGTGCGTGAAATTGGAGATTAGGTGTTTAGAGACTCAATGTTTCCCTATATGCATTGGTAGATTTATTGGTGTGTTTGTGCAGATCATCGTGTCTATGTCTGTGCATTGATTCTAAATGTGGAGGGTATCAAAGCACTTAGCAGTTTTGATTTATGCATTATACGCAATAGAGGGCGTTCATTAGGGCCAATTGCGAGTAGGTTTTGGGGTTTCTTTTAGATTTGGGTTCCATCATTGAGGAGACCTTTGAATAATTCTGTGAGGCCTCTGATTTTCAGAGCGCTTCGCAATCAATGCACGCACTTGCGAAAAGGTCTGGACCTTCCAAGAAGTCGCAACATCGAGTGAGAATTGCTCAGAAAACCCCGACTGTATTATTCCTTACGCCCCAGTTGGCAGAGGAGCGGAGTCATCGACAAGGTGCGCTTGGCGCAGCTCTTGCCATACAGCCTCTGGAATAATGGTTTCCAGTGCCTCAACATCTTCTTTTATCCTACTGGGTTTGCTCGCGCCTGGTATGACTGCGGCGACTGCTGGATTAGCCAGTACAAATTGCAGCCCAATAGCCTTATTGCTAATCCCATATTTATCGCTAATCGCCTTAATCTTTGAAACTTTCTGCAATATAGACTCTGATGCTGGCGCGTACTCAAAATTTGGGCCTCCTACCAAAGCCCCTGAACTATAGGGTCCTCCAGCCACGATACCTAAGCCGCGCTTCACAACCTGGGGTATCACTCTTTGCAGGGCTCTAGAATGATCCAGCAAACTATAGCGGCCAGCAAGCAAGAAACCATCGGGGCGAGGTCCCTCAAGGTCGAGAAGTATTTCAATGGGCTCCACTCGGTTCACCCCAAGCCCCCAGGCTTGAAGAACACCTTCATCACGCAATTTATCAAGAGCAACAAAAGCTCCTTTTCTTGCACTTTCAAATATACGAATCCATTCATCACCAAAAAAATCCTGGGCAACATCGTGAACCCATGCAATTTCTATACGGTCAGTCTTCAGCCGCTTGAGGCTGTCTTCAATTGAGCGCATCGTCGCATCGTAGGAGTAGTCATGAACTACCTTGTTGGGGCGGCCGTATTTGAAAATGTCACGTGTATCTTCAATGTTCCGGGTACTCCTATCCTCCGCTTCATCCAGGATCAAGCGACCGACTTTTGTACTGATTACGTAGTCTTCACGAGGGAACCTGGAAAGTGCTTCTCCCATACGAATCTCCGCAAGGCCGGCTCCATAAAACGGTGCAGTGTCAAAGTATCGGATGCCGTTTTCCCAGGCCGCCTCTACTGTTTCTAGGGCTTCTGCATCCGGAATCTGGCGAAACATGTTGCCAAGGGGTGCAGTACCAAAGCCGAGTTTACTGGGCAAGAGGTTTTTTAATTTCACGTAGAACTCCCATTCAATAGAGTTTATAAATCAAAAATTTTGACTGCCTGGCCTGAAATTTAGTGCTGTCACAGGCTAGCCTGCTATTACCCATCTACCGATGAACCCCGCTTGAGTGCAGCGAACTACAGAAGCTTTGTAGAGTTCTTGATGTAACTTTAATCAAAGGTAGTCGGTTGAGGCAGATAGTCTGCTGTAGTTGCTTTTGAAGAAAAAGCCGCCTATAAGCATATGACTATTGACTTGGAGTCAACAATGCAAATTACCCTTCAAGAGTTGCAGGTGTTTACTGCTGTAGTAGATACCGCTTCGATCACTTCGGCGGCCGAACGGCTAAACCAGACAGTCTCCGGGGTTAGCCGTGCTCTTGGCCGCTTGGAGCATAAACTTCAAACCACATTGTTACGACGAACTACCAGACGGCTGGAGCTTACCGAAGAAGGGCAGGCTTTTTTGAAGCATGCGCGAGATATCCTTACTTCCGTAGAGGAGGCGGAGGAGCAAATGGCGTCTCGCCTAAAGTGCCCCTCGGGTCTGTTGCGTATAGACGCTGCAACACCATTTATATTGCATGTAATCACCCCTTTGATAGAGAGTTTCCGTGCCCGATACCCCCAGGTAGAGCTTGAACTCAATAGTAATGAGGGGATTACCGATCTGATCGAAAAGCGCACTGATGTGGCATTCCGAGTCGGCTCACTTCGGGACTCAACATTACATGCACGATTAATCGGCACTAGCAGAATACGAATACTGGCCAGTCCCGAATACTTAGAGCAACATGGTACTCCAGTGAATATGGAGCAACTTGCCCAACATACACTCCTTGGTTTCACAAAGCCCGAACTCCTCAATCAATGGCCCCTGCATGTGCGTAGCGGGGATATGTTGCAAATTAAGCCTGTGATTTCTTCATCCAGCGGCGAGACTTTACGGCACTTAGCGCTCTCAGGTGCTGGGATCGTATGCTTGTCAGACTTTATGACCCAAAGGGATCGTCAAGCTGGACGACTAGTGCAGTTATTTCCAGAGCAAACTTTAGAAATTACACAATCTATTAATGCGGTTTATTATCGTAATACCGCGCTTTCTTCACGTATCACCAGTTTTATCAATCACATTATAGAAGAACTTGGTGAGAGACCATTTGATGAACTTTAGCCACAGTTTTACAAGATTAAATAGCCTAGGAAAGACTTAAGCTGAAGCTATTGGTGGTTATTCTTCAGAATCCAATCGCTACAAAACGCTGCGATCCGATCCCACCCGGGTTCAAGCATTAAATAATGGCCGTAACCTACAGCATTATAAAAAGTGGTTGGCGCGCTCTGGCGTTTGGCGATTTGGAGTGCCGTAGAGGGCGGTATTGCCAGATCATCGCTGCCAGAGACTATCAAGATGGGACAGCGGATCTTATCGTAATCAATCCTAGTGGTCTTGTTGTTATCGAATAGCCAGAAAAAAAGCTCAAAAAGCACTCGCCCAGACTCCGGCCCCAATCGGCTGAAGACCCGTTGTTGGTCTTCAATATCAAGTTTGTTGAGTCCAAATTTTGCCATTGTTTCAAAATCGGGTAATAGTACTTCCTCCCAAAAGCGGCCGGCAGACATAAACATCTTACCCAGAGCCCGCTCCTGCTTTGTGGTGGGGAGTATCCCCCAATTAACACTTCCGTTAAGCAGTACTATTGCTTCGGTTAGGCCCATGGCGGCCACTTTTTGTGCAATAACACCTCCTAGTGAATGGCCGACCACGATAGGTTTACGGCTTAAAGATTGTACGAATGATACGATGTCAGCGACGTAGTCGGCGATGCTTACTCCCTTAAGAAGTGTTTGCGATTCTTGCGATTTAAGGTTTTCATGATAACGATAGCTAGGGCTATGGCAGTGGAAGCCTTTCTGATTAAAGTACCGATGGAAGTTCTCCATAGTCCAGGGGCCGGCGTTGGTGCCATGGATAAGGACGATGGGCGTATCCATAATAATCTCCCGGTTAATCAACGACTTCTTACACATTGGGTGCGAGTAGAATGCCTATGCGGTCTCTAGGTAATACGCTGTAATCGCACCGTTTAGCTATAGTAGTTCAGACTTGACCTGATAGAGTATCTTCTGAAAAACCGGTAACCGTTAGATCAAGTCTGAACGACTAAATCTTATTGGTTCGCCCTGTGCTGAAATTGCAAATGAATAAAATCAACAAATTTTCTAATTTGAATGGGCATAAAATTCGATTGAGCATATTGCATAATAACTTTTCCCTGGTAGTTTCCTGAAACGTGCCAGTCTGGCAGTATCTCAATAAGTTCACCGGATTCAATTTCTGACTGAACGGTGAAATCCGGAAACGTACTTATGCCCATATGTTGTAAAACAGCCGCTTTTCGAATTTCTGTATGATTTACTGCAAATCGGCTTTGCGTTTTTACAGTGATTTTCTGGTGGGCGTTAGTGAATCGCCATTCATCATCGCCGATTTGTTCGCCTAATGAAATACATTGATGGAGAGCCAGTTCTTCAGGGTGCGCTGGATTTCCATGAATCTCCAAGTATTCCCGACTTGCACACATGACCAAATCGGCATTTGTTAAAGTTTTTGAAATCAAACCTTCCAGTGGTTGATTTGTCAGCCTAAATATCACATCCACTTCTTCTCCCACAGGATCTATAAAATGATCTGCGACCCGAAATTTAACGGATATCCCTGGGTAGCTATCTAAAAATGCCAAGACTATTGGCGAGAGCACATGTTTCGAAAAGGCTTTAGGCGCGGCAATACGAATCACCCCCGCGGCAGCGTCCAACATGCTGTGAGCCGCTTGAACGGCTGATCGTGCCGAATCAAGCATTTGCTTGCACTGCAAGTACACATCCGCCCCAGCAGTACTCAGTTTAACTTGGCGAGTGGTTCGCTCAAGTAGCTTTGTTTGCAGGCTCTTTTCCAGTCGATTTATAGAGCGACTAACGGATGAAGCAGCCATTCCAAGCTTTCTTCCTGCTTGTGAAAAGCTTTCTTCGTCCGCCACCGTGACGAAGACGGTCATCTCCGACAGTAGTGGCATGAGATCAGTATTGTTCATAGCGCAACAATCCTTTGCTTCGGGGGAGCATTGTGCCGATAAAATTACAAGTTATGATGTCCCATGTCAATTTGACATCAGTAATTATCTGTGGTGAAAGGATTTAGCACGTGAAAAAAATTAGAAGTATTGAGGATATCAAGACAGTATCAGGGAGAGTCGATCATATCTTAACGCTATTCAGCGGTGGCCTAGACAGCACATACCTATTAGAAATTCTTAAAGATATGGACGTTAAGGTCACTGCCTTAGCTATTGATCTGGGGGATGGGATTGATACCACACTTCTAAATCATATTGCGGATCACTATGGTATTGATCTGATCATTGAAGATGGTCGCCAGACATTTATTGAGCACTCTATCGTCTCTGCCGTGCAAGCCCAAGCGTTGTATTTGGGTGATTACCCTGTCAGCTCTTCTCTTTCACGCCCGGTTATCGTAAAGCATGCTGTTGCCGTGGCAGAGCAGCTTCAATGCGATGCCATTGTGCACACGGCAAATCAATCGCAAAACAGTTTACGTAGACTAAATGGGGCAATTGAGCGAAGTGAATTTAATGGTTACTACGGTTCTCCATATGAATACTCAGCTATATCACGCGATGACAAAATTTCCGGACTGTCTCTATCTGGACTATTTGAATTTAATAGCAGAAATGTAAGTGGCGATTCGAATTTGTGGTGCCGTGAATTTGAATCAGGCGTTTTAGATAATCCTGAAAAATTTCAGTTGTGCGAATCTCTATTTGATTGGTCGGTTTGGGACCCCAAAAAGCAATTGTCTAAACAAAACCATCAATTGGCCATAACTTTTCATAGGGGGATGCCAATAAAAATAAATAACCAAACCATGAGTCTACTGGACATGGTGATGTTTTTAAATCGACATATTGGAAGTTATCAAATAGGTCGGTATATCGGCTTTGATCATCTTGATTTTGGTGAGAAAGTGTTAGAAATCCGAGAGGCTCCGGCTGCTCACGCGTTAATGGCAGCTTATCATTACCTTGAAACGGCTATTTTAGAAACCGAAGTGTTAAGGATGAAGGCCCAGCAGAGTTTTGCTTGGACCAATGAAGCAGTTGAAGGTCGATGGGGTAGCATGCTGCAAAAGGCCACTCAGGCATTCATTAGCCATACCGCAGAAACGATTACCGGGACAGTGGCCTTCTCTTTATCACGAGGTCAAATGCTAATGAGCGGTATATATGCAGACCAACCCCGGTACCTTAAGGACCGAGATGCATGGGAAATCCAGGTGGCGTATGAGCGTAGCCAGCGTTCTTTAGTACTTAATGAGCCAAGTATGCAAATCGCCGTTAGCGCGTAAGGAGAAAAGCCGTGAATGTATCAGGAAAAATGAAGCCGGACTTTGGCATTGAGGAAAATGTTATTTCTCTAAAATCCAACCATTTCACAATGATTGAAGGGCCCCACATGCAGTCATTGTTAGGTTGCTCTATTGAAGAAGAAAAGGAATTTTCCGCGCAATGGAACGAGCTCACTCTCGATCAATATATGGGGGATGGCGGTACATATCGCTTTCGTCGCTATGGCCAATTTCAAAAATTTTCTGAGTCAAATAGTCTACAGCTGTTACCTCACGAGTCATATGTGCAAAGCAGTGAAGTCAATTATTTAAATGGCGATGTTAAGCGGATCTTCGATCCTCTTACAGATACTTTTGTACAATCACCGGTTTTGGAACGAACGTTAATGCTGTTAGCGGATCTTTATGATCAAACATTAGGGCAGAAGTGTGACTGGAACATTCGTTTACACCCTTACCGTATTCAAACTACCTCTGATCAAATTGGGCAGCCTGCTCCTGAAGGGTTGCATAGGGATGGGGTAACTTTCATAGCGTCGATGATGCTGCAACGTAGAAACGCGACTGGGGGGGTAACCCGATTAACCGACGATAAACGTCAGCCATTGGCAACAATTGAACTTAAGAATCGATTCGATATTGTTCTATCAGATGATGCAAAGACCTTGCATGATGTCAGCTCGGTGACACCTCTCAATGCAGCTGATATAGGCTACCGAGATGTATTGGTCATCGCATTTACTCTATTGGGGAACGCACCATGAATGCGACGGGTTTCGCCTGGCCTACTCGCGCGGGTATCCCCTGGATAGAGTTACTATTATTGCTGGTAGCCGTATTTTGGGGAACAAGTTACGGAATGACCAAAAGTGCGCTCGTTTATACCAGCGTCTTTATGTTTCTGGCAGTTCGCTTCTTGCTGACCTTTTTGGTTCTATTAATACCTACCTTACGAGACTTTCAGCAAGGGCGAAATAGTGATTGGAGAGCCGCGCTGCCAACAGGGGCGATACTGCTTTTGATTTTTTGTTGTGAGGTATTTGGTGTTTCACAAACAACCGCAACCAATGCAGCCATTCTTATCAGTTTGTCTGCTATCTTCACAGTTTTTGTAGAGATGTGGGTTAACAACAAGAGAATGAATCTTGGTTATTTGGGGTTTGCCTTCGCAAGTATTGTAGGGGTGGCACTGTTAACATTTGATGGGTCTTTCTCTGAATCGTTAAATACCGGTGACCTACTTATTCTAACAGCCGCTTTATTGCGCGCTTTTATGGTAACAACCACAAAACGCTTTACAGAAGGTAAGCAAATAACAACGCTTAGCTTAACTGCCTTGCAATCGCTAGTCGTTGGACTAGGTGCATTGTTTGTTGTGCTGGCCAAACCTGAAATACACTCAACCGGTTTACTTCCAGATGCAACTGAATTTTGGTTTATTACTGGTTACTTGGTGCTTTTTTGTACTTTGTTTGCATTTTTTGTTCAGAACTATGCAGTTAGAAAGCTGTCTCCAACCAAGGTTTCACTGCTAATGGGAAGTGAGCCTTTATTCGGTGCTTTGTTTGCGGTCGTCTGGTTAGGTGAGGCGTTAACATTAATACAGATCGGTGGGGCTATCACAATTTTCGTAAGTGTAATGCTGGTGACTATAAAGAAGGTGGAGTAATAACGTAAATAAGAATTGTTGGCGCCCATGAATTACTTTCTGGGCGCTGCTTGATTTCTGAAGGAGATTTTATCATTAGTGTATTAACTAATACCCTGAACAAATAGGGATTGTATTGTATGCTCTCAATTGTGTTTTTTGTGCAGAAAAAAATAACAGTTCTGGTGTTTTTATAGAATCGTTATATCCGATCCTGACTATTTCGCTAGTAGTTTTCTAACATTGTAATACCCAATTGCCGATTATTGTAGTGGTCTAACATTGTTTGAATCAAGAGGTTCAAGTGGTTGGGGCGCTATATAAGAGCCAAGCGTAAGAATCTCAAGAAGATAAATGTATATTTGAGTTTTTTTAGAAGCGTTTACAGGAATCGGACTTTACAGTGTAAATTTTAGTGGGGCTCGCCAAATATCAAATTCCACTGCGTAATTTAATAAGTTTAAGTGTGGTTTAGCACATTGGAAATGATATTTTACTGGATGGTTATTTTTTATAATGTAGGTTATACATTACTTTACGACAAGGTCGTTCAATTGCGTAAAATAAAGATTAAGTCACTAAGCCTCGGATACGGCGAACGCAGAATTTGCGGCCTTTCCGTTTTCCGCTCTCAATCTTTTAAGTGCTTACGCTGCTATGTTTCGTCTCATCGCAACATAAGCCGTCAGGTCCACGGCGTTGAGCTTGCCAACATACGGTAAATCCTGAAAGAGAAGCCCATGTAACGGTCTTTGGGGTCTCCTCCAGTTAAGGCGCGGTTGATCTGGAGCTTAAGGAGGGAATCGAGGGTTTTTGTAAAGAAGATTGATAGGGCACCGGATAAAACACACCCAGTGCCCCCGCTTTTCTATGTCTTAGTTTTGCGGATCGTTACCTACCTTCCACTGATAAAACACTCCGGGCATCACTAAGAGCACAAAGAACAGTGTTGTTATCGTACCCCCTACCATGGGTGCGGCAATTCGTTTCATCACATCGGCGCCGGTGCCATCGGAAACCATCACTGGAATTAGCGAGATTAACAAGGTGAGGCTGGTCATCAGCATGGGGCGGATACGGCCGGCGGCTGCCTGGGCGACTGCCTTGGTGGCGGTAGGGCTCTGCTGGAGCCTGTTATCACCAGTGGCAGATAGGTAGTGCAGCATTAGTAGCCCCATCTCTGCGGCGAGGCCGGCCATGGCGATCATGCCGACCCAGACGGCGACACTGAGCTTGTAGTCGAGCAGGTACAGCAGCCAGAAGGCGCCGATTAATGCCATTGGCATGGCGGCAAGTACAAACAGGGTATCGGATAGCCTGCCGCGATGGAGGTAAAGTAGGAAACAGACGGCAAGCAGGGTCAGCGGCACCAGCCATTGGAGGCGGGACTTGGCGCGCTCCAGGTATTGGTATTGCCCGGCCCAGGCAATCCGTTGGCCTGGAATCAAGTTTACCTGGTCTGCGACAACCTGCTTGGCCCGATTCACATAGTCCGCAACACCCACACCGCCTTTGAGATCGACAAAAACCAAGCCCACCAATTGTCCATCTTCATTGCGAATCATGGGAGGACCGGTGCGGAAGTCCAGGTCGGCCAGTTGGTTGAGGGGTACCTGTGAGCCATCGGAAGCCGGCACCAAGATTTGCTCCAGCTGTTCAGGCGTATCCCGGAAATCACGGGCGTAGCGCACGAGTACATCGTAACGCTCGCGACCTTCGATGGTTTGGGTTGCGGCCAGGCCACCGGCCGCTGCGGAAATTACGTCTTCGATATCCTGAACATTCAAGCCATGGCGGGAGGCCCGCGCACGATCGATATCAAAGTCTAAAAAGTAGCCGCCGGTAAGGCGCTCGGCAAAAACGCTGCGGGTTTCTTCCGCGGTGCGATGGTCGCTACGCAAGGCTTCTTCGATAGCAAGCGCCGTTTGCTCGATTTGTTCAAGGTTGTCACCAAATACCTTGATACCCAGTTGGCTGCGAATACCGGTAGCGAGCATCTCGGTGCGGGTTTGAATTGGCATCCACCAGATATTTGGCATGCCGGGGTAGCGCAGTTTTTCATCCATTTCCGCCAGAAGGTCATCCCAGGTCATACCCGGCCGCCATTCGCTTTTGGGTTTTAGGGTGATGACGGTTTCCACCATGGATAACGGTGCGGGATCGGTAGCGCTGTTGGAGCGACCAATTTTACCAAATACCCGCTCAACTTCCGGGAAGGTTTTCAGTTCTGCGTCCATTTGTTGAAGCACTTTGCCAGCTTCCGTCACAGACATGCCGGGTAGGGCGGTGGGCATATAAAGGATACTGCCCTCGTTTAGCGGCGGCATAAATTCGCCGCCCAGCTTGCTGATGGGATAGGCCACGGAGATCAGGGCCAACACCGCGAGCGCCACCACCAGTTTGCGTTGACGCACGCAGAAATGGATTACCGGCTGGAGGGTAGAGATCAAAACACGGGAAATTGGATTATCCCTGGTGCGTATTTTGCCGCGCATTAACAGAACGGCGAGGGCCGGAATCAATGTGATAGCTAACAGTGCAGCGAAGGCCATACTGTAGGTTTTGGTATAGGCAAGGGGTTTAAACAGCCGACCCTCAGTCGCCTCCAAGGCGAAGACCGGCATAAACGATACGGTAATAATAATCAGGGAGAAGAAAATACTCGGGCCGACTTCCTGCATGGCCTGGATTATCAGCTGCCTTCGCTCGCCAGAAGATAAAGCTTTGTCGCCCACCGTGGCCAACTTTTTATGGATGTTATCCACCATTACTACAGCGGCATCCACCATGGCCCCAATGGCCACGGCTATCCCACCTAGCGACATGATATTGGCGGTCAGTCCCTGTAGAGAGAGCGGGATAAAAGCTAATAACACGGCAATCGGTAAAGTAATTACCGCTACCAATGCGGAGCGAACGTGGAGCAGGAAAATAGCGATCACGGCGGCGACCACCAGTATTTCTTCAATCAGGGTATTTTTCAGGTTGTCGATCGCGCTGTTAATCAGCTGGGAGCGATCATAAGTGACTACCAGCTCAACCCCCTCGGGTAAGCCAGCCCGGAATTGTTCGATGCGCTCCTTGACGCTTTCGATGACCTTCAAGGCGTTTTCACCGTAGCGCATTATCACGATGCCACCGACGGTTTGACCCTCGCCATCCAGTTCAGCGATACCGCGCTGCATGGCCGGTCCCAAGGTGATATCGGCAACCTGATCCAGAGTTACAGGAATTTTTGCCGTATTTACCCCGATAACGACATCTTCGAGATCATCAACACTGCGGATATAGCCTCGCCCGCGCACCATATGTTCATGGCCGGCGATTTCCAGTACACGCCCCCCGGTGTCGTTGTTACTGCGACGAATGGCTTCGACCACTTTACCCAGGGGGACTTTAAACATCTGCAGGCGGTGGGGATCGATTTGAACCTGGTATTCCTTCTCGTAGCCGCCGATGGAAGCAACCTCCGCTACGCCTTCTACGGAAGTCAGCCAGTAGCGCAGTTTAAAATCCTGTAGGGCGCGCAGTTCCTGAAGATCGTGCTTGCCGCTGCGGTCCACTAAAGCGTACTGGAATACCCAGCCGACTCCAGTGGCATCTGGACCCAGCGTGGGCTGGACATCTTCCGGGAGTTGGTCGGCTACCTGGTTGAGGTATTCGAGCACCCGCGAGCGCGCCCAATAAATATCGGTGCCATCCTCAAAAATGGCGTAGACAAAACTGAGCCCAAAGAAGCTCTGGCCCCGCACATATTTGACTTTGGGCAGCCCCAACATGGCAGTGGAGAGGGGGTAGGTGATCTGGTCTTCTACCAGGTCCGGACTGCGGCCGGGCCAGTCCGTCATGATAATCACCTGAGCATCGGATAAATCCGGAATTGCATCCAGGGGAACGTTGGTGAGGGCGCGATATCCAGCCAGCGCGGCAATGGCCACAAGTAGCAAGGTGATTCCCGGTTTGCCGGCACAGGCGCCAATAATACGGGCGATAAGCCCCTTGGGTTCGCGATTTACCACTGCTGCACCCCCGACTTCAGGCGGCTTTCCGCGGCAATCAGGAAAACACCGGAGGTGATGATTTTATCGCCGGCCTGCAGCCCTGACCGAATCACGATACGGTCGCTATCACCATAACCGGTGCGCACCTGAACCGGCTCCAGGCGGCCCTGACCCAGATCGCGGAATACAATGCGCTTCTTGCCGGAAATCAGCACCGAATCCCGCGGCACAACTAATAGGTTGCCCAGTTCAGCGCTCAACATAATGTCGGCAAACAGGCCGGGACGCAGTTGGCCATCGGTATTGGGCAGGGCAACGCGCAGGCGTGCACTGCGATTGCTGTGATTGAGGAAGGGGTCAATTTGGGTAAGAGTGGCCGGAATTTCCTCGTGGTAGACGTTGGTTAAGCGCACCTTGGCAGGCATACCCTTTTCCAGCAACGGCAGCTGGTCTTCGTAGGCGTGGGCCTCAATCCAGACATGGCTCAGGTCGGCGACACGCAGCAGGTTGTCGCCCTTTTCAAATGCTGAGCCGGCGACAATGTTCTTTTCGATAATCACACCGCTGGCGGGGGCGAAAATCGGGACATAGTCCTGCGCCTTTTGCTGCTCGACCAGCCAGTCTATTTGTTCTTCGGAGAGCCCCCACAAGAGCAGACGTCTGCGCGCGGCTTTTTCAAGGGAGTTGCCTCGGCGGCGGGCCTTAAGATATTCGTCCTGCACCGCGAGTAGTTCAGGGCTATATACAGAAAACAGCACATCGCCGCGTTTGACCTCTTTGCCTTCAAAGTCCGCATCCAAATCACCAATCCAGCCATCGAAGCGCAAACTGATATCCCGCAGGCGGGTCTCGTCGTACGTTACCTGGCCGTGCAAGTGAATGGGTAGGGTGAAGGGCCGCCTTTCAACCGTGCCGGTTTTAATACCGATAGCCTGACGTCTACTGCTTTCAACGACGATGCTGCCGCTTTTCAGTTCATCGTGACGAACCGGTTGTAAATCCATACCACAGATGGGGCAGGTGCCGGCCTCCGCTGCCCGTACCGACGGGTGCATAGCACAGGTGTAGTAAGCGGTATCGGAGGCCTCAGGTGCTGATTTCAAGCGCAGACCTTTGCGATTGGTGCTCATATCAAAGGCCAGGTCCACATGGCGATCGTGGCCGGTCGCTACATCTATCACCATGGGCCAAGAACCCACCATCGCGAGCTCGATCTCACCCTGGAAAATGCCGGGGCTGGTCTCGTTGATATCGGCCTGGGCACGCATCGCCGGCATGGCACCCATTGCGGGCATTTCTGCTACTGCACGAACTTTGGCTCCGCTGACTGGTTGGTTTTCTCTGTCCCTAACTTCGATATGAATCTGGTTCTTACCAGCGCGGGGCTGCTGTGGATCTACAGTTACGGCAATCTGGAAGGGGCCGGCAGGAATAAACTCCATATGGGCGGTCACAGCCAACCCGGTCGTTTTCTTCCAATAGAAGGCCGCGCCCGCCGCCACCAGCAAAATAACGAAAGAAACGAAGCTCAGTGTTTTGGCGCGGCTCATTGCACACCGCCAAAGACAGAGGGGATGAGGATTTGGATACCGAGCTTCGTGCAAAGTTGGGCGCCAAGTTGACTAGCAAAGGCACTGCCCATTTTTTTGCTGCTACGGGCAGCAACGGCTTGTAGGGAAATCAAAGGGTTCACTCCTGGAACAATCTTTCTGAAGCCCAACAGCAGCAATGACAAAAGTCTAAAGACGCATGGTGCTGCGGGAAATTTCGTAAGTCAGAGAGAGGGAGTGATCAAATACGCAAGCGCAGAGTGGCCAACCAGGTTCTATTACCTGGGTAGCTGGAGGCTAGGGGGAAGGGTGTAACCGCGTTGGGCGCTGGTGGGGCCAAAATTTGCGGCCACTGGTAAGTGGGTGGTGGTGCCAGCTGAGGAAGTTCCAGGTCAAGGAAGGCAGCGTTTAAGGCGACTTCGTGATCATCCAGGGAGGTCTTGAGAGAGACCCGGGCATCGTATTCACAGCAGTCGACATCATCCGGCTGCGAGTTGGTAACCATGTGGTCACAACAACACTCCGCTGCCGGCTCCGGGCTCTCCATCATTTCGCAGGCAAGTACGGTTTGCACCTGGAACATCACCAGGAGCAGGGCCGCCATAACAATTAGTTTGGCGCGAAATGTGGAGGAGTAGTGCTTCATTACTGATAAATCATACACCAGAGATTGGCTGTCCGACAAAGATTGCCTTCACCACGTGACTGACTGGTGCTCTCAGTTTTCTCCAGGCAATGAAACATGTAAACGAGACTCAGCAATTTCCCATGAGCCCTATGGTGGGAATTCCGACATCCATTTTCTCTTCGAAGCAGGCTTCCAAGCGATAATTAAGCAGTGCCCCTCTTAATAATGGGCCAAGTCACATATAGCTATCGAAAGCGACATAAGGTTCCCCAATGCCATTCCTTCCAAATGCCGTCTTATTGTTGATTTCTTTAATGAGCATCATCTTTACAGCTTCGGCTGTCGCTAGCTCTACTCAAGATGCCTTACAGATATTGCATGCTACGGCCAATGATCTCAATAAGAAAATTGATAGCGACTGGATACTGAGTAGGGAACGGAATTTGACAGCTTGGCTGCGAATGAAAGCAGTTCGCCAAGCGAGTTATGACGGTGAAGACTTGTCTTTCCTCCAAAAGCACGGCCTTGAAAAAAAGAGTCCGACTTGGTATGAGGTGAATTTAAAAGAACATCCTGAGTGGATGACCGCATACCGGTTGCTAATACCGTTATCCTCTTGGCGAGGACTGCCTAAACACCAAGCTAAACTTTATGAACTTGGCATGACGGTGGTTGAAGTCAATAGACTCACTGGCTATATCCTGGCCAATGATATTCAGGAAATAACGATCCAGGCAGCGTTGGATTTTTTACGGGAGGAGGAGTCCACTTACGTAAGTAGATTTCTTCAAGGAGGTGAAGACTTTTCCTTAATCTATTTAGAATTTGTGGATAAGCTTAACGCGCTCACCCATGTATTGGAAACCGATTGGGCGATAGGCCTATTTAACCTGTTCGATCGTGATGGTCAAGATATTTTATTGACTTACAGTTTGTCGAAAGTTAACTCCCGGATAGGTCTGGGGAAGAGTAGTTTCAGTCTGGATGAGAAGGTTGACATATTCATGGGGTATTTTCTCTCAGGAGGATTTCATGCATCAACGAGAGAGTCATTGCAGAGACACAAAGAGAGAAGGCGAGCCGATAGAGCTCAAATTAATGTGGAATTTAAACCCCCGACCGATAATGCCGTGAATGAGTGTCGCTGCGCCCCAAAACAATGTTCGTATACCCATCCTTGAGTAATTTCTTGGTATCGCTTGCGTGGCCCAATCATAATTTTGAGTGGTAGTAGCAATGGCTGTAAGAAGGATCTGTATTTGTCTTTTCGTGCTCCTCATTTCATTGCCTTCACTGGCAGAGGATACCACTCCCGCAACTGAATCCTACGGCCCCCTTAGAAAAATGACCAACCTTTGGCTAAGAGGGGAGATTAGCAAAAGGCAGATTAGAGAGCTGGCGCTAAGTGGGCGCTACGTTAACAACTCCGATAATGATAATGCGCACGTTTCATTTTTTCTGGATGAGATGCAGATAGTTGTTCGTGGATCATCGGTAGCAGGGCGTTCCGCTCAAATAAATATCCAGGTAAATGAGTCCAAATTTGATCTGGATTATGATCTCGTTTCAATGCACCTTCTTATTAATGGCCATGGTAGTGGGCTCTCCAATGAGCAGAAATTCCTTCTGATTGTAATGCGATATCGATTGGCAGCCGAAGGTTGGAGTAAATCTCTTGGTATAGATCAAATGGAAAAGAGCCTGATCTATCGGACCCTAAATTATCTCTCCGAAATGCCGGCAGACTATAAGATGTGGGTGATGGCTAAGGAAATCAAATACCCTCTACATTGATAAGCGGGCCCATCAAGCAAACATGCGTTGAATGTTCCTTATATTTCATTCAGCTTCGTTCGTGCTGAAGAGTTTGTCCATCCACGAATAACTCACCAACGCCCTAAGTCCCACAAATCTAATGCTCTATTGGCTTGTAGGATGCTGGTCCAATGGAGGTCTCAAAAGATATAAGATTCTAGTCCGTCAATATGGAATAAAATATCCTTTGGTGATTTTGATTATTTGGTACAGATGTCAATAAGAAATTGGTGATACTTATCGTCCCAAGCTTGTATCCCAATAAAAAAAACACTAATCTCAGACTTTTTTCCTGAAATGGATTTGTATGCAAACTCGGATTTCACAGTTGGATCTATTAAGAGGTATTGCCCTGTTGGGAATTCCTTTTATGAATGTGGTGAGCTTTTCAATGCCCATGGCCGCCTACTTAAATCCAAAGGCTTATTTTAGCGATGGGCCATTCAATGATCTTGTTTTTATTGTTTTGCATCTAATTGCGGACCAAAAATTCATGGGGTTGTTTGCCATGCTTTTCGGGGCGGGCATTGTCTTACTGGCTGAGAAACGTTTATACCAACAAAAATCTGCTGCCAAGATTCATTACAGTCGTAATTTCTGGTTGTTGCTTATAGGTTTGCTCCATGCAATCTATATCTGGGAGGGCGACATACTTACTGTTTATGCCATTGTCGCTATGGTGCTTTATGTGTTCCGTTGGCTACGTGGCGGTTGGCTAATTGCTTTGGGATCTTTGGTTCTGATAGGTTCTTTATGGAGCTCCATTTCTATGGGGGTTAGATTGTCAGAGCTTAGTGGTGAGGCTAGATACGTAGTTTCAGATATCTTTTCTCCAGATGCAGCGCAAATTCAACGGGATATAGCGGCTTATAGTGGTGGTTTCTGGGAGTTGATTAACCATCGTTTTTCCGTTGAGAATAGCAATACAGATTTTGAAGGGAGCATAGTGATGCTATTCTTCAGTCTTTCACTTATTTTAAAAATTTCTGCGATGATGTTGATTGGAATGGGCCTCTTTAAAATAGGTGTTTTACGTGGTGAAGCTACGGCAGGGACCTATAAGAGATTGGCCATTATTGGAACATCCGTCGGCTTGATACTAACCTTGCTGGGTTTGATTTGGAACTATCGTCATGGGTGGGATATAAACAGTTATTTCTTATATGGTGACGTATTTAACTTGATAGGGGCTGCCTTCACCAGTGTTGGTTACATTGGTTTAGCTTGCCTCTGGTATCGAACCAATAAACACGTGTGGATCAAGAATAAAATTCAGCAAGTTGGCCGTATGGCATTTACTAATTATCTTGCGCAGTCTGTTATTTGTGTGTTCATTTTTTATGGTTTTGGGATGGGGCTTTATGGTGAGCTGTCGCGTTTAGAAGTTACCGGCATCTGTATACTGCTTGGCCTGTTTCAGGTGGCCTATTCTGATCTCTGGTTAAAAGTTTTCCGTATGGGGCCTTTAGAGTGGCTCTGGCGTGCGCTGACCTACTTTAGAATTCCCCCTCTCTTCAAGGAGAAACCGCTCCGCGCTGCAGGGCTGGGATCCTAACTGGTATAAATTTTGCCTGACAGACTGCTGTATGCGTTTGTACCTCTTAAGAATAGGGGTGGGTTAGCCGTCTGTCACTACTTGGGTTTATTTGCTCTGCGCTTAAGTATCCGATAAAAGCTGGGGGGAGCGTGCATTGGCTTTTGGTGACTGGATTGCGTCTCAAAAGAAGTTATTGTCCGGTTTTCCCCCAGATAACAGGAGGCACCTTATTGGTGCGTGTGACCCGCTGCATTTCTTTTACACGCTTTACCATAAAAGAATCAGGGTATCGCTGCACAACTGAGGATAGATTGTGAATCCCAGCCAATATTTTTGCACGCACTCTCTCAGGCTCGACGTTGCCAGTGAAAGTCAGGGTAAACACACTTGCAGCCTTAATCGACGTTTCTTTTTCATTGCGCGTAAGTAGTATCTGGGCTTCTTCAACTCCTGCCATCTGCTCTGCGAGTTCGATGACTTTACCAGTACTGATCAGTGCACTCAGTAGGCTTACTGAATCATCCGCACGCCCTTCAATAACTAGCGCCTCTGAGCGGCCACAGCGGCAGCTGGCCGGTTTAATCCTATCGCCCAATCGATAACGTAAGAGGGGTACTGTCCAACCATTGCCAATACGTGTAAGTAAAGCCCCGCGCTCCTGAGGCTCTATTAGTTGATCCGCCAAAAGGTGATAGGTGTCGCGGTCACACTCGGGACCATTGACCGCAATACTATGAGTTTCCACTGAACCATAGTCACACCAGAAGCCGGCACTGGGGAAGGCTTTGCGCACAGTTCTATATTTTTTCTCGGTCCAGGGTTCGGCCAACCAGATAATGGTATTGATTGCCAGCTCATCACCTCGATCCAAGATTCCCTTAGCGAAGTCAGCCAATCCAGTAGGAGCACCGGCTAGTGTATTAACGCCGACTTTCCGGAACATAGGCAGCCAAGTAGCGACTTCCGCTGGTGTAAAAGGCCCTGTAGGTGCGCTTACAGCCCGGCTTTGTTCGACAAGGGCTTGAATGAAATAATGGGCACCCCATAGTCGCCCCGGATTAAATAGATTGAGAACCACATTGCCCGGTCCGAGTGGACGCCACTCGGATAACAGCCTCCCTAAAGCCTGATGAAAGGGGGTGTACGCCAGTTTGGGGTTACCTGTAGTTCCGCCGCTAGACATTAAGATGGCACCATTCTCGCGAGCAAAAGCCCCAGTGATTCGCAGTATTTCCTCCGGGCCACTGATTGGTAGATCTTCTATACAGCGGGCACCATCCCGAACTTTGAGACCGCCGTGTTTGGATATTTCCCTGGCATGGGTTATTAATTCATCCCACTCGATATTCCCTATACTCATACTTAGCAGCCTTTATGCTTTAGCTCCATTTGTGTGCTTTTTAACGTTTTTTGGCCGAGATTACAGAGAAGTAACCCAGTGATGGGTGCGTTTGCGGTGCCTTAAAACCAGCATTAACCAATAGTTTATAAAGTTCGGGCTCAGAAAATAATTGAGCACCGTGGTTCATATATAGATGAAAGGAGAATAAGCTGGGTGTAAGGCGCTTCTCGTCATAGAGCATATCGTGAATGAAAATGTAGCCCCCGCTGGGTAATAAACAGAAAGCTTTTTCAACTAATGACTGACCGACAGGCTCAAGCCAATCATGTAGCACATTACTAAAACAGATCCCATCAAAGCCTTTGGGCCACTCTGCACTAAATAAATCCCCTTTCACAATGGTGATTTGTTCGGCTTTTTTGAATTTCTGTACATACTCTTTGGCAGCCTCACAAACTGGGGCAAGGTCAAAGAGTAGGGCACTGCGTTCAGGATAGGTATCGCAGAAAGCGAGTGCAATCGTCCCAGAACCGGCACCGGCATCCAGCAAAGTCTTCACTGGGCTAAACATACCCTTTGAGGCCGCGGTTACAGCGGAAGCGAAACCTTGTGAGTGCATTAGATGGGTAAAGGCTGCAGCCGAGTCACTATCCATCTCGCCTTGCTGCCACATATCTGTTACGGAATGACCTTTGCATTCAAGTTCATATTCACGTTTAAGACTGGTTAAAATCTTTTTATCCAAGTGATTGATGTCATAGATTGCGAAAGGGTCCAGCAGAACTTCTCCCCAATAATAGGGGCTACTTTTATTCAGGTAATTTTCAGTAAGTTCAGAGTTCGTATAGTGTTGGTCTTCAATGTTGACGTAGCCCAAGTGATGGAGTGCCAAAAGGTATAGCTGCATACCTTTATTGCTGAGTTGTAATTTCTCTGCTAGTGCTGCACTTGTGTTATAACCTTCATTAATCAGCCCGGCAATATCAAGTTGTGCTGCGACTTTAAGGCAGGCAAAAGTATAGTTGCCCATTAGGCGATCCCAGAGTGGGGAGTCCGATGCGGTCGGTGCTTGTATATGCATTAGGCACTCCTTCCTTGAGTTGACAATTTTAGCGGTAGTGGATTACACCAGTTTTATACAGTTCTTCTATCTCTTCTCCAGTAAGCCCCACTTTGCTTAAAATTTCCCTTGTGTTTTCGCCGTAGAGAGGAGCCTCCTGGAATTCCATTGCTGGAGTATCCCCAATAGAAAAGGGTGCGCTTAGGTATTTGATCGATTCCCGGCACTTGCTGCGAGTATAAGGAATTGAAACAATCTTACCGTTATTACGGACATAAGAGTTGTTTAAAGCTTGAGCGATGTTATAAACAGGAGCACAGGGAACTTTCCCCTCCATCTGTTTAGCCCATTCTGCAGTGGTTTTTTTCTGGAAGAAGCGATCCAAGGTCTCGGTTAACGCTTCCCTGTGCTGTATTCTATCCGCATTTGATTGAAAGCGTGGATCCTCTTTGAGAGCATTTTCATTGAGCTCCATACATAGGATTTCCCAAAATTTTTGTGTTAAGCAGGCAACATAGAACCATCCATCGGCGGTTTTCACCAGTTGAGAAGGTGCCTGTGATGCGTGAGCAGAGCGTGGCTGCTTACCAGAAGTTACCCCCTCATTGAGGAACCATAGGCCCTGATAACAAAGGCAGTTGAGGGCAATATCAAACAAGTTTGTATCGAAATCGCCACCTTTACCTGTGATTTCGGTGCGCAGCAACCCAGAAACGGTACACAGTGCCGAATACACGCTCCCCAGTAAATCGACGACAGATACCCCAACTTTGGTGGGTATAGAACCTGGCTCTCCTGTGACCGACATCCAGCCGGTCTCTGCCTGCATGAGAAAATCATAGCCGGGCCAGCTTTTTCTATTGTTATCTCGGCCGTATCCAGAAAGGTGAGTACAAACGATTTTAGGATTGACAACTTTTAACTCTTCATATGTAACTCCAAGCTCCTCTGGTAAAGAACCGCGAAAGTTATCAATGACTGCGTCCGATTTAGAGACAAGCTTTAGGAAGACGTTTCTCCCGTCTGGCGTTCGAATATCCAATGCCAGGCTTTTCTTATTGTGGAGCGTTGACTCTCCACTTTCGTTATCTTCCTTATTCTCATCGAGATACAATGAGCCCATTCTTCTTAATGGGTTTCCATTTTGTTTTGGGTCCTCAATATTAATAACTTCGGCGCCTAACATGGCCAATAATGTGCCATGAAAAGAACCTGCGCCCCAGGTTTCGAAGGAAAGAATGCGCTTATCTTGGAGAGGTAGCATTATGATAAGACCACTGTAATGTTAGATATAGCTAACAATAGTCCGATATGAGCGCTGATGGATTGTTATACCACTTCAATTCGAAGTCGCCTATGGCTTTGAAGGGGATGATGTCATCCCGCTTTGGATAAAAAATTGATTTCTGAAGCCGATGCCAATGATTTCTCCTTGAAGCCTGAAGGAAGCTATAGGCATGTCGTATCTGGTTGCGAAAAACCTTGGATAATGCATATATTAGACATAAACCGCGTGAATAGTCTTACGTCAGGCTTGGTTTTTAGAGGTTCGTTAGCTGAAGATATCAGTCAATAGTGACTACGACTTTACCCATGGCTTGCCCACTGGCTAACCGTTCATGGGCTTTACCAATATCAGCTAGTCCATAGGATGTTTCGTCAAGTACTGGTCTGAGGCCATCCTCTTCAACAATAGACTTCAACGCTTTTAAAATGACACCATGCTTTTCACGATAAAAATTATGCAACATTGGGATAAGCATAAATACGACATGTAAAGATAGTCCTTTGAGGTGTGCTGTTGTTAGGTCAAGTTCAACCATGGCAACCGTTGAGATAACTTGGCCATTGAGCGCAGATGCTTGAAATGAATTTAACATATTTGTACCACCAACGGAGTCAAACACAATATTGAAACCATCTCCCTTAGTGTATTTTTGTACATAGTCCTCTACTGATTCCTTTTTATAGTTGATAGGTGTCGCACCAAGTTGCTCTATCATCTTCATCTGTGGCTCACCAGAACCTGTTGAAAACACATCGGAACCAAAGTGCTTGGCTAGCTGTAAAGCAATATGACCAACTCCACCTGATCCACCATGGACTAGTACTCTCTGACCTGCTTGTATCCCCGCGCGTTGCCAGCCTTCATAGGCAGTAATACCAACTAATGGTAATGCAGCAGCCTCGCGCATACTTAAATTGGATGGTTTCAATGCTATTAATTTTGCATCTGAAACCATATATTCAGCCAGGGTCCCAGGTAGATTTGCTAATCCACCGGCACAACCATAAACTTCATCGCCAATTTTATAATCGGTTACACCATCACCAATTTCTTCAATTGTGCCAGAGAAATCCATACCCAAAATTGCGGGTAAGGGCGGAGAAAAAGGCAGTTCCTCCCCCATTTCTCTTAGCATTGTATCTACAGTGTTGACACTGGTTGCAGAGATTTTTATCAGTACATGTCCACTTTTGATGGTCGGCTTTTTTACGGTTACTTTTTTAAATACATCTGGGCTGCCGAAGGCGTTAATGATCATTGCTTTCATTTACAGTTTCTCGAAATTAATTGGTGGTCAGGTAAATTAAGAAGCACTCTTAATGTGATTTTTTGACTAAGACTCGAAAATCCATCACCATATTTTTTAGTTGAAAGGGTGTTATTGATTTATATACACAATAACACCCTTTGTAAGTTTAATTAATATTTTGCACCTTCATTACGAGTTCATTCCAATTGCGCTGATTTTCAATGTCATGCTCTAATCCTTGCTGATCCGCGATTGAGAATCGTTTTAGTGCGGGTGTTTTACTGGTTGCTTGGTATAGCCAGTAGGCTTCTGCTTTCAATGCCTCATCAATTGGTTTGTCGATTGATTCATATACAGCCTGCTTACAAGCATTGATAGATTCAGCAGGGAATCGTGCAATTCTTTTTGCTAGAATGCCTACATATTCGTTGATTTCACCAGGGTCAAGTGCTTTATTAATTGTTCCAAATTCCTCTGCTTCATCCGCATCGAAGTCTCGGGCACTTAGAATGATCTCCAGCGCTCTCCCTAAGCCGGTCTGGCGAGCCATCCGAGATGCACCACCGCCGCAGGGCAGAATTCCCATACCAACTTCCATTTGCATAAACTTAAATTTGCCACGTGCGGCAAAGCGCATATCCATTGCCAATGCCAACTCGTGGCCGCCGCCTCGAGCAAAGCCTTCTAGTTTGGCAATGGTTGCCTGTGGAACTTTACTAATTCGCTCACAAACTGCTTGTAAATCGAGTAACTTGACTTCTTCACGGGATATTGCCTCATCAGACATATCCTTTAAGAGCTCTGTATCATAATGGCAGACCCAAATTTCAGGGTTTGCCGATTGAAAAACTACCACTTTGGTATTGCGATCCCGTTCCAGACGCATGGCTAAATTGTTAAGGTCCGCCAGCATTTCTTGCCCCTGGACATTAACTGGCCCAAAATCAAATGTGACCGTTAAAATGCCTTCCTTTTGAGCGGTTGAGAATGTAGTAAAGCCTTCATACTTCATCATTATGTCCTTTTAGGGGGGGAAGGTATTAGTTGTTTAAGTTACAGGTTATGTATTAGGGGATTTGAGCCCCTAACTCATTAGCAACGCGTTCAATTTCTAAAATAAGCAATTTACTCTTTGCCTCATCAAGAGCATCGGGGTGTGGCTGAGACCAATTGCCTAGGTCGTTATCAAAGTACTTGCCGGTAGCACTGGAGAATTCATCACTAAGAGCTGCTCGAACCAATACATTAGCCCCAATACCGATATCTCTCCCAAGCGAGCCATAAGCCTCTTTGACCATTTTGCTGCCCAGGAATGATGCCGGGTTAATGGCAATAAATGCTGGGGCTTTATTGTCAAGGGATTTGGATAATTGGAATGTCCACATCGTAATAGCCAGTTTACTCTGGGCATAAGCATCACTATCGGAAAGAAGTTGCTCACCTTTAAGCGCTTCCAGATTCACAGGCGCTTGGGCGGCAGAGGATAGATTGATGATACGGCCATTACTATTGAACAGAGGTAAAAGGTGCTTGGTTAATATATATGGTGCAATAGTATTTACGATAAAACGAATATCGTACCCTGAGTCTGTAACCGGGTTAGGTATTTTAAGTACACCAGCATTGTTTATTAGTACGTCAATATTTGAATAATGATTTTTAACTTTTACTGCCAGTGCCTCAACTTCAGATAGGTTCGTGAGATCTGCCAGAAAAATATCTATTGTGGTTTCAGGGTAATCTTGTGAGATGCTTTTCGTTACCTGTGCCAGTTTAGACTTGCTTCTGCCATGCAACAGTAAAGTATGGCCTTTTGACGCTAATAGCTTTGCCGTTTCCAGTCCAATACCATCAGTTGCGCCTGTTAGTAAAATTGTCTTCTTCATTAATTATTCCTATCCTTTCAACTCTGGAAGAATATTTGTAGCAATCTGTTGAAGTGTTTCTTGTACGTCGCGTTTATTAAAGCGTAGATTAAGCGCAATATGATTAATGCCAATTGCCGCTCTTGACTTCAAATACACAGCTAATTGATTGATGCCGATGCGAAACCCCAAATGTATTGGTTGTGGCGGACAATCAGGGTCGCCAATAACATCAATATACAGTGGCTCCATAACTGGCTTGGCCGGGACCTCTTCTCCGCAGATGTTTTTTCTTAGTTGTTTGATAAAATGCTTCTGCTCTGCATGGGGCCTGGGGTATGTAATCCATCCGTCGCCATTGCTCGCTAGCCAATCTGGGGCTTGCTGGGAGGACCCTGTTATTAGTAACGGCACTTGTTGGCCATAAGGCTTTGGCAAAAGGTCCACTTCGCCAGATACTGCCCCAAGACGATTGTCAAAATGAGGGTAGGGGGCTGTTATTTTTCGAATGTATTCGTAACTCTCACGAAAAATCGCCCCCCTCTCCTTATAAGGAACATTCATCGCTGGGTACTCTTCAGGGCGATCGCCGCTGGCAATGCCAAGGATAAATCGCCCTACGGAGAGGTGATCAACCGAGGCAGCTGCTTTTGCAACGTGTGCTGGGTGGCGTAATGGCAAAATAAGACTCGCTACGCCGAGGCTAATCTTTGAAGTAGCACCTGCAAGTAATCCAAGATAGACGAAAGGGTCAAACACTTGCCCGGCATCACCAAATGAAGGCACATTGAACGGCACGTCTCTTAGCCAAACGGCGCTAAAACCTAGCTCCTCAGCGAGTTGAACTCTCTCAATATGATCTGCCATAGTTGGCACAGAGGTTGCCGAGTAGTTTTCAATAGGGACGATTATGCCTAAAGAAAGTCGTCCAGGCTTAAATACGCTATTGAAGCCAGTATTGATTTCGGGAAACCAACCATCTCTATCTCTTTGGCCAGAAGTCACTAAACATCCCCTTCAACATAGTTGACACAACGGGTTATGGTTGTTGGCATTGCCATGTCCTTTGCACAATTGGGATCATTCGGTCATATCCCATAAATGTTCAGAAGAAAGAAAATACCATCTATTTATCTCTTCTAATCGCGAACGAAATTCCTGTTATTGCTTGGCTACAAGCCCTTTGAGGGCAACTACTCAACAGTTGGGCAAAGCCTAATTCATTGGTTATTGCGAATAAATGATGTATAAATGGAATCAGAATACTGATTTTGGATATAATTAGTGGATACGAACGGAATAAGACTTTTTGTGCTGGCAGCTGAGCTGCTCAATATCAGTTCCGCAGGGCGCCAGCTTGGTTTGGCTCCATCAGTAGCCAGTGCGCGCCTGTCAAAGCTTGAGGTTCAATTAGGGGCGGATCTATTCCATAGATCCACTCGGAAGGTCACTTTATCGACAGAAGGAGCCGAATTCCTTCCCTATGCTAGAGAGATCCTTGCTCAAGAAGATGCTGCCTTGGCAGCCCTGGGTAAAGGCAGTTCAAATGTGAGCGGAACGCTAAGATTTGCGGCTTCAAGCACATTTGTACAGCGCTTTGTAGCACCAATACTGCCTGAATTTCTTGAGCGATATCCCGGTGTGAATGTGGAGCTTAAGCTATCTGATACACAAGTTAACCTAATCGAGGGAGGCTTTGACTTAGCCCTACGCAACTATGCCGTAGAAGACAGTAGTCTTATTGGACGTAAACTTGCAGAAGACAAGAGAATCCTGTGCGCTTCCCCCAGCTACTTAAAGAAATACGGTGCTCCAAATACGCCTGAAGATCTCATTCGGCATCAGCTTTTGGTGTTTATGAATTCAAAGCCCAGAAAGCTGATATCTGAACGTGATAAACAAGCTGGATCATTTCCTCCACCGAAAGGCAAGTCTCGAGTAATTTGTGATGATGGCGCCAGCATGCGTATAGCGGCCAAGGCCGGGGTTGGGGTTTGTATGAGTTCGTTATGGAATATTCATTCTGAGTTAGAAGAGGGCACACTGGTTCGGGTACTTCCGGATTACAAAATTGATGACCAGGCAGCGATTTGGCTTGTCTACCCTAAATCTAATGTACTCACGTCAAAAGTCAGGGTGTTTATTGATTTCCTTGTTGAAAAGATTGGTGATTCGGCCACCTTGGCAAACTTGAAAATCTCATAAATTATTCCCCGCGTTATCCAGCTGTTCCGTAACTGGGGAGATAAATTGTATAGAAAATTGTGGCTGGAACTGTAAATTTAACGCTGTAGATGAAAGGACAGTTTTAATAGAGATGTAAGAAAGGAGTTGTTGTCGGCTAGAAATACAACAAACCCCTTCTTTAACTGGGGACACAAAAGTATTGCGTCTTTTGGGGTGAGGCTCAGTGGTGCGTTAATCCTGGACTCCGGCTAGCCTCAAATAAGAACCATGATCGCCTTTCGGCCTGATCAATATACTCCTCCAGTATACTTGCAGTTGCAATATCACGGTGCTTATCACAGAGCTCATGGACTTTGCGCATGTTGGCAATCATTTGCTGATTATCTTCACCAAGTTCCGTAAGCATATCTTGTGGGTCTACATAATCCGCATCATTATCTGAAGATCGTTGCAGTTTGGCGATCTGACCAATGGAGCGAAGTGTGGTTCCCCCCAGTTTACGTACACGCTCTGCCAAAACATCGGTCATCTTGAAAATTTGACTGGCCTGATCGTCAAACAGTAGATGGTAGTCCCGGAAGTGTGGACCGCTCACATGCCAGTGAAAATTCTTCGTTTTCAAGTATAAGCTAAAGGTGTCTGCCAATAGTGTATTGACAGCAGTAGTAATGCTGCTCTTCGCGTTCTCGCCCAGATCCGTTGGAGCCGTAAGCCTGGCTTGATCCTTTGCGCTCACTTTTTCACTGGTTGCTTTTCTCATACGAAGCCTCACAAGGTTATGGCAAGGGGGGAGGACTAGAGGAGTAGATATTATCTTGGCATAAGATTAGACCTCTATGGGGTGACTTTCCAGTCAAATTGAGATCACTCTGAGACTCCCGGCTTTGCTCCCGCACAATATTTGGCAGGCGTCTGATCTAAACCAAAAGCCTTCATAAGTTGTCTACTTGCCCCAACATAGGACCCTAGCGTTGCGCCTGACCAGTAGCCTGTATCACAAGTCAAAGAAACACAGTCTCCTCCAAAAGTTACAAAAGGCTGATCACGCACTATTTTGCATGTGCAAATGGCCTTGAGTGGGTTCATTGGGTCGACAATACAGGGCTGATCCAGGCAATCCGTCCAGGGTTTTCCCTCGGGACAGGAAAGTACTGGTTTAGTAGGTGCCTGAGCGAAAGAAAAAGTCGATACGGTTTTTTTTACACCGGTCGAGTCAGTCACAGGAATCCGGGCTTTACATTCTGACATCCCAAAGTTCAAACCCCGGTTAACATCACATTGACAAATTGCATTTGAATCCGGGTTTCTGGGGTCCGGGATACAAGGAGCTGAAGTGCATAAGACATATTCATTACTGCAAATGATGCCCTCACTATTTTGGAGAGGCTTAAGCTTGCCTTCTTCAGCTGCTGTGTTAAACCCCGTAAAGGCAAGGGCAATCAAAATCATTATGAATAAGAATGAATGTTTCTTCATGCACGTTTCCTTTATGAATTTAGGGTCGACTAAGATGTAAGTAGGTATTTATTCAAATTCAAATAATAGCAGTCGTTGATCAAATAGTGATTCCTATGTTGCTATCGGCCAGACAGTGTGTGGGAACACCCGAAGGATATGAATTTCAAATGGTCATTTTCAGCATCTAAATTGGTGTCGGGGTTTGCTAGATCACTACATGATGTATAGGGATAGAGTAGGGAACTATGATGATAACCTTTTACTTAACAGAAGGTCTTCTCCAGCATGGTTTCAATTTTGAAGGTAACCGAAAATTCTATAGGTTGTACTATTGAGTAGTATTGAGCCATTTAACAATGGCTTCATGCTCGCCTTCTCCTATTGTATTCATGCTTGGATGATGCCTACCATTAACTTTGAATATTTCTATATTATCTTTCTGCAATTGCTTATAACTTGCATACGGTGAAATTTGGTCTGAATCTGAGAGTATTAGTAGTGTCGGAGTCTGGGAGGATTTTAATAGAGGCTGTATGTTTGTATCTTTTAGCTTTACATTAGATTTTCTTAGAGCTAAAGCCGCTCCCTTGCGTATATCTTTCTCAGGGATAATCCGACTAAGTATGGGGTGGTCAATCTTTGCATAATTGTATACGGCCTCATCAAATTGCAGCATCGGAGCTAAAAGAATGACTCCGCTGATGTCTGATCTTAAAGAAGAAATATGTGAGGCCGTTAAGGCGCCCATAGAGCTTCCTACAAGATATATATTTCCATCTTTGATAATCCCTTCTTCAATTAGGTTGTCAATAAGAGAGTTGATATATTTGCTATCATCCACTCCATATTTTTTTTTGCCACCAGTATCACCATGACCGAGAAGGTCTGGAACAACAACCTGAAGCCCAAGAAAGCGAAAATAAAGAGCAGAATCCAGCATGAATTCTTTTGAAGTGCGAAATCCATGCAATAAGATGGCGGTGCCAAAGTAACTTCGATCTAAAGAATTTCTACTTAAGGAACCTCTGAATAATTCCGAGCCAATTTGGTAGTATTCAGTTATCCGTCAAGGCTACGATAGATCATGCACCAAGTCACCTTTGCCGAAGCAGAATACAATCTGAAGCGCCGTAAA